>NZ_MUOA01000073.1:0-157762 GCF_002001065.1 Pseudomonas sp. A25(2017) | reverse complement strand
CCCCTACACCCGCTATCAAGCTACGCATCCTTGCGCCTTTGCCTACAACTAAGCCAGAATCCGCCCGCTTGTGCGCCTTGTCCCTGGGTTTTATTGTCTTCCTGCCACTGCCCATCAGTGGTCGGGTTTAGTAGCCCAGATGACATCCGGTTGCATGAGTCTCATCAGTTAGGCATTCGCCTGCACTCGATGGTGGCTGTGCGCATGGCGCCCTCGGGCGCGCCGGTTTTAGGTATGTCACCGGTCTACTAACCTGCGCACAGCCGCCACCCATCGTTTAGTAGCGAAATGGTTGCGGCCTAACTGAGAAGACATACCTATGTTCAAAATAACTCCGAATCCGCCAGACGCAGATTCCAGTTCTACCTCCGCAAAATCCAAAGCCAAGCAGCAAGACGAGACCACCAAACGGGTGCTCGATCATTACTTGCTACCGAAACCGGATAAATCCAAAGACGAGCCCAAACCGGGGCAGCTGTACGCCGTCGTGAAAGGCCTCGATAACGAATGCCTGCTCGCCAACCTCACTGAGACGTTGGCTTCGGCTGATGCGATGGTGAGTGATTTGGCGTTTGACCTGGAGGGATCAAGGCGTCACGTGGCGCAGGGGATTCAGCAGTTGATTGAGTTGAGTTCGTTGCTGGCGAATCGGGTGTTGGATAACGTGGAGCCGCGGCAGTAGGATTTTTCCGCCAACGAAAAACCCGACGTTTTGCGTCGGGTTTTGGTTCTTGGACGATTGAGTTTTCTCATGACGATTGAATATCACGATGCCCCTCGGATTTTCAGGCATCCGGAATTTGTAGCAATGCGACGGCGGATGCTCTATGAACCTCACATTGCTCCACTGACGGCCTATGTAGAGAGCCTTCGCGCCAAACACCCTGACTGGGAGTTTCAAGACTTTGACCCCATGGACGGCGGGGTAAATGCGGACACGCTCTTTTTGCTGGAAAAGCCCGGCCCCATGACGTCCCCTCAAGCGAAACGAAAGGGTTCTGGCTTTATCTCGCGTAACAACGATGACTCAACTGCAGAAGCTCTCTTCACCTTCTCCGAAGAGGCGGGAATCGACCGCGAGAGAAGGTGCTGTGGAACGTCATACCCGGATGGAATGGCACTATCAAGATAAAAGCTGGCGAAAGACGTGCTGGTATAGAGGAGCTGGCAAACCTCTTGACCCTGCTACCCAGACTCAAAACGGTGGTGCTGGTAGGCCCTCAAGCAGGAAAGGCTGCAAAGTTCATGCAATTAATGAGCGTGAAAATATTTACGTCTGCACATCCTTCACCCAAAGTCCGGAGTATGAGCCGGGCAATGTGGGATCTAATACCAGGAACATGGGCGGAGGCGAGCCGGGGTCAACGAGATAACGATTCGTAAACGAGTGTCGCGACCGGTTTGAAGGCCTCTTTTCCTAAGATTTTTGCTGTCGACGAATCAGAGCAAAGGGGATTTATACCTCAGATGACCCGTTCGTCTTCCTCGTCTGGCACCACCACGGCGCCAAAAGCATCATCCATGGCTTGATCGGAAATGTAATTGAACGTGCCGCGAGTTATTTTGTTGGCGCGGTTGGTTCGCGCTTCGATAAGGACGGCTTCATTGAGAATCATCCAAATCTGCTCGGCATCGTACCAACTGAAATGATTCATAAAGTGCGGAAAACCAAACTTCTGGTCTTGGGGGATCTGCCCTTGTCCCGTTCTGCTGCCGATTCTCGGCCCCCTAATGTTCGAGGACATAGGACTCCAAAAACTGTAGTGTTCATTGTTGTGTGCCCGACCTAGGCACACAAAGTAGTGCGGGGAGTTACCCCCCAGCACAGTAAATTCTCGCGCGGCGGTGTTGTAAGTGTTGAGGTCTTCGCTGGTCGAGGAAAACTCGGCGATATTTTGCGGGTTTAAGAAAAAAACCCGGCCACGTTTAATGTCTGCAAGTGTCGGCAGTGCCATACAAACTCCTGTGAGTTTAATCACCACACGTCTGGCGTGGCTCATTCAAGGCAAAACAACGCAGAAATCAGCCTAGTAGGCATTTCCTAAAACACAACATGAGGAATAAGGGGACAGGCATAAGGGGATTTATTTTCCGTAGCTTTGCCCCTTCAATAGCATTCGCATGGATGCTTGCTCCTGCTTGTCCACCTTCTGCGGGCCAAGCCAGAACCTGACCACCGCACCTCCAAGCCACGTATCCTCGCGCCTTTGCCTACAACTGCATCAGAATCCGCCGGCTTTGCAGCCTTGCCCTCGGGCGCTATCGTTCCTTACCACTGGCCGAGCCGGTATCGATGACACTCAGGAACGCTAGGAGCCCTCGAAAGTCATTGGCCCGGGAAGTGGGAGGAGGTCCACTCTCTTATCCGTGAAGGACGCTAATGTGGTCTAGCTCGGGCAAAGAAGCGCTGCTATCCACTCTCGTACACCGCCAATCTGCGGCCTTAATACCTGTAGTAAAAAGGAGGTTTACATCGCCATGGAAATCCAGGAAATCAAGCAACGCCTGGCCCGCCCCGCCGTGAAGCTCATTGCCGGCGGCTTTCGTCCTGCGGGCACCGATGAAGAAAGCTGGCTGGGCAATGTCTTCCTGTTCCGACCGGATGAAGAGGTGCCCACTAATCAGGCGGGGCAACAGTTGCTCCCCTATGCGCAGTTTTACCTGCCCGCCCTGCCCATCAACAGCCCTCTGCTAGCAGGCGTTCGTGTGCTGACGGTGTTCATTTCAAACCCGTTCCCCGAGCACTTTGAGCCGATGGGGGATAATTGGGTTATCCGCGAGTACGGGCCGGATGATGTGTTGGTGCGCAAGTCTCTGTCGGTGGCAGGCACATTCCTCAAACCCTTCCCACTGACAGCGCAAGCGGTGCCGGAGGACTTTCCATTGTGGGATGGCGGTGGTGTCCCGGAAGACCTTGAGCAAGCAATCCTCACGCTGGAACGCGCGGGCAAGATCCAGAGCTATTACGACTTGGTCACCCACACCTATGAACACAAGATCGGCGGTTACCCCTCGTTCTGCCAGTCGGGTGTTGATCCGGGTGAAGGCTTCGAGTTTGTGTTCCAGATCTCATCGGACTCGAAGATCAATCTGAACGTGGTCGACAGTGGGAGCCTGATGTTCTGGAAGCATAATGAAACTGGAGAGTGGGCGCTTTATTACGACTTTTACTAGGCGTCGGGGGGCGGATTTATTTTCAGGTTCAATCAGCCCCTTTCTTCCCTACACCAACCTCCTCAAACCGCCGCCGCTTCATGAACAACCCCATCCCTATCGGCACGGCAAAAACCGACAGCAACCCCAGATCAAACCCCAACAAGCGGGTCTGACCGGCCAAAACGCAGCCAACCGCACCCGCGACCACCATCACCACGCCTAGCCACTTGCGTAGCAGATACGGCTTGAGAAACTTATCGAGCAAAAAGGACAACACCAAGGCAATAACCAATTGAGTAATTTCGGACATGTACGGTTCCAGTCAGGTCTTGATGATCAGTATCGAGAGGGTGCGTTAGGGGCCGATGCCGCCGTTTACCTGCGCCTCGATGCTGACTAGCGCGTCACTACAGCGAGCGGATTGGGTTCAGATTGTTTCATTTTACTGGACCAGGGAGCGGGGAATGCCGGTCAGTTCAGCCGCAAAACCTGTGGGAGCAAAGCTTGCTCGCGATTGGGGCAGGTCTGTCGATAACGGGTTTGGCTGGTCTATCGCTATCGCGAGCAAGCTTTGCTCCCACAGATTTTGCGCTGGCTGAGCTTTTGGCGGATTGGCAGTGGATTGGGGGGCTTTTTTGTGAGTGCTTCGCACTGGAGCGCCAGCCCGGTCAAGCGGGAGCAAGCTCCCTCGCCACAAAAGCAGTTTTGTGTGAAGTCAGGGGTGGCGGTCCAGTTTTTTGAGGAACACGGTCATTTCTTTTTCGGCTTGTTTGTCGCCGTGGGCTCGGGCGGCTTCCAGGCCTTGTTGCCAGGCTTGGCGGGCTGCCGGTAGGTTGCCTTGGCCTTGGTGGGCCTTGCCTAGGAGTTTCCAGGCGGCTGAGTATTTGGGGTCGAATTCGACGCAGCGTTGGAGGTGTTCGGCGGCGCGGGGGAATTCGCCTAGGTCGAGGTAGCCCTTGCCCAGGCCGAAGCGCAGGAGGGCGTTGTCCATGCCCTTGGCGAGCATTTTTTCCAGGGAGTCGAGCATGGGGGCGTCCTTATCGGTTGTGTCAGGGGGTGATCGGTTGGCTGTTGGATAGCTATCGCGGGCAAGCCTTGCTTCCACAGAGACCCCCACAGGGACTTCCACAGAGGCTGGGCTGTGGAACATCTGTGGGAGCAAGGCTTGCCCGCGATGAGGCCCGATCCATCACCGCAAAGCCTGGATCAGAAGAAACTCAACCCCACATGGAACAGCTTCTCGACGTCGCGAATGTGCTTTTTGTCCACCAGGAACAGGATCACGTGGTCGCCGGTCTGGATCACGGTGTCGTCGTGGGCGATCAGCACTTGTTCGTCGCGGATGATCGCGCCGATGGTGGTGCCTGGCGGTAGGCCGATGTCGCGGATGGCTTTGCCGATCACTTTGCTGGACTTGGCATCGCCGTGGGCGATGGCCTCGATGGCTTCGGCCGCGCCGCGGCGCAGGGAGTGGACGCTGACGATGTCGCCGCGGCGCACGTGGGCCAGCAAGGTGCCGATGGTTGCCAGTTGCGGGCTGATGGCGATGTCGATGTCGCCGCCCTGGATCAGGTCGACGTAAGCCGGGTTGTTGATGATGGTCATGACCTTCTTCGCCCCCAGGCGCTTGGCCAGTAGCGACGACATGATGTTGGCTTCGTCGTCGTTGGTCAGGGCCAGGAAGATGTCGGCGTCGGCGATGTTTTCTTCCAGCAGCAGGTCGCGGTCCGAAGCACTGCCCTGCAGCACCACGGTGCTGTCGAGGGTGTCGGAGAGGTAGCGGCAGCGCGCCGGGTTCATCTCGATGATCTTGACCTGGTAGCGGCTTTCGATGGCTTCGGCCAGGCGCTCGCCGATCTGCCCGCCGCCAGCGATGACAATGCGCTTGTAGTTCTCGTCCAGGCGGCGCATTTCGCTCATGACCGCGCGAATATTCGCCTTGGCGGCGATGAAAAACACTTCGTCGTCGGCTTCGATGACCGTGTCGCCCTGGGGCAGGATCGGCCGGTCACGGCGGAAAATCGCCGCAACGCGGGTATCCACATTCGGCATGTGCTCGCGCAACTGACGCAGTTGCTGGCCCACCAGCGGCCCGCCGTAGTAGGCCTTGACCGCCACCAGTTGCGCCTTGCCTTCGGCAAAGTCGATCACCTGTAAGGCACCGGGATGCTCGATCAGGCGCTTGATGTAGTTGGTCACCACCTGCTCGGGGCTGATCAGCACGTCCACCGGGATCGCTTCGTTGTCGAACAGGTCGGCGCGGGTCAGGTAGGACGCTTCGCGCACCCGGGCGATCTTGGTCGGGGTGTGGAACAACGTGTGGGCGACCTGGCAGGCGACCATGTTGGTTTCGTCGCTGTTGGTCACGGCCACCAGCATGTCGGCGTCGTCGGCGCCAGCCTGGCGCAGTACCGTCGGCAACGAGCCGCGACCTTGCACGGTGCGGATGTCGAGTCGGTCGCCCAAGTCGCGCAGGCGTTCGCCGTCGGTGTCGACCACGGTGATGTCGTTGGCCTCGCTGGCCAGGTGTTCCGCCAGCGAACCGCCGACTTGTCCTGCGCCGAGGATGATGATTTTCATCCAGTCACTCCTATCGAATCGGTCTTAACCGCGTGCGGCGGCGATCTTGATCAGCTTGGCGTAGTAGAACCCGTCATGACCGCCTTCCTGGGCCAGTAACTGGCGGCCATGGGGCTGCTTCAGGCCGGCCTGGCTGGCAATGTCCAGCTCCCGGGCGCCTGGGGTGCGGGCGAGGAAGGCTTCGATCACTTCGGTGTTCTCGGTCGGCAAGGTCGAGCAGGTGGCGTAGAGCAGCATGCCGCCCACGTCCAGGGTTGGCCACAGGGCATCGAGCAGTTCGCCCTGCAACACGGCCAGCGCGGCAATGTCGTCCGGCTGGCGGGTGAGCTTAATGTCCGGATGGCGGCGGATCACGCCGGTGGCCGAGCATGGGGCGTCGAGGAGGATGCGCTGGAACGGCTTGCCGTCCCACCAGGTCGCGGTGTCGCGGCCGTCGGCGGCGATCAGCTCGGCCTCCAGGCCCAGGCGTTCGAGGTTTTCCTTCACGCGCACCAGGCGCTTGGCTTCCAGGTCCACCGCCACCACGCCGGCCAGCTTCGGCTCGGCCTCGAGGATGTGACAGGTCTTGCCGCCCGGTGCGCAGCAGGCGTCCAGCACCCGTTGGCCGGGCGCCAGTTCCAGCAAGTCGGCGGCCAGTTGGGCGGCTTCGTCCTGGACGCTGATCCAGCCCTCGGCAAAGCCCGGCAAGGCCCGTACGTCGCCCGGGGTTTCCAGGACGATGCCGTCGCGGCTGTACTGGCACGGGATGGCCGGGATGCCCGCCTCGCCCAGCAACGCCAGGTAGGCGTCGCGGGTATGGTGGCGACGGTTGACCCGCAGGATCATCGGCGGATGGGCATTGTTGGCCGCGCAGATGGCTTCCCATTGCTCGGGCCAGAAGGCCTTGAGGGATTTCTGCAACCAGCGCGGGTGCGCCGTGCGGACCACCGGGTCGTGCTCCAGCTCGGCCAGCAGGGTTTCGCTTTCCCGCTGGGCACGGCGCAACACGGCGTTGATCAGGGCCTTGGCCCAGGGCTTTTTCAGCTTGTCGGCGCAGCCCACGGTTTCGCCGATGGCGGCATGGGCCGGGACGCGGGTGTAGAGCAGTTGATAGAGCCCCACCAGCAGCAGCGCTTCGACGTCGGCATCGGCGGCCTTGAACGGCTTCTGCAGCAGCTTGGCCGCAAGGGCCGACAGCCGCGGCTGCCAGCGGGCGGTGCCGAACGCCAGGTCCTGGGTGAAACCGCGATCACGGTCTTCGACCTTGTCCAGTTGGGTCGGCAGAGAACTGTTGAGGGAGGCTTTGCCGCTGAGGACGGCGGCAAGTGCCTTGGCGGCGGCCAGACGTGGGTTCATGAGGCGTCCGTCGCTTGGCCGAGAACGGTGCCGACGGCAAATTTCTCACGGCGGCTGTTGAACAGGTCGCTGAAATTCAGTGCCTTGCCACCGGGCAGTTGCAGGCGCGTCAGGCACAGCGCCTGCTCGCCGCAGGCCACGATGAGGCCGTCCTTGCTGGCGCTGAGGATCTCACCCGGTGCGCCCTTCCCTTCGGCGTAACTCGCCGCCAGCACTTTCAGGGCTTCGCCGTTCAAGGTGCTGTGGCAGATCGGCCAAGGGTTGAAGGCCCGCACCAGGCGCTCCAGCTCAACGGCTGGGCGGCTCCAGTCGATGCGGGCTTCGTCCTTGTTCAGTTTGTGTGCATAGGTGGCGAGGCTGTCATCCTGCACTTCGCCTTGCAAGGTGCCAGCGGCCAGGCCGGCAATCGCCTCGACCACCGCTGGCGGGCCGATCAGCGCGAGGCGGTCGTGCAGGCTGCCACCGGTGTCGTCGGCGCTGATGGGCGTGCTGACCTTGAGCAGCATCGGCCCGGTGTCCAGGCCGGCTTCCATGCGCATCACGGTCACGCCGCTCTCGGCATCGCCCGCTTCCACGGCGCGCTGGATCGGCGCGGCACCGCGCCAGCGCGGCAGCAGCGAGGCGTGGCTGTTGATGCAACCCAGGCGCGGGATGTCCAGCACCACTTGCGGCAGGATCAGGCCGTAGGCGACCACCACCATCAAGTCCGGCTTGAGCGCCGCCAGTTCGGCCTGGGCTTGCGCATCGCGCAGGGTCGGCGGCTGCAACACCTCGATACCGTGCTCCAGGGCCAGCTGCTTGACCGGGCTGGGCATCAGTTTTTGCCCGCGACCGGCCGGCCGGTCCGGCTGGGTGTAGACCGCGACGATTTCATGGGGGCTGGCCAGCAGGGCCTTGAGGTGTTCGGCGGCAAATTCGGGAGTGCCGGCAAAGACGATGCGCAGTGGCTCAGTCATGGGTAGCTCTCAATTACAAAGCAGTCGCAAAAAGAAAAAGGCTTGCCGCGGCAAGCCTTTGAAGGGGGGCATCAAGCATTCTGGCGATGAAGTTTTTCCAGTTTTTTCTTGATGCGGTCACGCTTGAGGGTAGACAGGTAATCCACGAACAACTTGCCGTTGAGGTGGTCACACTCGTGCTGGATGCACACCGCCAGCAAACCTTCGGCGATCAGTTCATAAGGCTGGCCGTCACGGTCCAGGGCCTTGATCTTGACCTTCTGTGGGCGGTCGACGTTTTCGTAGAAGCCCGGTACCGAGAGGCAGCCTTCCTGGTATTGGTCCATCTCGTCGGTCAGGGTTTCGAACTCGGGGTTGATGAACACCCGCGGCTCGCTGCGGTCTTCGGAGAGGTCCATGACGACGATACGCTTGTGCACGTTGACCTGGGTCGCGGCGAGGCCGATGCCTGGCGCTTCATACATTGTTTCAAACATGTCATCGACCAACTGACGCACTTCGTCGTCCACTACGGCCACCGGTTTGGCGATAGTGCGCAGGCGCGGGTCCGGAAATTCGAGAATGTTCAAAATGGCCATAAGCTTGATAAATGCACGTGTGAGGTAAAGTCGGGTGGCTGGCCTGGCGTGTCTTGGGATGCAGGCTACCGTTGTAAAACGATGCGCTTGTGGAGAATAGCTCCTTAAGCAGCGAGCCACGGGGGCTCTGGCGTTTTACGCGAACGCACATAATAAAGGGATTCACCGCATGAGGAAATCACTACTCGCCCTGCTGCTCCTGGCCTCGGCCGGTATCGCGCACGGGCAAGTGCAACTTCGGGAAGGTTTTCCCCAGCAATACACGGTGGTGACGGGGGACACACTGTGGGACATTTCCGGCAAGTACCTGCGTGAACCGTGGAAATGGCCGGAGCTGTGGCAGGCCAACCCGCAGATCGAAAACCCCAACCTGATTTATCCGGGCGACACCCTGTCGCTGGTCTACGTCAACGGCCAGCCGCGCCTGACCCTCAATCGCGGCACCTCGCGCGGCACCATCAAGCTGTCGCCGCGCATTCGCAGTTCGCCAGTGGCCGACGCCATCCCGAGCATTCCGCTGCAAGCCATCAACAGCTTCCTGCTGAGCAACCGCATCGTCGACACGCCTGAAGATTTCAACAAGGCTCCCTACGTCGTCGCCGGCAATGCCGAACGGGTGCTCAGCGGCATGGGGGATCGGGTCTTTGCCCGTGGCTCGTTCGATACGAACCAGACGGCGTACGGCATCTTTCGCCAGGGCAAGGTCTACACCGACCCCGAGACCAAGGAATTCCTGGGCATCAACGCCGACGACATCGGCGGCGGCGAAGTGGTCGCCAGCGAGGGCGATGTCACCACCCTGGCCCTGCAACGCACCACCCAGGAAGTGCGCCTGGGTGATCGCCTGTTCAGTGGCGAAGAACGCTCGATCAACTCGACGTTCATGCCCAGCGCGCCGAAATCGGACATCCATGGGTTGATCCTGGACGTGCCGCGAGGCGTGACCCAGATCGGCGCGCTGGACGTGGTCACCCTGAACAAGGGCCGGCGCGACGGGCTGGCCGAAGGCAATGTGCTGGCGGTGATGAAGACCGGTGAAACCGTACGCGACCGTATCACGGGCGAGCGGGTGAAGATCCCCGACGAGCGGGCCGGCCTGCTGATGGTTTTCCGCACCTACGACAAGCTCAGCTATGGCCTGGTGCTGTACGCATCGCGCTCGTTGGCGGTGCTCGACAAGGTCCGTAATCCGTAACGGGTCTCACAAGTTACCAACAGAGTTATCCACAGCTTGTTCCCGTTTGAACGGGGCTCATAACGATCAAGGATTGATCACATGCCACTGCCTGAATCTGCGCCGGTTTCCCCTGCGGAACTGGAGGCCCGGCTACGCCTTCACCGCTTGCCGGAGCTGGGACCCAAACGTTTCATGACGCTGATGGAGGCCTTCGGCTCGGCCTCCAAGGCCATCAGTGCACCGGCCAGCGCCTGGCGCACGCTGGGCTTGCCGCTGGCCTGTGCCGAGGCGCGGCGCAACCCGGATGTGCGTGACGGCGCCGCCCATGCATTGGCCTGGCTGGAGCGTGCGGGCCAGCATTTACTGATGTGGGACCAACCCGACTACCCGGCGCTGCTGGCGCAGATCAGCGACGCGCCGCCGCTGCTGTTCGTCGCTGGCGACCCCTCGATCCTGGAAAAACCCCAGCTGGCGATGGTCGGCAGTCGCCGGGCATCACGCCCCGGCATGGACACTGCCGCGGCGTTTTCCCGCAGCCTGGCCGGGGCCGGTTTTGTCATCACCAGCGGCCTGGCCCTGGGCATCGATGCGGCGGCCCATCAGGCGGCGTTGGACGTTGGCGGGCGCACCGTCGGCGTGTTGGGCACCGGCCTGGAAAATTTTTATCCACAGCGCAATCGTCGGCTGGCGGACGCGATGATTGCCCAGGGCAGCGCGGTGTTGTCGGAGTTCCCGTTGGACGCGCCGCCCCATGCCAGCAACTTTCCGCGGCGCAACCGGATCATCAGCGGTTTGTCCCTGGGCGTGCTGGTGGTGGAGGCCAGTGTCGCCAGCGGTTCGCTGATCACCGCGCGACTGGCGGCGGAACAGGGCCGCGAGGTGTACGCCATTCCCGGATCGATCCATCACCCCGGGGCCCGGGGCTGCCATCAGTTGATCCGCGACGGTGCGGCGCTGGTGGAAACCGTCGAGCACATCCTCGAAGCGCTGCGCGGTTGGCAGCGGTTGTCGCCGGCCTCGGAGCCCGTGCCCGTCACCCATCCGCTGCTGCGCCTGCTGCATGCCGCGCCGCTGAGCAGTGAGGCGCTGGCCGACGCCAGTGGCTGGGGCTTGCCCAAAGTGCTGGCGGCGTTGACCGAACTGGAGATGGAAGGCCGCGCCACCTGTGACAACGGACGCTGGTTTGCGCGCTAGGTTTTATGGGGAAGATCGGTAAACTGCCCACAGCCTTATTTGCGTTGCGGGAGAATCTTTCATGGTCAACAGTTGGCGTGTGCAACAAGCCGCGCGAGAAATTCGCGCCGGGGCGGTGATTGCCTATCCAACCGAAGCGGTCTGGGGCCTGGGTTGTGACCCATGGAACGAAGAGGCGGTGGAACGCCTGCTGGCGATCAAGTCGCGGCTGCCCGACAAAGGCCTGATCCTGGTGGCTGACAACATCCACCAGTTCGACTTCCTGTTCGAAGACTTCCCCGAAACCTGGATGGACCGCATGGCCAGCACCTGGCCGGGACCCAATACCTGGCTGGTGCCGCACCAGAACCTGCTGCCGGAATGGATCACCGGGGTGCACGACACCGTCGCCCTGCGGGTCAGCGATCACCCCACCGTGCGCGATTTGTGCTCGCTGGTGGGACCGCTGGTGTCCACCTCGGCCAACCCCCAAGGACGCCCGGCGGCGCGCACGCGGATTCGCGTCGAGCAGTATTTCCGCGGACAGATCGACCTGGTGCTGGGCGGCAACCTGGGCGGGCGCAGGAACCCCAGCGTGATTCGCGACCTGGCTACTGGCAAGGTCGTGCGCCCGGACTGATACCGCGTCATCGTTCATCGCGGGCAAGCCTTGCTCCCACAGAGTAAAACCTGTGGGAGTGAGGCCTACTTTCACAGAGCATGGCCTGCGGGAGATCTGCCTCCACAGAGCATGGCCTGTGGGAGGCCTACCTCCACAGAGCATGGCCTGTGGGAGATCTACTTCCACAGAACATACCCTGTGGGAGATCTACTTCCACAGAACATACCCTGTGGGAGATCTACTTCCACAGAACATACCCTGTGGGAGATCTACTTCCACAGAACATACCCTGTGGGAGATCTACCTCCACAGAGCATGGCCTGTGGGAGATCTACTTCCACAGAACATACCCTGTGGGAGATCTACTTCCACAGAACATACCCTGTGGGAGCAAGGCTTGCCCGCGATGAGGCCATCACAAACACCCTGTAACTCAAGGCAGGAGAGTGGTCGACCCCGTCGTGCGCCGCGCCGACAACTCGGTATGGGCCTTGGCCGCTTCCGCCAGTGGGTAACGCTGGTTGATGTCCACCGTGAGTTTGCCGCTGGTGATCATTGCGAACAGTTCATCGGCCATGCGCTGCAGGTTTTCGGCGTTGTTGGCGTAAGTCGCCAGGGTCGGGCGGGTGACGTAGAGCGAGCCCTTGGCCGAGAGAATTCCCAGGTTCACCCCGTCCACCGCACCCGAGGCGTTGCCGAAGCTCACCACCAGGCCACGGGGGGCGACGCTGTCCAGCGACGTCAACCAAGTGTCCTTGCCAACCCCGTCGTACACCACGGGCACCTTTTTACCGTCAGTCAGTTCCAGCACCCGCTGTGCGACGTTTTCCTTGCTGTAGTCGATGGTTTCCCAAGCGCCGTGGGACTTGGCGATGGCGGCTTTTTCCGGCGAGCTGACGGTGCCGATCAGCTTCACACCCAAGGCCTTGGCCCACTGGCAGGCCAGGGAACCCACACCACCAGCGGCGGCGTGGAACAGAATGGTTTCGCCACCCTTGAGTTCATAGGTCTGGCGCAGCAGATACTGCACGGTCAGGCCCTTGAGCATCACGCCCGCCGCCTGTTCGAAACTGATGGATTCGGGCAGATGCACCAGGTTGGCCTCGGGCAACACATGCACATCACTGTAGGCCCCCAGCGGGCCGCTGCCGTACGCCACTCGATCGCCGACCTTGAACCGCGTGACGTCCGAGCCGATCGCTTCGACCACGCCCGCGCCTTCGGCGCCCAGGCCCGATGGCAATGCCGGTGGCGGATAAAGGCCGCTGCGGTAGTAGGTGTCGATGAAATTCAGGCCGATCGCCTTGTTGCTGACGCGCACCTGCTGCGGGCCGGGCTCGGCAGGCGAGTAATCGACGTACTCGAGCACTTCGGGACCGCCGTGGGAATTGAACTGGATACGTTTGGCCATCTTCACTTTCTCCTTGTCGCAGGACTTTTACCAAGCCCGCTATCGGACTCCTAAGCTTGACCGTCGTCAACTGTGGTGTGGGCAAGTGCGGTGGTATCCTGTGCGCCCATTTGCCACCGGCCCGCCATACGCCGCGTAGCGTAGCCCTGATCAAGGTGATGTCATGTCCACTCGCACCGAGGCCGTGAAAGCCTACCTGCTCGACCTGCAAGACCGTATCTGCACCGCCCTGGAAACCGAAGACGGCGGCACGCGCTTCGTCGAAGATGCCTGGACCCGGCCGGCCGGTGGTGGCGGTCGCACGCGGGTGATCGAGAACGGCACGGTGATCGAAAAGGGCGGCGTCAACTTTTCCCACGTCTTCGGCAGCGGCCTGCCACCCTCGGCCAGCGCCCATCGGCCAGAACTGGCCGGGCGCGGCTTCGAAGCCTTGGGCGTGTCGCTGGTGATCCACCCGCACAACCCGCACGTGCCAACCTCCCACGCCAACGTGCGTTTCTTCATCGCCGAAAAGGAAGGCGAAGAGCCGGTCTGGTGGTTTGGCGGCGGCTTCGATCTGACGCCTTACTACGGCGTCGAAGAAGACTGCGTCCATTGGCACCGTGTCGCCGAGCAGGCCTGCGCGCCGTTCGGCCCCGAGGTGTACCCGCGCTACAAGGCCTGGTGCGACAGCTATTTCCACCTCAAGCATCGCAACGAGCCCCGGGGCATCGGCGGCCTGTTTTTCGACGACTTGAACGCGTGGGATTTCGACACCTGCTTCGCCTTCATCCGCGCCATCGGCGACGCCTACATCGACGCGTACCTGCCGATCGTGCGCCGCCGCAAGCATGACGCGTTCACCGCCAAACAGCGGGAATTCCAGGAGTTTCGCCGTGGGCGCTACGTGGAGTTCAACCTGGTCTACGACCGCGGCACCCTGTTCGGGCTGCAATCGGGTGGACGTACCGAATCGATCCTGATGTCCCTGCCACCGCAAGTACGCTGGGGCTACGACTGGAAAGCCGAGCCGGGCAGCGAAGAAGCGCGGCTGACCGAGTACTTCCTGCAAGATCGCGATTGGCTGGCGACGGCCTGAACGAGGATTGTCCATGGACCGCTACGTTGTAATGGGTAACCCGATCGGCCACAGCAAGTCGCCGTTGATCCATCGCCTGTTTGCCGAGCAGACCGGGCAAACCCTGGACTACAGCACGCTGCTGGCGCCCCTGGAGGATTTCGCCGGTTGCGCCCGAGAATTTTTCCGCGAGGGACGTGGGGCAAACGTCACCGTGCCGTTCAAGGAAGACGCCTTCCGCCTGGCCGACAGCCTGACTGAACGGGCCCAGCGGGCCGGGGCGGTCAATACGTTGAGCAAACTGGCCGACGGTAGTCTGCTGGGTGACAACACCGACGGCGCCGGGCTGGTCCGGGACCTGACCGTCAATGCCGGCTTCAGCCTCAAGGGCAAGCGCATCCTGTTGCTCGGGGCCGGCGGCGCGGTGCGCGGCGCCCTGGAACCGCTGCTGGCCGAAGCGCCGGCCTCGGTGATCATCGCCAATCGCACGGTGGAAAAAGCCGAATTGCTGGCCGAGTTGTTCGCCGACCTGGGCCCGGTCTCCGCCAGCGGGTTCGACTGGCTGCAAGAGCCGGTGGACCTGATCATCAACGCCACTTCCGCGAGCCTGTCGGGGGATGTACCGCCGATTGCCGCCAGCCTGATCGAGCCCGGCAAGACGGTTTGCTACGACATGATGTATGGCAAGGAACCGACCTCGTTCTGCCGTTGGGCCAAGGAACACGGCGCGGCGGTGGCGATGGATGGCCTGGGCATGCTCGCCGAACAGGCGGGCGAAGCGTTCTACCTGTGGCGCGGGGTACGCCCGGACACCGCGCCAGTGCTGGCCGAGCTGCGCCGCCAGTTGGCGCTTTAAGCTGTTGTGGGAGCAAAGCTTGCTCGCGACGCAGGCGCCTCGGTTTCCAAAAGACCGCGTCGTATTCATCGCGAGCAAGCTTTGCTCCCACAAGTCCTCTTGCACCAAGTTTTGTGTACCTGAGCCCTTTCAGTCTTCGAAGTGAATCGGGCACTTCTGCGCCCCCTCCAGCTTCAACAACTCCTCCACCACCTGCGGCCGGGCCATGCGCAAGGTCAGGCTACGTCCTTGGCTGCGCAGGCGCCGGGCTTCCTGGTGGAGCATTTCCACCCCGGAATAATCGATGAAGTTGATCTGCTGGGCATCGATGACCACCCGCTGCGCCTGCAACCGTTGCAGGCGTGCTTGCAGGTAATGGCTGGCGCCGAAAAAGATCGAGCCGCCGACCCGCAGGATCTCCGCCTCCCCTTCGCGAAAATGCTGCACCCGCGGCTGTGAAGTGCGCTTGAGGTAAAAGAACAACGAGGCCAGTACGCCAGCGTAGATAGCGGTTTGCAGCTCCAGCAGCAACGTGGCCAGGCAGGTCAGGCCCATCACCACGAATTCGGCGCGGCTCACGCGGTACAACGCCCGGATACCGCGGTGGTCCACCAGCCCCCAGGCGATCAGCAAAATGCTGCCGGCCATGGCCGGAATCGGGATGTGCGCAATCAGGTTCGCCCCGGCGACCGCAAACAACGCCACCCACAAGGCCGAGAACACCCCGGCCAGGGGCGAGCAGGCCCCGGCTTCATAGCTGAGGCCGGAACGGGTAAAGGAACCGGCCGACAATGATCCGGAGAAAAATCCTCCAACAATGTTGGAAAGCCCCTGCGCCCTCACCTCCTGGTTCGCATCGAGCAATTGCCCGGAACGTACCGACAGCGAGCGGGCGATGGACAGGCTGGTGACCAGCCCGAGCATGCCCACCGCAACCGCACCGGGCAGCAGGCGCAGGATCAGCTCCAGGTCCAACGGCAACAACGTGAGCGGCGGCAGGCGCCCGGCAAAGGCACTGACCAGCGCCACATGCGCGAACATCGCCGGCCACAACCAGACCACCAGGCTGCTGATGACCAAAGTTATCAACAGGCTCGGCCAGCGCGGCAGCAAGCGCTTGAGCACCACGCCCAGGAGCAGGGTCCCCAACCCCAACAGCAGTGACGGCTTATCCACAGCCCCGATGTGGTCGACGAGCATCAGCAGCCCCCTCAGTGCCGTGGCTTCATTCGGCAGGTCGAGACCCAGCAGGTTCGGCAACTGCCCCAGGGCGATGACCACCGCCGCGCCCAGGGTGAACCCCAGCACCACCGAATGGGAGACGAAGTTCACCAGCGCCCCGAAACGCAACAAGCCCAGCAACCATTGGAAAATGCCTGCCAACACCGTCAGCAGCAGGATCAAGGTGATGTAGTCCTGGCTGGCGGGCACGGCCAGCGGACTGACGGTGGCGTACAAGACGATGGAAATCGCCGCCGTGGGCCCGCAGATCAGGTGCCACGACGAACCCCACAGGCAGGCGATCAGCACCGGCACGATCGCCGCGTACAAGCCGTATTCCGGTGGCAAACCGGCAATCAGGGCGTAGGCAATGGACTGCGGCAACGCGAGAATCGCGCCGCTCAGGCCGACGATCAGGTCACGGCCGACACTGGCGCGGGTCTGCCGGGGCAGCCAGCTCAGGAAAGGCAAGAGTGAACGGCGCGTGGGGATTGCCATGGGGCCTCAGGGATGGGGTTTGCAAACAAGGGTATCAGGACAAGGCACCGTTCTCCCTGTGGCGAGGGGATTTATGTGGGAGCAAAGCTTGCTCGCGAAACAGGCACCTCGGTCTCTGAAAGACCGAGTCGTCTTCATCGCGGGCAAGCCTTGCTCCCACAATAATCCCCTTGCAACAGTGCTCCGCCGTCAGAGCTTGGCCTTCACCGCCACCAGCGCATCCTTGCCATCGAGGGTCTTGACACCGTCCAGCCATTTATCCAGGACCGCCGGGTTGGCCTTGATCCAGGCCTTGGCCGCATCGGCGTTGCTGACCTTGTTGTTCACCACCTCAGACATGATGCTGTTTTCCATGTCCTGGGTGAAGCTCAGGTTGGTCAGCAGCTTGCCCACATTCGGGCAGGCCTGTGCATAACCCTTGCGCGTCAGGGTGTAGACACTGCCCGTGTCGCCGAAGTATTTCTCGCCGCCCTTGAGGTAGTGCATTTTCAATTGCACGTTCATCGGGTGCGGGGTCCAGCCGAGGAAGGTCACGAACTTCTGTTTCTTCACCGCCCGAGAGACTTCCGCCAGCATCGCCTGCTCGCTGGATTCCACCAGTTTCCACTCGCCCATGCCGAAGTCATTGGTCTTGATGATTTCTTTCAGGGAGAGGTTGGCCGGAGCGCCAGAGCCGATACCGTAGATCTTCTTGTCGAACTTGTCGGCGAATTTGTTCAGGTCGGCAAAGTTATGCACACCGGCGTCCCAGACGTAGTCCGGGACCGCCAGGGTGAACTCGGTGCCGTCCAGGTTCTTGGCCAATTGCGTGACGTCGCCATTGGCGACGAACTTGTCATAGAAACCCTGCTGCGCCGGCATCCAGTTACCCAAAAACACATCCACCTGGCCATCCTTGAGGCCACCGAAGGTGATCGGCACCGCGAGGGTGTCGACCTTGGCCTTGTAGCCCATCCCATCCAGCAGGAAACCGGTGATGGCATTGGTGGCGGCGATATCGCTCCAGCCCGGGTCGGCCATCTTCACCGTTTCGCAGCTTTGCTCGGCCCAGGCCGAAACACTGCTCAACGCCAACAGCCCAGCGGTCAGTACTGTGGATAACTTTTGCATGGCTTGCCCCTTACGTTATTGGTTTTGGCAGGGTTGTGGATAACGGGCCTTGCGCTCCAGATCGTCGAGGTCGATGTGGTTACGCATGTACTGCTGGCTGGCGTCCACCAGCGGCTGGTGATCCCAGCTCTTGAGTTTGCCCAGGCTCAACGCCTGGGCGACAAAACGGCGGCGTCGCTGGCTGGCGAGCACCTGTTGATGAATCGTCGGGATGTCCCACTTGGCACGCGCCTCGGCGAGAAAATCGGCGAACAAGGATTGATGCTCAGGGGATTGGCGGAGATTTTCCAGTTCCTTGGGATCGTTGCGTACGTCGAACAGCAGGCACGGGTCATCTTCGCTGTAGATGAATTTCCACGGGCCGCGACGGATCATCATCAACGGGCTGATGGTGCCTTCGGCCATGTATTCACCGAAGACTTCGTCATGCCCGCCCTGCCCTTGCAGATGCGGCACCAGCGAACGGCCATCCAGCGGCAGGCCCGGTTCCAGCGTGCCACCGGCCAGCTCGACCAGGGTCGGCAGTAAATCGGCGGTGGACACCGCCGCGCCCACCCGGCCGCTGGCGAACTGCCCCGGCGAACTGATCAGCAACGGCACGCGGGCGGCCATTTCGAACCAGTGCATTTTGTACCAGAGGCCCTTTTCGCCGAGCATGTCCCCGTGATCGCCGGAGAATACGATGATCGTGTCGTCCAGTAGACCGGTGTCTTCCAGGGTTTGCAGGAGCTTGCCGACGTTGCTGTCGATGTAGCTGCACGCGCCGAAATAGGCGCGGCGGGCATCGCGAATCTTATCCACAGGCAGTGGTTTGTCCCACAGGTCATAAACCTTCAGCAGCCGCTGGGAATGGGGATCGAGCGCCGTTTGCGCCGGGGTCTGCGGCAAAGGGATGTCGTTGTCGTCATACAAATCCCAGAACGCCTTGGGAATCGTGTACGGGTCGTGTGGGTGGGTCATCGATACGGTGAGGCAAAACGGCTGGTCACCGTCCTCGCGAATGTGGTCGAACAGGTACTGCTGGGCCTTGAACACCACTTCTTCATCGAAATCCAGCTGGTTGGTGCGCACGCACGGCCCGGCCTGCAACACCGACGACATGTTGTGGTACCAACTCGGCCGCACGTCCGGTTCGTCCCAGTTCACCGCCCAGCCGTAATCGGCCGGGTAAATGTCGCTGGTCAGGCGCTCCTCGTAGCCGTGCAGTTGGTCCGGCCCGCAAAAGTGCATCTTGCCGGACAACGCCGTGCGGTAGCCGAGGCGGCGCAGGTAATGGGCGTAAGTCGGCACGTCCGCCGGGAAATCCGCCGCGTTGTCGTACGCACCGATCTTGCTCGGCAACTGGCCGCTCACCAGGGTAAAACGCGACGGAGCGCACAGCGGGCTGTTGCAATAGGCGGCATCGAACACCACGCCCTCAGAGGCGAGGCGCGACAGGTTCGGCAGCTTGATCGGCGAAGGACCGTAGATCGGCAACATTGGCGCGGCCATTTGATCGGCCATGATGAAAAGAATGTTCTTGCGCTTCATGTATTCGCGGCATTCCATAGTAGGCAGTTATGCGACATTGCTGCGATTGAGCATGTAGCCCCCGGGTTTTGGGGTAAAGCCCATGCAGGATAATGACTAGGATAAGCACAGCTTATGTATGACGCCCTGGGTAACCTGTCCCTGGAACTGTTCCGTGCCTTTGAAGCCGCAGCTCGCCAGCAAAGCTTTACGGCGGCAGCGATTGAGCTGGGCACCACGCAACCGGCCATCAGCCAGCAGATCAAGCGCCTGGAAGAGCAACTGGGTACGCGGTTGTTCGACCGCATCTACCGCGGCATCGAACTGACCGAGGCCGGGACGATCCTGTTCGAGCAGGTCCAGGCCGGCTTGCAAAGCATCGATGCCGGGCTGAGCGCAATCACCGCCCAGCACCAGCATGAAGTGCTGCAAGTGGCCACGGACTTCGCCTTCGCCGCCTATTGGCTGATGCCGCGCTTGCATCGCTTTCACGCCGCCAACCCCCAGGTGGACGTCAGCCTGGTGACCAGCGAACGCAACCACAACATGCTGCGCACCGATATCGACGTTGCGGTGCTGTTCGGCGACGGTCGCTTCAAACAAGGTGAAAGTCGTTGGTTGTTCAGCGAAGAAGTCTTTCCTGTGTGCAGTCCGCTGCTGCTCAAGGATCGTCCCCTGCCCTTGTCCGCCCAGGCCTTGGCGGAGTTTCCGTTGCTGCACCTGCGCGCGGGCAACAGCAACAGCTGGTTCGACTGGAGCGGCGTATTCCGCGAGCTGGGCATCACCTCACCGCCGGCGCCCGGGCAACTGCGCTTCGACAACTACACACTGCTCATCCAGGCGGCGATTGGCGGCCAGGGCGTCGCCATCGGCTGGCGGCACCTTGTGGATAACTTATTGGCCCAGGGGCTGCTGTGTCGTCCTATCGCTGAAACGGTGCTGTCGCGGCTGGGGTATTACGTGGTCTTGCCCCAACGTAAACGCCGCGGTGTGTTGATCAGGCAATTCGTCGATTGGCTGATGGAAGAACAGGCCAACAGTGCAGAATCGCTCACGGGGCTGCCGTTGCCGTCGATTGCTGTTTGAGTGCGTGGGTAGATGATGGTTTTTTTGGGGCCGCTTCGCAGCCCAGCGGGGCGGTGCGACGTTTCGCTAAATCCCCTCGCCACGGGATGTCCACAGCTAGTTGGCGGCGACGAAGCTGACGTGCTCGCCCACGTGCAGGTTCAGGCGCAGCTCATCGGCGATGCCGACCGCCACCCGGCTGAGCCGCTCCAGGGATTCGGCCATGCCGGGTTCGAGGCTGGTACTGACCTGGCTGAAATGTTCGATACCCAGGCCAGGCGCGGCATAGGGGGCGTTGATCAAGGTCCATTGCAGGGTGCTGTTCTTCAGGGCATCGAGGACTTCTTCGGCGGCATGGCGCTGCAAATCATCGTCCGCCTGCTCTTCGTCGAGCATCGCAAAGTCGCCCACCAGAAACAGCCGGGGAATATTCACCGCCTGCATGCCAGCGATCAGGGCATCCACGGCCAATACTTGCTCCACCGGGCCGGGAATCAAGGTGCGCTCCACGTGTTCGCTGTTCATCGGCAACCCCGGCGCGTTGAGCAGACACACCACGGCGCTGGCACCGGCAACACTTTGCTTGACCCGCTCGGGATCGAAAAGATCACCAGTCTTGGTCCGCAGGCCCGGGCGTGGAGCCAGGGCGGTAAGATCGTCGAGAATGGCGATGACTTCGTGCTGGCGCCGCAGCATTTCAGCCATCAACGCACTGCCGAGGCTGCTCATGGCACCATAGAGCACCACTTTGGTGACCGGGGTTTCGGCGTTTTTCATGGCTGCTTTCCTCTTTATCCCGCGTGTAAAGGCTCTGACCTGCGGCAAACGGCGAGGGTTCGGCCTCTTTTCAAGGAGTGACAGATGCAGCGGATCAAGGGCTACCACGCCCACGTGTATTTCGACGCCAGCACCCTGGACCAGGCGCGGGCCTTGTGCGAGGAAGCGGCGCAGCTGTTCCCGCTGAAAATGGGCCGCGTTCATCAACGCCCGGTCGGCCCGCACCCGGACTGGAGCTGTCAGTTGGCGTTCGATCCGCAGTACATCGGCGTGGTCCTGCCGTGGCTGGCGCTCAATCGCAAGGGCCTGGTGATTTTCCTGCACCCGGAGACCGGCGATGACCTGATCGACCACACCGAGCATGCGATCTGGATGGGCGCGGTGCGGCCGTTGAATCTTTCAGCATTTTGATTGACCGGTGGAGCACCGATTTTCTGTGGGAGCAAAGCTTGCTCGCGATAAAGACGCCGCGGCTCTCAAGTGGGAATGTGTCAGCTTCATCGCGAGCAAGCTTTGCTCCCACAGGTGAGCTGTGCCCCACAGATAAATTTTGCTCCCACAGGTGAGCTTTACCCCACAGATAAATTTTGCTCCCACAGGTGAGCCTTGCCTCACAGAAAAACTCCATTGCCTGCAACGAAAGCTGACTGAAAGCTTGCGCGATTAGGATCACCCCACTTCCGGCAAAAGACCGGTCGGCCAAAAGCGAGTTTTCAAGGCTCGCTCGGCCCTTTTAACAACAACAATGGTGATTCTGATGTCCGCTGCTACCCGTCCCGCTGCACCCACTCCATCCGTTCCCCTCGTGCTCTGCATCCTGCGCTGACCTGTCCGGTTCGCCTTTCATAGCCGCGCCACGCCTGGAGTATTTCCCATGCTGACTTTCCTTGGCTTCGCCATGGTCATCACGTTCATGTTCCTGATCATGACCAAGCGCCTGTCCGCGCTGATCGCCCTGATCATCATCCCGATCCTGTTCGCCCTGTTCGGTGGCTTTGCGCCGAAAATCGGCCCGATGATGCTCGAAGGCATCACCAAGCTCGCCCCGACCGGGGTGATGCTGATGTTCGCGATTCTGTATTTTGCCCTGATGATCGACTCCGGCCTGTTCGACCCGGCCGTGCGCAAGATCCTCAAGCTGGTCAAGGGCGACCCGTTGAAAGTTTCGGTCGGTACCGCCGTTCTGGCGCTCGTCGTTTCCCTTGATGGTGACGGCGCGACCACTTACATGATCTGCGTGGCCGCGATGCTGCCGCTCTACAGCCGCATCGGCATGAGCCCGCGCATCATGGCTGGCCTGATCATCCTCGCCGGCGGCGTGATGAACATGACCCCATGGGGCGGCCCGACGGCCCGTGCGGCCAGTGCGCTGCATGTGGACCCGTCCGACATCTTCGTGCCGATGATTCCCGCGATGCTGGCCGGTGTGGTGGCGATCCTGGCGATTTCCTACATGTACGGTAAGCGCGAGCGTGCGCGCCTGGGTGAACTGCACCTGGTCGGAGATGAAATCGACCACAGCGAAATCAGCGTTTCCCAGTTCCCGGACGCTCGTCGTCCAAAGCTGATCTGGTTCAACGGCGCATTGACCCTGGGCCTGATGTGCACCCTGATCGCCGGCCTGTTGCCGCTGCCGGTGCTGTTCATGGTGGCGTTCAGTATTGCGATGATCGTCAACTACCCGTGCCTGCAACAGCAGAAAGACCGCGTTGCGGCCCACGCCGGCAGCGTGTTGGCAGTGGTCGGGCTGATTTTCGCGGCCGGTATCTTTACCGGCATCCTGTCCGGCACCGGCATGGTCGACGCCATGTCCAAGAGCCTGCTGGCGGTCATCCCGGAGTTCCTCGGTCCTTACCTGGCGGTCATCACCGCCCTGGTGAGCATGCCGTTCACGTTCTTCATGTCTAACGATGCATTTTATTACGGGGTGTTACCGGTTCTCGCCGAGGCAGCCAGCCATTACGGCATCACCGCCGTTGAAATGGCCCGTGCCTCCATCGTCGGCCAGCCCGTCCATCTGTTGAGCCCACTGGTTCCGTCGACCTACCTGCTGGTAGCCTTGGCCGGGATCGAGTTCGGCGATCACCAGCGCTTCACCTTGAAGTGGGCAGTACTGGTTTGCCTGTGCATAATGTTCGCCGCCTTGCTGATGGGGATTTTTCCGCTGTTCAGCACTCTATAAAAGCAACGCCCGCTGCGCCGCCATCAGCGGCGCGGCCTAACACTCGCTCAAAGGAACTCACATGGAATGGCTGACCAACCCGGAAATCTGGGTTGCCTTCTTTACCCTGACCGCCCTGGAAATTGTCCTGGGCATCGACAACATCATCATGATCTCGATCCTGGTCAGCCGCATGCCCAAGCACATGCAGGCGCGCACCCGGATCTTCGGCCTGGCGCTGGCCATGGTCACGCGGATCCTGTTGCTGCTGTCCATCACCTGGGTCATGCGCCTGACGGCCGATTTGTTCGAAGTGTTCGGCCAGGGCATCTCCGGTCGTGACCTGATCCTGTTCTTCGGTGGCCTGTTCCTGCTGTGGAAAAGCTCCCAGGAGATGTACCACGCGCTGGAAGGCGAAGATGAAACCAACGACGAACCTTCGGGCAAGGGCGGCAACTTCATCTACACCATCATCCAGATCGCGATCATCGACATCGTGTTCTCCCTGGACTCGGTCATTACCGCCGTCGGCATGGTCTCCCACGTGCCGGTCATGGTGGCAGCGATCATCGTCGCCGTGCTGGTGATGATGCTGGCTTCGGCCACCATCAGCGAGTTCATCGACAAGCACCCATCGCTGAAGATGCTGGCGCTGTCGTTCCTGCTGGTGGTCGGTACCGTGCTGATCGCCGAGTCGTTCGACGTGCATGTGCCAAAAGGCTACGTCTACTTCGCCATGGCATTCTCCCTGGCGGTCGAAGCCGTCAACATCAAGATGCGTACTGCCATGGCGCGCAAGCGCAAGCAGCAGGATCCGGTGAAACTGCGCAAGGACATGCCGGGTCAGTAACGGCATAGGGCAATGAATGAAGGGGCTCTTGGAGCCCCTTTTTCATGCCCGCAGAAAACTGGCCGCTCGATCAGCTTGATTGAGCAACTGTGGGAGCGAGCCTGCTCGCGAAAGCGGTCTGTCTGAACCGGTGATGTTGGATGTGCTGCCGCCATCGCGAGCAGGCTCGCTCCCACAGGGGGTTGTGGTGTTTTTGATGAAGCGGATTTTATGACGGATTTGTTTCAAACGATTCTTTAGCTGTGCAATGCTGGCGCCCGAACCGTTCGCCAACTACAGCTTAAGTACAAGAACGAAGAATGTGGCATCGCCAATTTGTCCCTTTGGGACGCTAACAGGGGGCTCCTCATGCTGACCCTGCTGAATTTGCTCTCCGCCGTCGCCCTGCTGATCTGGGGCACGCATATCGTGCGTACCGGCATCTTGCGGGTCTATGGCTCTAACCTGCGCCATGTCATCGGCCAGAACATGTCCCGGCGCTGGCTGGCGTTTGTCGCCGGCATCATGGTCACGGCCATGGTCCAGAGCAGCAACGCCACGGCCATGCTCGTCACCTCGTTCGTCGGCCAGGGTCTGATGGCGCTGACCCCAGCCCTGGCGACCATGCTCGGCGCCGATGTCGGCACCGCGCTGATGGCACGGGTGCTGACCCTCGACCTGTCGTGGCTGTCGCCGCTGCTGATTTTCCTCGGGGTGATTTTTTTCCTCTCGCGCAAACAGACCCGCGTCGGGCAAATGGGTCGGGTCGGCATCGGCCTGGGCCTGATCATCCTGGCCCTGCAATTGATCGTCGAAGCCGCGGCGCCCATCACCCACGCCCAGGGCGTGAAAGTGATCTTCGCCTCGCTGACCGGCGACATCCTGCTCGATGCCTTGGTCGGCGCGTTGTTCGCGATGATCTCCTATTCCAGCCTCGCCGCCGTGCTGTTGACCGCGACACTGGCCGGCGCCGCGGTGATCAGCCTGCCGGTGGCCATCGGCCTGGTGATCGGCGCCAACATCGGCAGCGGCATACTGGCGTTCCTCAGCACCAGCATGCAGAACACCGCCGGGCGCCAGGTGGCACTGGGCAGCCTGCTGTACAAGTTGATCGGGCTGTTGTTGATCATTCCAGTGCTCGACCCGCTGGTGGGCTGGCTCGACAGCCTGGATTTCAGCCCCCAGGAAACGGTGATTGGTTTCCATCTGCTCTACAACACCGTGCGTTGCCTGGTGCTGCTGCCCAGCGTCGGCCCCATGGCGCGGCTTTGTGCCTGGTTGCTGCCGGAACGTCCAGACACCAACGGCACGGCCAAGCCCCGCCACCTGGACCCCGCGGCCCTCGCCACCCCGAGCCTGGCGCTGGCGAACGCGGCCCGGGAAACCTTGCGCATTGGCGACCTGATCGAAAACATGCTCGAAGCCATGCTGGACGTGCTGCGCGGTGCGCAAACGGCGGTGACCCAGGACGTGCGGCGCATGAGTGACGACGTCGAAGCGTTGTGCAGCGCAATCAAGTTGTACATGGCGCAAATGCCCCGCGAGGACCTCAGCGAACAAGACAGCCGCCGCTGGGCGGAAATCATCGAGCTGGCGATCAACCTGAAACTGGCCAGCGACCTGATCGAGCGCATGTTGCGCAAGGTCCAGCAGCAGAAGACCTCGCAACGTCGCTCCTTTTCCGAAGTAGGCCTGGAAGAGTTGGCGGGGCTGCACAGCCACCTGATCGCCAACCTGCGCCTGGGGCTGTCGGTATTCCTCAGTGCCGACCGCGAAAGCGCCCGTCAGTTGCTGCGTGAGAAACGTCGCTTTCGGGCGCAGGAACGGCGCATGGCCCATGCCCATGTCAGCCGCTTGCAGCGCAAGGTCGTGCAAAGCCTGGAGACCAGTTCCCTGCACCTGGAGCTGATCGCCGACATGAGGCGCCTCAATTCGCTGTTTTGCGGCAGCGCCTATGTGGTCCTGGAGACCGCCGAGATCGGCGCGCTGGCGGCGGATGAAATTAGCGACATTACCCATTCGCCGTGAACGACTGGCGCATTGGTCAGTCAGTAACAATGTCAGTCAATAACAATGGCTCGGGCCTGAAAGCGTTCGCCGGCCCGCCTGCTCCCGTTGTCATGAAAAACGCATAGATTCGATAGGGGAGCGAGCCGACTCCGGGCAGCGATCCGCCGATGACGGCCTGCCCGGCACCATGGACCCCACTCAGTCGCCAGGAAGCCCTTATGCGTTGTCTGTTGTTCGCCTTTCTTTTGCTCGGCTCACTGCCCGTGGTCGCCCTGGACCGGTTCCAGGTCGAAGGCTATATGTTGCCCAACGGCATGCAACTGCTGCTCAAGCCCGGCACCGAGCGCGGGCATGTGGCGATCCGCTTGGTGGTCGGCGTGGGCCTGGACGACTTCAGTTGCGCCGACAAGGAACTGCCGCACCTGCTCGAACACCTGCTGTTCAGCGGCGTCGATGAGAGCGGTGAAGGCGGCCTGGAGGAGCGCATGCAGGCTTTGGGGGGCGAGTGGAATGCCTTCACCAGCAATGCCGACACCACGTTCGTCATCGAGGCGCCGGCACGCAATCAACGCAAGGTCCTGGAGCTGCTGCTGGCGCTGTTGACCCGCACCCGCATCGATGAAAAAGCCCTGGAGGCAGCCAAGCGGGTGGTGGAACGCGAGGACGGTGGCCACTACACCCACCTGCAACGCTGGCTCGATCACCAGGACCTGGGCCACAAGGCCAGCAACCAGCTGGCGGTTGAGTTGGGCCTGCGGTGCGCGGAACGGGCCGAGGTCGAGCGCCATACCCTCGCCCGCCTCGAACAAGTGCGCAAGGCCTGGTATGCGCCGAACAACATGACGCTGATCGTGGTCGGCGATCTCGACCGACTGCTGCCGGCCTATCTGGAACGTGCCTTTGGCGAACTCGAGCCGGTGGAGCCCAGCGCGCACGAGGCGTTGCCGCAGATCCGCTACAAGGCGGTCACCAAGCGCAACCTGATCCGTGGCCTGTCCGGCGACAGCGCCAAGCTTCATTGGCTGTTCCCGGAACCGGTGCTGGACGAGCAGCATGACGAAACCTTCGACCTGCTCAAGGATTACCTGGACTGGGCGCTCTATCGCCAATTGCGCCTGGCCCATGGCCTGTCCTACGGGCCGTGGACCGAACGCGAGGTGCTCGGCGGCGTCGGCTTCTTCAGCCTGAACGCCGACCTGTCCCGCGAAGACTTGCCCGAAGCCGAACAGGCGCTGGAAGCGCTGCGCAAGACCTTGCTCAAGGATGGCCTGGACCCCGCCGATTTCGTGCGCATCAAGCGCGCGGCCATTGCCCATCAGTCTTGGGCGGTTCAAGGCAACAGCGCACTGGCCGATTACTACTGGGGCGCCCTGGGCGATTATGAAGACGGCCGTTTCGCCAACCCGGCCCTGCGCCTGCAGGGGGTGAGCCTGGAACAAGCCAACGTGGCCCTGCGCGAACTGCTCAAGGACCCGGGTTACCTGCGCATCGAGAAGCCGTTGCTCAGTGACGATGAGCTCGTCTGGGGGCTGGGCGGTTTGCTGGGGGTGCTGTTGCTCGGGTTGGTGGTGTGGCAGGTGCGACGCAAGGCTCGACCGAACGAAGAATGATCTCGGGGCGGCACACATTTGTGGCGAGGGCATCTGTCTGCTGTGTGGGAGCAAGGCTTGCCCGCGATGGACGCGACGCGCGTCTTTCAGAAACCGAGGCGCCTGTTTCGCGAGCAAGCTTTGCTCCCACAGCAAATCCCACTTGCCACAGAGCACTCGTCACATCGATGTCCTGACGATACTCTGTCAGGGATATTTCCTACGACTTACTGTGAAACCACCGAATGCAGAACCTGACTCTCTACATCCAGCGCATCCTTGAACTGATGAAGCGCTATCCAGGGGTCATTGCGCTCGGTGGTTTCATTTCCGGGGTCGGCAGTTTCATGCTGGTGGACCGCCAGCAGGGCCTGGCGACCTGGATCGCCATCATGATGCTGGTGAGCTGGCTCTGGCTGATGGTCGAAAACAGCATGACCCGGCTGTTCACGCGGATTTTCAAACGGGAAATCCCCCAGCCGCTGCTGCGCTACGCCACGCAGATGATTCACCAGGAGAGCCTGTTTTTCGTCCTGCCGTTTTTCTTCATCACCACCACCTGGAACAGCAGCCAGTTGATTTTCACCGGCCTGCTGACCGTCGCGGCGCTGATTTCGATCACCGACCCGCTGTACTACAAATGGCTGGCGCCCCGGCGCTGGGCATTCCTGGCGTTGCACACGCTGACGCTGTTCGCCGCCCTGCTCACCTCTTTGCCGGTCATCCTGCACCTGACCACCGACCAGAGCTTCAAGCTGGCGCTGGGCATTGCCATGCTGCTGTCGTTCCCCAGCCTGGCCTCGATCTTCCCGATCCGCACTGTACGCAACGCCTTGGCGATCCTCTGCATCACCCTGGGGATTGGCGCCGCCGGCTGGGTGCTGCGCTCCTGGGTGCCACCGGCCACGCTGTGGATGACCGAAGTGGCGATCAGCACACAACTGGAGGACCGCACGCCGGGCGCCAGCCTCAAGGAGGTCAGTGCGGCCCAGATCCGCGGCAGCGGCCTGTACGCCTACACCGCCATCAACGCGCCGCGAGGGCTCGATGAGCGGATTTATCACGTCTGGCAGTTCAACGGCAAAGAAGTCGACCGCATCGCCCTGGACATCCATGGCGGACGCAAGGAAGGCTATCGCGCCTGGACCCACAAGCAGAACTTCCCGCAAGACCCGACGGGCAAATGGCAAGTGCGGGTGCTGACGGAAAATGGCCAGATGATCGGTGTGCTGCGTTTCACTGTGAACGCCGCCACACCCGAAGCAAAATAACGGCGGTCGTGCTATTAGGTAGCGCTGTTCAAGTCGAACGAGCATGGAGCTTATGACCCCCGGATCCCCCACCGGCACTGCCCGGCTGGACACGTCTAGCGCCCCCGCGCAGCTATGGGTCAGCGGCGACTGGACGCTGGCCCACTACGCGCAGCTCAAGCGCTTGAGCGAATCCTTGCGCGGCCAATACGACGAGAACACCCTGATCGACCTCAACGGCCTCGGCGCCCTCGACACCGCCGGGGCTTCGTTGCTGGTGGAACTGCTGGGCTCCGAACGGCTGGGCAAGACCGCCGAGCACCCCGATTGCAGCTTGCCGGCCGCCGAGCGGGCGCTGTTGCAGACGGTCTATTGCTCGCTGACGGACTTCTGCGTGCCGGTGAAAGAGCAGCCCGTCAGCGTGATGACACAGTTGCTGACGCGTATCGGCCGCGCCGTGGACAAAGTCTGGCAAGACACCCTGCAACTGCTGGGTTTTGTCGGCCTGATCCTCGAAACCCTGGCCCGCAACCTGTTTCGCCCCAGGCGCTGGCGCATGACAGCGATGGTCGTTCACATCGAACAGACCGGCCTGGACGCGGCTCCTATCGTCGCCCTGCTGACGTTCCTGGTCGGCGCGGTGGTGGCGTTCCTCGGCGCGACGGTGCTGGCCGACTTTGGCGCCAGCATCTTTACCGTGGACCTGGTGGCATTCTCGTTCCTGCGTGAATTCGGCGTGTTGCTCACAGCGATTCTCATGGCGGGCCGCACCGCCAGCGCGTTCACCGCGCAGATCGGCTCGATGAAGGCCAACGAAGAAATCGACGCGATCCGCACCCTGGGCCTTGATCCGGTGGAGTTGCTGGTGGTGCCACGGGTGCTGGCGCTGTTGGTGGCGCTGCCGATGCTGACCTTCCTGGCCATGCTCTCGGGCATTATCGGCGGCGGTGTCGTGTGTGCCCTGTCGCTGGGTATTTCCCCGGCCATGTTCCTGTCGCTGTTGCAGTCGGACATTGGCGTGCAGCATTTCCTGGTGGGGATGGTCAAGGCGCCGATCTTTGCCTTCCTGATCGCCGCCGTGGGCTGCCTGGAAGGTTTCAAGGTCAGTGGCAGTGCCGAATCGGTCGGGGCTCACACCACGTCCAGCGTGGTGCAGTCGATTTTCGTGGTGATTGTGCTCGATGCCGTGGCCGCGCTGTTTTTCATGGAGATGAGCTGGTGAGCCAACCCCCGCGGCCGCCCACCGAGGCGGTGATTCAAGTGCGCGGCCTGTGCAATCGCTTCGGCCGCCAGAGCGTGCATGAAAACCTCGACCTGGACGTGTACAAGGGCGAGATTCTCGCCGTGGTCGGCGGCTCCGGCAGCGGCAAATCGGTGCTGCTGCGCAGCATTGTCGGCCTGAACCGGCCCAGCGAGGGTTCCGTGCGGGTGTTCGGCCAGGACTTGCCGAGCCTGCCTGCGGAGCAACGTTCGCGGGTGGAACGGCGCTTTGGCGTGCTGTTCCAGAAAGGCGCGCTGTTTTCGTCACTGACCGTGACAGAAAACGTCGCCCTGCCACTGATCGAACACGCCGGGCTCAGCCGGGCCGACGCCGAGCACCTGGCAGCGGTGAAACTCGCGCTGGCCGGGCTGCCACTCTCGGCCGCAGACAAGTACCCCGCCTCGCTGTCCGGCGGCATGATCAAGCGCGCCGCCCTGGCCCGTGCGCTGGCCCTGGACCCGGACATCCTGTTTCTCGACGAACCCACCGCCGGCCTCGACCCCATCGGTGCGGCGGCGTTCGACCAGTTGATTCTGACGCTGCGCGATGCCCTGGGCCTGAGCGTGTTCCTGGTCACCCACGACCTGGACACCCTCTACACCATCACCGACCGGGTGGCGGTGCTGGCGCAGAAAAAAGTGCTGGTGGCCGATGTCATCGACAAGGTGTCGGAAACCGACGACGCCTGGATTCACGAATACTTCCATGGCCCTCGCGGCCGCGCGGCGTTATCGGCCGCTACACAATCCAACGAGGTTTGACATGGAAACCCGAGCCCATCATGTGCTGATCGGCCTGTTCACCGTCATTGTGGTGGCCGGCGCCCTGCTGTTTGGCCTATGGCTGGCCAAGTCCAGCGTGGACAGCGAGTTCAAGGATTACGAAGTGGTGTTCAACGAGGCGGTCAGCGGGTTGTCCCGGGGCAGCTCGGTGGAGTACAGCGGGATCAAGGTCGGCGACGTCGTCAACCTGCGCCTGGACCCGAACGACCCACGCCGGGTGCTGGCGCGGGTGCGCTTGAGCGCAGAAACACCGATCAAGCAAGACACCCAGGCCAAGCTGGCACTGACCGGCATCACCGGCACTTCGATTATCCAGCTCAGTGGCGGCACGCCCCAGAGCCCGGCGCTGACCGGGCACGACGGCGAACCGCCGGTGATCATCGCTGCGCCCTCGCCTATTGCCCGCCTGCTCAACAACAGCGATGACTTGATGACCAGCATCAACCTGCTGCTGCACAACGCCAATGAGGTGTTTTCCTCGGACAACGTCCAAAGCCTGGGCAAGACCCTCGAGCATCTGGAACAAACCACCGGGGTCATTGCCGAGCAGCGCGGCGATATTCGCCAGGCCATGCAGCAACTGGCGTCCATCGGCAAACAGGCCAGCGCCACGCTGGAGCAGACCACGGCGTTGATGCGCAACGCCAATGGCTTGCTGGACGATCAAGGCAAAGAGGTCATGGGCAGCGCCGGGCAAGCCATGCAATCGCTGGCCCGCAGCACGGCAACCTTCGACAAACTGCTGAACGACAACCGCGACTCGTTGAATAACGGCATGCAGGGCCTCAATGCCCTGGCGCCCGCCGTGCGTGAGCTGCGCGAGACCCTGAGTGCCTTGCGGGGTATTTCCCGACGGCTGGATGCCAACCCCAGCGGTTATTTGCTGGGCAATGACAAGGACAAGGAGTTCACGCCATGAAGCCGTCCAATCGATTCCTGCGCCCTGGCCTGTTGCTGGCAGGATTTATCCTGATGGCGGGCTGCTCGATTTTGCCCAAGACCGAACCGGCGGACGTCTATCGCCTGCCCGCCACCCAGGCGCCGGCATCTGCGGGCACGGCGGTGAACTGGTCGTTGCGCCTGGCCAGCCCGCAAGCCAGCGAAGTGCTCAACAGCCCGAAAATCGCGGTGATCCCCCAGGGCAATCTGTTCAGCAGCTACGCCGCCTCGCGCTGGAGCGACCCAGCCCCGGTGCTGTTGCGCAACCGCCTGCTCGATGGCTTCGCCCAGGATGGACGCGTGAGGTTGTTAACCGTCGCCGACAGCAACCTGCAAGCGGACCTGGAACTGGGCGGGCAATTGCAGGCGTTCCAGACCGAATACCAGGGCACAGCGGCCAGCGTGGTGATTCGCCTGGACGCACTGCTGGTGCGCGGGTTCGACCAGCGCATCCTGGCCAGTCGCCGGTTTGAAGTGCGCCAGCCGTTGAGCGATGCGAAAGTGCCGGCGGTGGTGGACGGCTTCGGTCGGGCCGGTGACCGGCTGACCGCCGAAGTGGTGGCCTGGACAGTGGAGCAAGGCCAGCGTTTCGCAACGCCGACCCAACCCTAGGGGCCGCGGGGCGACTCAGGTCAACCGAAGAACCAGTAGCAAACGCCGATGGCCGCCACGACCCCGGCCAACTCCGCCAGCAGCGCACACCCCACGGCGTGGCGCGCCCGCTGGATGCCCACGGCGCCGAAATAGACCGCCAGCACGTAGAACGTGGTCTCGGTGCTGCCCTGGATGGTCGCCGCCACCAGGGCCGGGAAGCTGTCGACGCCGGAGGTCTTCATGGTCTCGATCAACATGGCCCGGGCGGCGCTGCCGGAGAACGGCTTGACCATGGCGGTCGGCAGGGCATCGACGAAACGCGTGTCCAGGCCGGCCCACTGCACCAGGTGCCGGATGCCGTCGAGGCCAAAATCCAGCGCCCCCGAAGCCCGCAGCACGCCGACGGCGCAGAGCATCGCCACCAGGTACGGCAGCAACGTCTTGGCGACGTCGAACCCCTCCTTGGCGCCCTCGATGAAGGCTTCATACACCTTGACCTTGCGCAGCGCGCCCACCACCAGGAACAGGATGATCAGGCCAAACAGCGTCAGGTTGCCGAGAATCGACGACAGCCCCGCCAGTGCCGTGGCCGAGAGTGTGGCCAGCAGCGCCATGAAACCGCCCAGCACCAGCGCGCCCGGAATCAGGTAAGCCAACACCACCGGATCCCACAAGCGCAGGCGCTGCATGAACGCCACCGACAGCAATCCCATCAGGGTCGAGGCGCTGGTGGCGAGCAGGATCGGCAGGAACACCAGGGTCGGGTCCGGCGCGCCTTGCTGGGCGCGGTACATGAAGATTGTCACCGGCAGCAGCGTCAGCGACGAGGCGTTGAGCACCAGGAACAGGATCTGCGCGTTGCTGGCGATGGTTGGGCTGGGATTGAGATCTTGCAGGGCGCGCATGGCCTTGAGGCCGATGGGGGTGGCTGCGTTGTCCAGGCCCAGGCCATTGGCGGCGAAGTTGAGGGTGATCAGGCCGATCGCCGGGTGGCCGGCGGGCACTTCCGGCATCAAGCGCAGGAACAGCGGGCCGAGGGCCTTGGCCAGCCAGTCGACGATGCCGGCCTTTTCGGCGATGCGCAGGAAGCCCAGCCACAGGGTCAAGGTGCCGAACAGCAGGACCATCACCTCCACCGACAGCTTGGCCATGGCGAAAATGCTTTCCACCATGGCCGCGAAGATCCCGGCGTTGCCGCCGATCAACCACTGCGCCAGCGCCGACACGGCAGCCACGATAAAGAAGCCAAGCCACAGGCCATTGAGCATCAGTTAAATCCCCCGGAAGATGCCGCGAATGATAGCGGGGCTGGCAGAAACGACAAACCCCGGATTTCTCCGGGGTTTGCTTGGCACTGCGCAGGTGATTAACGAACCCCCTGTGGAAGACCCTGTGGGAGCTAAGCTTGCTCGCGATGGCGGTGGATCAGCCAACATCAATGCCAACTGATCCGACGCCATCGCGAGCAAGCTCAGCTCCCACAATGGATCTCAACGGCTGGAAGTTTCCCCCGCCGGCAGCGGCTCTTTGCTGCGCCAGTGCGGCAGGGAGTTCCAGTAGCGCTGGCCCTTGGCATCGTCGTACATGCCTTCCCAGCGGGCGATGACCAGTACGGCCAGGGCGTTGCCGATGACGTTCAGCGCGGTACGGGCCATGTCCATGATGCGGTCGGCGCCGGCGATGAAGGCCAGGCCTTCCAGCGGAATGCCCACGCTGCCCAGGGTCGCCAGCAACACCACGAACGACACGCCCGGCACACCGGCGATGCCTTTGGAGGTGACCATCAAGGTCAGCACCAGCAGCAATTGCTGGCTGATGGACAGGTCGATGCCGTACAGCTGGGCGATGAAAATCGCCGCGATGCTCTGGTACAGGGTCGAACCGTCGAGGTTGAACGAATAGCCGGTGGGCACCACGAAGCTGCAGATGGCTTTCGGCGCGCCGTAGGCTTCCATCTTCTCGATCACGCGCGGCAGCACGGTTTCGGAACTGGCGGTGGAGTAGGCCAACACCAGCTCATCCTTGAAGATGCGCATCAGCTTGAGCACCGAGAAGCCGAACAGGCGGGCGATCAGGCCCATCACCACAAAGGCGAAGAAAGCGATGGCGACGTATACCAGGATCACCAGTTTCGCCAGCGGCAGCAGCGACGCGAAGCCGAAGTTGGCGACGGTCACCGCGATCAGGGCGAACACGCCGATCGGGGCGTATTGCATGATCATGTGGGTGACCTTGAACATGCTTTCCGACACGCCCTGGAACATCTTCACCAGCGGCTCGCGCAGGTCCGATTGCAGGCTGGACAGACCCAGGCCGAACAAGACGGAGAAGAAAATGATCGGCAGCATCTCGCCACGGGCGACGGCGGCAAAGATGTTCGACGGGATCAGGTTGAGGATGGTCTCGATGAACGCGTGTTCATGCTGGACTTCCGCCGCCGTGGCCTGGTACTTGGAAATATCCACGGTACCCAGGGTGCTCATGTCGATGCCGCTGCCCGGCTGGAAGAAGTTGGCCAGCAGCAGGCCGACGACGATGGCGATGGTGGTGACGATTTCGAAGTAAAGGATGGTCTTGAGACCGATGCGCCCGAGCTTCTTGGCATCACCGACCCCGGCAATGCCGACGATCAGCGAGGAAATCACGATCGGGATCACGATCATCTTGATCAGACGGATAAAGATATCGCCCGCCGGTTGCAGCACATTGCTGATCCACCAGGCCTTCTCGGCACTGAAATGGTTGAGCAGCGCGCCCAATGCAATCCCCAGCACCAGACCGATGAGGATCTGCCAGGCGAGGCTTAGTCGTGCCTTCTTCATATCGTTACCCTTACTTCAGTTGGACTCGGGCAGTGGCGCGAACAGATCGTCGATGACGAAAAACATTCGCGCCCCTGCCCCCGTATAAGGTCACCCCGAGCGCGTTAGCGGCTTACTGGCAGGCGAAAAAAAGGCGCAACTATTGCGATGCAGGGGGGGCTCGTCTAATGCCGTAAACGCCTACCCTATGCCGAATCGGCATGAAGATTTGCAAACGAAACCCGCCTTCCAGGCAGATCGAACACGACATTTATGCAGGCATAAGTGCCGTGAAACGGCCATTTCAGCGTAGCTGGGCTTTCTCTCGCAACGGTGGGGGACCGATGAAACAACCGCGAATCGAGACGCGGCCCATGGGAGAAATTGCGCCAGCATTCTCCGATATACGGTCAGGAAAAGGGGGATAAATCGGTGGGAGGAGACAATATGCCGCATCGCCGGGTGGCTTGCGGCGCCCCAATCAGCCAACCGCTCTGGCGCACGCATCTGGCGACATAAAGCTCTACGCAAGTTCGCCAAGCCGTGATGGCTTTGCGAACTTGCGTCGCAGCTTTTACCTGACCCGGCCCTTTCGCAGGCACCCCTTGTGCCCGTAGGTCACTCCGACGCTCATCCGTCAGAACGTCCCGGCCCCCTGGTCATGCACCGGCCCTCCTCGGGCTGTGCAGCAGAGAAAAGCAGGGCTGCTTTTCCCATTTTCAGAATCAGTACCAGTTCGGATCTTTCTTGAGTTGTTCCATTAACAGTTTCTGCATACCTTCATCGGGCTTGCCGAGGAACCGGTAGTTGGCATGACGGGTCGGGGACTTGTCGGCCGGCAGCCCCGCAGGGACTTCCACCAACATGGCATAGGCCTCGTCCTTGTCGAAACTGAAGGCGACGAACAGGCGTGCGCTGCGACACGTCGCCTGGGTTTCGCACAACGGTCCCACCAGGTACTTGTCGCCATCTTCCTCCACAGCATTCATCTGCTGCGAATCGCCTGACAGGTTCATCACCCATTCGGGCAGGCGCTCTTCTTTTTTAACGACGTGCTGCCAAGTCTCGCGGTATTGCGGGTCGGCCTCCAGCAACTGGTTGACGCGCATCTGTCCGTCATTGGCAGCCATTGCCATGGCACTGCCGCCCAGCAACAGGGCGGCGGCCAGTCCTTTAAATGAAACGCTCATGGTCAGCCTCGGCCACGACGGCCAAAGAAGAAGGAAGCAATGAACATCACCAGAAACACGACAAAGAGAATCTTGGCGATGCCCGTGGCGGTGCCTGCGATACCACCGAAGCCCAGTACAGCGGCGATGATGGCAATGATCAGGAAGGTAATTGCCCAGCTCAACATGGTGATTCTCCTTACGCTTTTCTATTTAGTGAAGGTCTTGCGGTGATGGTTCCGGCGCAATGGACGACCGGTTCATCGGGTTAAAACACCCAGCGCTCTTCACGCGGCATGGTGCTCAATGGCTGAGCCTGGTCGACATCCATCATGCGCATTGAAGCGGACGCTTCTTCAAGGCTGCTGACAGCGCTGAAATGGGTTTGCGGAGCACGCTGAATCGACACCTCTGGCGCTTCTGGCTGTTGACGCTCGTGCCAGAGCAACCATTGCTGGCCCGTTACGAGGGTGACCAGCAGCGCCAAGGCAGCCCATAGGCCCTGCTGGATGTGCAGGGAAGAGAGGCGCAATTGAGCGGCACTTTGACGATTCATCCTGGAATTCCTCCACACCCGGGTGCGGTGATCTGGTTGAGGCGCGCGAACGCCACGTTGACCAGAGCATTGCAGCCTGCGTGCCAGGATTTTTTGTTAAGTAAAAATCTTTAAAATCAATAAGTTAGTAAATAAATGCAACGTGCCGGGAGCGCATCCTGCACGATGGCGCAAGCGCCGGTCGTGCGTATTGCACGAATCAGGCGGAAAAGACGTTAGATTGTTTTTGAATTGGCTGTCAGACACAGCTGTCGGAATGAGCGATACGAACCGTCTGAACCAGACGATTCATAAAAAAAGGAACTCAAATCAGGCTTTTAGGAGTCACACGTCCACAGGGTCATTCTCGGTGAGTAATATCCCCTCAGAATCGACCATGCAACTTGCCCGATTTTTCTGACACTAACCAACATCATTCATTAAAGGAGCGTAGGAAAAATGGAATCCGCCACTGAGCATCAAGGCCGCATTCTGCTGGTAGACGACGAGTCCGCCATCCTGCGTACGTTCCGATACTGCCTGGAAGACGAAGGCTATAGCGTTGCTACCGCCAACAGCGCCGCACAGGCCGACGCACTGCTGCAACGCCAGGTGTTCGACCTGTGTTTTCTCGACCTGCGCCTGGGCGAAGACAACGGCCTGGATGTGCTGGCGCAAATGCGTATCCAGGCTCCCTGGATGCGCGTGGTCATCGTCACCGCCCACTCGGCGGTCGATACCGCGGTCGACGCGATCCAGGCCGGGGCCGCCGACTACCTGGTCAAGCCGTGCAGCCCCGATCAATTGCGCCTGGCGACCGCCAAGCAATTGGAAGTACGCCAACTGTCGGCAAGGCTTGAAGCCCTTGAAGGGGAGGTGCGCAAGCCCAAGGACGGTCTCGACTCCCACAGCCCGGCGATGAAAGTCGTCCTGGAAACCGCCCGCCAGGTCGCCAGCACCGATGCCAACATCCTGATCCTCGGCGAGTCCGGCACCGGTAAAGGCGAGTTGGCCCGCGCGATCCATGCCTGGAGCAAGCGCGCGAAAAAATCCTGCGTCACCATCAATTGCCCGTCACTGACCGCTGAACTGATGGAAAGCGAATTGTTCGGCCATAGCCGTGGGGCCTTCACCGGCGCCAGCGAGAGTACGTTGGGGCGCGTCAACCAGGCGGACGGCGGAACGCTGTTTCTCGACGAGATCGGCGATTTTCCCCTGACGTTGCAACCAAAATTATTGCGTTTCATCCAGGACAAGGAATACGAGCGGGTAGGGGACCCGGTCACCCGCCGCGCCGATGTGCGGATTCTCGCCGCGACCAACCTCAACCTCGAAGACATGGTGCGCGACGGGCGTTTTCGCGAAGACCTGCTGTATCGCCTGAACGTCATCACCCTGCACCTGCCGCCACTGCGTGAGCGCGCCGAAGACATTCTGACCCTGGCCGACCGCTTCCTGGCCCGCTTCGTCAAGGAATACGCGCGCCCGGCCCGGGGCTTCAGCGACGAAGCGCGCGAAGCGCTGCTAGGCTATCGCTGGCCGGGCAACATCCGGGAACTGCGCAACGTGGTCGAGCGCGCCAGCATTATCTGCCCTCAGGAAAAAGTCGAAATCAGTCACTTGGGCATGGCCGAGCAGCCGGTCAACAATGCGCCGCGCATCGGCGCCGCACTGAGCCTCGACGAATTGGAAAAAGCCCACATCGGCGCGGTGCTGGCCACGGCCGACACCCTCGACCAGGCGGCCAAGACCCTGGGCATCGATGCTTCCACGCTGTATCGCAAACGCAAGCAGTACAACCTGTGAGCGACACCTTATGAAACTGGCGATGAAGCTGCGCACACGACTGTTTCTCAGCATCTCGGCCCTGATCACCGTGGCCTTGCTGGGACTGGTGCTTGGCCTGGTCAGCGTGATGCAGATGGCCAACACCCAGGAACAATCGGTACGCGACAACTTCATTCTGCTGGACCTGGGCCTAAAGCTGCGCCAGACCCTCGGCGATCAGTTGATCATCATGCTCGACGACAAGCCCGACCTGGCGGCGCTGGAGGCCTCCAAGCAGCAATACCTGGCGCTGATCGACGAAGGCATCGCCCACGAACGAGGGTTGGACGATGCGGCAGTCAGTTTCAGCAGGGCCAAGGCCGACTACATGGAGTTTCTTGAGGCCTTCACCGCGTCTCGCCAGCCGCCGAGCCAGCTCACGAACATCAAGGACCTCACCGAAAAATTCAACGTGCTGCGCAATGGACTGATCGAAGGCTATCGCCAGGCCCTGACCAACATCAGTGAAACCCAGGACCGCACCCGTGAGCGCGCGATGTGGATTTCCGGACTGCTGGGGTTGGTGGGGTTTGCGGTGCTGATCATCGGGTTTATCACGGCCCATGGCATTGCCCAGCGTTTCGGCGCGCCGATCGAGGCACTGGCTGCAGCGGCGGACGACATTGGCCAAGGCAATTTCGAGGTCACGCTACCCGTTTCCTCGGCCGCTGAGTTGAATCTCCTGACCCGTCGTTTCGGGGTCATGGCCCAGGCCCTGCGTGAGCATCAGGCCACCAACGTCGATGAGCTGCTCGCCGGCCAGCAACGTTTGCAAGCGGTGCTCGACAGCATCGACGACGGCTTGCTGATGATCGACCGCCAAGGCCAGCTGGAGCACCTCAACCCGGTGGCCCAGCGTCAATTGGGCTGGGATGAGGAACGCCTCGGGCAAGGACTGGGCGAGGCGCTGGGGCGCCTTGAACTGGATGAAGAATTGCACCTGGTCCTGCGCGGTGGAAGCCTGGAGCGCGCGCCGGAAGACCTGAGCATCGAAGTCGACGGCGAGTCGCGGGTGCTGACCTACAGTCTCACACCAGTCAGCCATACCCAGGGCCACATCCTCGGCGCGGTCATGGTGCTGCATGACGTGACCGAACAACGCGCCTTCGAACGGGTGCGCAGCGAGTTCGTCTTGCGTGCCTCCCATGAACTGCGCACGCCCGTGACGGGCATGCACATGGCGTTCGGCCTGTTGCAGGAGCGCCTGCATTTTCCAGAGGAGTCGCGCGAGGCCGACCTGCTCAACACCGTCACCGAAGAAATGCAGCGGCTGATGCAGCTCATCAATGACTTGCTGAACTTCTCTCGCTACCAGAACGGCCTGCAGAAGCTGACCCTGGCACCTTGCTCCATCGACGAGCTATTGGAAGCGGCCCGGCTGCGGTTTGCCGAGCAGGCCCAAGCCAAGGGTATCGAGCTGCTCGTGGCGATCCAGGGCCCGCTCCCGCGACTGCATGCCGACGCTGCGCAACTGGATCGCGTGCTCGATAACCTGATCGACAACGCCATGCGTCACACCGGCGAAAACGGCCAGATTCGCCTGCAGGCCCGGCGCCATGGCGAGCGGGTGATCATCAGCGTCGAAGACAACGGTGAAGGCATTGCCTACGGCCAGCAGGGACGGATCTTCGAACCTTTCGTCCAGGTCGGACGCAAGAAAGGGGGCGCCGGCCTCGGCCTGGCGCTGTGCAAGGAGATCGTCCAGCTCCACGGCGGGCGCATGGGCGTTTATTCAAGGCCGGGGCAGGGCACGCAGTTCTACATGGCGCTGGCGGTCTGAGCTCACGGCCTGAGCGGACTCAGGCTTCGTCATCGAGGCGGCGTCCACGCAGGCGCCGACCACGGGTAATCAATTCAATGAGCTGCACCGCGCTGAGGGCATGGGCGAACAGCCAGCCCTGGCCGAACTTCACCCCTTCGCTGCTCAAATAGGAAGCCTGGGCTTCATGCTCGATGCCTTCGGCGATCACCTTGAGCTGCAGGGCGTGGGCCATGCGAATGATGTGCGGGGCCACGCCGCTGCTGGCGGCATCGTGGCCCAAGGCGTCGATGAAGGCCTTGTCGATTTTCAGGCAGTCCACCGGCAGGGTTTGCAGGTAGGCCAGGCTGCAATAACCGGTGCCGAAATCGTCGATCAACACCTGATGCCCGACGTCGCGCAGCGATTGCAGGTTATCCCGGGCGACCAACACATCGACCAACCCACGCTCGGTCACTTCGAAGGCAATCTGGTGCGCCGACACCCGATGCAGCGCCAGCAGGCGGGCGATCACTTCGCCAATACGCGGCACCATCACATCGCAGGCCGCCAGGTTCACCGAGATGTACAACTGTGGATTGGCCCGCAACAGTTGGCCCAATTGATCGAACAGCCGCTGCAGCACGAAATCGGTGATCTGGCGGATCTGCCCGGTGTTCTCGGCCATCGGGATAAACAGGTCCGGGCTGGTCAGGGTGCCGTCCGGTCGTCGCCAGCGCAGCAAGGCTTCGGCACCTACGCAGTTGCGGCTGCTCAAGTCGAAAATCGGCTGGTACAGCACCTGCAACTCACCGCGCCGGATGGCCCCGTGCAGTTCGGCATCCATGGACTGGCGGTGGCGCGCCAGCAGAAACACCTGGAAACCAATCCCCAGGCCCAGCACCAGGCTGACGGGCAGCATCCACCAGGCATTGGCCGGAATATCAAAAACGTTGCGCCGAGCGATCAGCACCAGTTGATATTCCGGGCTGTCGGTGGGCATCCGATAGATCAGCCGGGTCGGCGTCACTTGCAGGGCATTCTGGCTTTTCGGTGGCCAAGGCTCCGCGGGCGGCCAATGTTGATCCGTGCCCAACACGGGAATGGCTCGTTCACCGTGGTCCAGGACCACCAGCAGGCTGCTGCCCGGGGGCAGATCGACCACGTCGGCCAAATGCCCGCGGGAGGTGGCGACTCGAAAATTGCCGCGCCCCAGCATTAACGCCGCGCGGTCTTCGTTGGGTTCGGTGGTGGTATTGAGCCAGTAATTGTAGGTCGGCCCTCGGAGGTCGGGCGGGCGGGTCACCGACAAGCCAGTCTGGCGCGGGCGATTGGAACAGACACCACTGCCATCGATATACACCGCTTCATAAACGAAACGGTAATTGAAGCTGACCTCGCGCAAGGTCGCGATCATGTCATCGTCGCATCCGCGCAGCGGCTGGTTTTGCAGGTCGTCGAGGCTTTCACGCAATTGCCCGAAAAGCTGTTCCAGCCGTTGCAGGAAGCGCTCGCCCTGGGCATTCATCTGGTCGCTTTCACGCTGCTGGATCTGCTGCACGACCACAAACAGACTCCCCGCCAGCAGCAGGACGGTACTCAGGGCAGCCGCCATCATCGCCAGGAAAAGGGGGCGATGGAGCCAGCTCTGCAGGGTTTCGCGGGCAGCCGTCATCATGGGTAATCCGAAAGTTACCAATGAGTTATAGCTTCTGATTTGGATTTGGCCCGATTAGTCGGACGGGCGTCATTATTTTGTCTGGTTGAGCACCTGCAGGATCGCCGCGCTTTGCGCGTCCGGCGTGCCATCGAAGCGGGTCGGCCGGTAGTGCATCTGGAAGGCGGCCAGCACATGGTGGGTGGCCACGTCCCATTCGCCGGTCTGGGGCGTCGGGTAACCGAGGCGGGCCAGCTCGGCCTGGAACCAACTGGCAGGTGGCAGCTGTGGCGCGAAGACGGCCTGCTGGCGGGCGACGGCCTGTTCATCCGGCCACACCCCCAAGCCGGCTTGTGCCAGGCGCTTCCAGGGGAACAGCGGGCCCGGATCGAGCTTGCGCAGGGGCGCGATGTCGCTGTGGCCGATGATGCTGCGCGGGTTGATCCCGTTGCGCTGGATGATGTCCTTGAGCAAGACGGTCAAGGCCTGGACCTGGGCTTCGCTGTAGGGATACCAGAGGCGCCCGGTGGGCGTGTCGACAAACCCCGGATTGACGATTTCGATGCCGATCGAACTGGAATTGAGCCAGGTCCGGCCTTCCCATTCACTTTCCCCGGCGTGCCAGGCGCGTCGACCTTCATCCACCAGCTTATAGATGGTCGCGTCTTTATCATCGCCGATCAGGTAATGGGCACTGACTTCGCCATGGGTCAGCAGGGCCAGTGAGCGTTCCTGGGAAGCCGAGGTGTAATGCACCACCACAAATTGGATGCGGTTGTCATGGTTGACGGAAGGGTGGCTGGTGTCGAGCCGCGGGCCGCTGGTGCAGCCGGCCAGGATAAATAAAGCAGCAATGAGCGAAAAAAATTTCATGGCGGAAGGCATTACACGCTGGAAGTAATGCAACAGTGTAACGTATCGCCTCGCGATGATCCGGTGCGCGCGGCGATATTAAACAAATTGGAACAATTAGCCCCTCAGCCCAATTCTATGCGGTTACGCCCGGCATTTTTCGCGCGATAAAGCGCCTGATCGGCTCTTTTAAGCACCGAATCGCTGTGTTCGCCCGGCTTGAAGGCCGTCAGGCCAATGGATACCGTCACCGTCACCGGCTCGCCCTTGAAATGGAACGGACAGGCTTCAACGGCCAGGCGCAGCGCTTCGGCCAGCTTGGCGCCGGCAGCCAGGGGCGTATTGGGCACCAACAGGATAAATTCCTCGCCACCAAAACGCGCAATGAAATCGCCGCCACGCAGGCGTTTACGCAGGACCGAGGCGATCAGTTTCAACACCCGGTCACCGGCCAGATGGCCGTAGTTATCATTGATGCGCTTGAAATGATCGAGATCGAGCATGGCCAGCAGCATGCTGTTGCCGTGCCGTTGCCACTGGACGACTTCATGCTCGAGACGTTCGGACCAGGCGGCGCGGTTCGGCAGCCCGGTGAGCGGATCGACCAACGCTTTTTGCCGCTGCTCCTCGAGGTTCTCCCGCACGACCTGGGCGTCCTGCTCCATCAGCGCGACGCGATCGGCCAGGCTTTTCAGGCGAGCCGAGACTTCCTGCTCGCGTTGATCACGTTGCTGGCGGTGTTGGTCCATCGTGCCGAGCAAGCCCTCGAGATGATTCTCGAGCACCTGCTTGAGGCCTTCCAGGTCATCGGCTTGTTGCACGCTGCTTTGCAGGCCGTCCACCTGTTCGCGAATCTGGGTGTCCATTTCCCGGGAGGCCGACAGGTTATCCGCGTGGTCTTCACTGGCGGCCTGCAGGCTGCTCTGGAATGACTCAAGCCGATCGTTGAGGCGCTGCAGGTACGCTTCGAACTCATGCTGGCCGGTGTCGGTGATGGCCAACATCAGTACCGCCAGATCATCGAGGATCGGCAGCAATTCGTACCAGTTCAAGCCATTTCGCAACCGCTCACGCATGGCTTCGGCTTGTGGCCGATGGCGCTCGGGCAAGGTCAGGTCGCCCAACAGGCCCAACAACGTGTCTTCGATATGCTTGGCGACCGAGCTGTACGACGGCTCCGGCGAGTCGGGCAGGGCGTACTGGGCGTCAGCCCCATCGATGGCTTCCAGAGGCTCGGCGGGCTCCGCTGGGGGGAGCGAGGGATCGGGCAGGGCCTGTGCAGGCTCCTCGGGCATCAGTTCGTCGGGATTCTCGAGCGGCGGTGCCGCTACCGGGAGTTCGTCCGCGACCAAGGCTTGCAGCGGCGCAGGCTCGGTGGCTTCGTCCGGTTCGCTGATCGGTTGAACCACTTCGGCTACAGGTGTTGGAGCGGGCGTCGGGTCTGGCTCGATCTTCGGCGCAGTCATGGCAACCGGTTCGGGCGTCATCTCCAACGTGGGTGCTTGCTCCGCGACCGATGGCTGCGGTGCTGGTGCTGGTGCTGGTGCTGGTGCTGGTGCTGGTGCTGGTGCGACAGATTCTGCGTCCGTTGCCGGCGCCACGGCTCTGGGCAAGGCCGTTTCTGACGTCGATGCCACACTGGCCTGGGCAGGCTCGTGGGGCTGGGGCGTCGCTTCCTCATGGCCTTGGCCGCCAAACAGCCGTTGCAGAAGGCCGGGGCGACTCGGTTCGACAGGGGCATCCAGGGCATTGAGTGCCTTGCCTTGCAAGCCGCTCAATTCGCTGAGCAGCAGCGGAATCTCCCGAGCCTGGCCGGCCCGATCCTCCAGTTGCTTGGCAAACTTCTTCAGCGGCCGGCTGACTTCCTTGGGCAGCGGCAGGCTCTGCAACTGGGCAACCAGGGCCGTCAACGCGGCGCTCGTCTGCTCGACCCGGGTCTCGCGGCGCTGCTCGGAATCGAGTACGGCTTTCTCCAGGCGCGGCAGCAGGGCGGCGAGGCCGGCATCCATGTCATCGGTGCGCACCACCTCGCGCATCTCTTTCATGCATTGATCGACAGCCCTGTCAGTGCCCTCAGCGGCCAGGGTGCTGCGCACCAGGCCACGACGCAGCAAGTCGAGCCGAGCCTCCCAACGGCGCTCAAGCTTTTCCTGCTGTTCGATACTCTTGAGGTACTTCTCTCTCCAGCGTTCGGCGTCGTCGCTCATTCATCGGATCCGCGAGGGGCAGGACTCAGCGCGGGGAATGCATCGGCCGTGAGCGAACCTGGCAAACGAATTTCTACCGCGACTGGCAGGTGATCGGAAATGGGTTGGGCCAGCACCTCGACGCGTTCGAGGGTCAGGGTCGGGCTCAACAGGATATGGTCCAGGCAGCGCTGGGGGCGCCAGCTGGGGAATGTCGCTTCCAGTTGTGGCGCAAGCAGACCGAGATCGCGCAGGGGCGACGTCTGCAGCAAATCGCTGGCATGGGTGTTCATGTCGCCCATCAGCACCTGGTGTTTGTAGCCGCCGATCAACTCGCGAATGTACGCCAGCTGCATCGTCCGGGTACGCGCCCCGAGCGCCAGGTGCATCATGACCACGACCAGCGCCTCGGGACCTTCGCCGAAACGCGCGAGGATCGCCCCGCGGCCCTTCGGCCCGGGCAGCGGATGGTCTTCGATCGCCCACGGGCGCAAGCGACTCAACACACCATTGCTGTGCTGGCCGAGGCGTCCAAGGTTGCGATTGAGTTGCTGGTACCAGTAGGGAAAGGCGCCCAATTGGGCCAGGTGTTCCACCTGATTGACGTAGCCTGAGCGCAAGCTCCCGCCGTCGGCCTCTTGCAGCGCCACCAGGTCGAAGTCCTTGAGCAGGTCGCCGATTTTCTGCAGGTTACCGGCACGCCCGGTGTGCGGCAGCAAATGTTGCCAGCCGCGGGTCAGGTAATGCCGGTAGCGCTCGGTGCTGATGCCCACCTGGATATTGAAGCTGAGCAGCCGCAAGCGGCTATCGCCAGGCAGGCCCGTGGACGTGACATGATGCTCGTTGACCCGCGGTTCATGCAGGCCAACGATGCGTTCGGTGCTCCAGCGGGCCATGGGCGGAGGCCGCGCTTAGTTGGCAGCAGCCTTGGTGGCCGCTCGCTCTTTGGCGATCAGCTGGTCGGCCAGTTGCAGCGCTTCATTTGCGCCACCGGCAGAACCGATATCAAAGCGATACTTGCCGTTGACGATCATGGTCGGTACGCCCGTGATCTCGTATTTCTTCGCCAGCTCGCGGGCCTTCTTGATCTGGCCCTGGATGGCGAAGGAATCGAAGGTGGCGAGGAACTTGTCCTTATCGACGCCCTGGGTGGCGAGGAAGTCCGCCATCTCATCTTTCTTGACCAGCTTCTTGCCTTCTTTCTGGATCGCGTTGAATACCGCCGCGTGAACCTTGTGCTCGACGCCCATGGCTTCGAGGGTCAGGAACATCTGGCCGTGGGCGTCCCATGGGCCACCGAACATGGCAGGGATGCGCACGAAGTTAACGTCCGAAGGCAGTTTCTCGACCCATGGGTTGATGACCGGCTCGAAAGCGTAGCAATGCGGGCAGCCGTACCAGAACAGCTCCACGACTTCGATCTTGCCAGGTGCCGCCACCGGAACGGGGTTGGTCAATTCGACATAGGGGGCGGCGGGCTTTTCAGCCGCTTGGGCAGTCACGCCGAACAGGCTGGCGGCGACGAGCGCGGCGCTGATGATCAGATTACGCATGCTTTACTCCTGGACAATGAGGGGGCCTCGCGAGACCTGTTTCTAAGACAGGCCGTGGCGGGTTCAAGTTCTCTAGTGTAACGGCAGCGGCCACAAAAAAGGGCGGCCAAAGCCACCCTTTTGATGCTCGCATCGACAGATTAATCGAGCGTTAACGTTGCAAGCGGTGTATCCCCTTGCAACGCCCGCCCAACGGCCTTAGTGCAGGCCCTGGATGTAGCTCGAGACTGCCGCGATATCTTCGTCACTCAGCTTCTTGGCGATGCTCTGCATCGGCTTGGTGTCGCCATCATTGGTCCGGCCGCCTTCTTCCTTGCGGAAGTCGGTCAGTTGCTTGCCGACGTACTGGGCATGCTGGCCGCCCAGGTGAGGGAAGCCGGCCGCGGCGTTGCCCTTGCCGTCAGGCGAATGGCAACCGGTGCAGGATGGCAGGCCCTTGGCCAGGTCACCCCCACGGAACAGCGCTTCACCCCGGGCCACGAGTTTCGGATCGGCGGCGCCGACGCTGCCTTTCTGGCTGGCGAAATACGCCGAGATATCCGCCAGGTCCTGATCGCTCAGGTTGGTCAGCAGGCCGGTCATTTCCAGCACCGTGCGCTTGCCGGACTTGATGTCTTGCAGTTGCTTGTTCAGGTAACGCTCGCCCTGGCCCGCCAGTTTCGGAAAGTTGGGCGCCATGCTATTGCCATCCGGGCCGTGGCAGGCTCCGCATACGGCCGCCTTCGCCTGACCGGCAGCGGCATCGCCAGCGGCGTGGGCTACGCCGGATATCCCCAAGGTCAACAGCAGACTCACGATCAGTTTGTTCATCAGCTAATCCAACTACGGCTAAGGGTTAAAGAGTTATGGACCGGGTTCACTCGCTCATCCACTGGATGATGGCTCGGTAATCCTCGGCACTGCAGTCCATGCACAAACCACGCGGCGGCATCGCCTTGAAACCCTGGGTCACGTGTTGCACCAGCGTCTCCATACCTTTCGCCAACCTCGGCGTCCAAGCTTCCTGATCACCCTTGCGGGGCGCCATGGGGAGTTGGCCGGAATGACAGGCACCACAAACACGGTTGTACACAGCTTCCGGATCCTGTGTAGCCTGAGCGCTGTAAAGCGGCATCAAGACACCGGCAGCTAGCAGCCATTTCGTCATAAAACGACCTTTTCAGGGTTGGGAACGAGCTGCGTTCTAATGCGCAATTTCGGTCGGTCGCTCCCGTGAACTTCATCCTACGCTGGGACAAAGCGCACACAAAATCTGCGGCATTATATACTGGCGTCACTGAAACGGAAACGACACAGCTTGCCGCGTCCATTCCCGACGCCGCCCACATCGGAAATCCCATGCAACTGAAGAACCCCATTCTCGGCCTGTGCCAACAGTCCACCTTCATGCTCAGCGCCGCCAAAGTCGATCAATGCCCAGACGACGAAGGCTTCGAAGTGGCTTTTGCCGGGCGCTCCAATGCCGGCAAATCCAGCGCGCTGAACACCTTGACCCATGCGAGCCTGGCACGCACCTCGAAAACCCCGGGCCGCACGCAGCTCTTGAACTTCTTCAAGCTAGACGATGAACGGCGTTTGGTCGACCTGCCCGGCTACGGCTACGCCAAGGTACCGATCCCGCTCAAGCAACACTGGCAACGCCACTTGGAAGCCTACCTGGGCAGCCGCGAGAGTTTGAAAGGCCTGATCCTGATGATGGACATCCGCCATCCGATGACCGACTTCGACCTGTTGATGCTCGATTGGGCGGTCGCCAGCGGCATGCCGATGCACATCCTGTTGACCAAGGCCGACAAGCTCACCTACGGCGCGGCCAAAAATACCCTGCTCAAAGTGCAGTCGGAAATTCGCAAAGGCTGGGGCGACGCGATCACCATCCAGCTGTTCTCCGCGCCCAAGCGCATGGGCCTGGAAGACGCCTACACGGTGCTGGCCGACTGGATGGAATTGGCGGACAAGGGCAGCGAAGAGGCCGAGTAAGCCAAATCGCAGGCAAAAAAAACCCCGGACTTCTTATGGGGAGGGGGAAGTTCGGGGTCCAAGTTCCGGACCGCTAGGGCGGGGTCCAGATATCTGCCAACACTTAACACAACATAGGAGCATTGAAGGGCTTCACCAGCCATTCAAAATCTCTGAGTGGCAATTCATGGGTTTAGTTCAGATTATTTTTGGAAATAACCGTAGGAATTTTCCGAGCTAATGAGGCCGCACCTGGGTTTTCGGTGACTCAATGGGGCATGGGGTGTCTGGGCTGACGCCATCGCGAGCAAGCTCGCTCCCACAGTGGGTCGGTGTTGAACTCGATATCCGGCTCGACACAAAACCCGTGTGGGAGCGAGCTTGCTCGCGATGACAATCTTCCATTCCCCGCAGCTCTACCAGCCAACACCAGCCCCTGTGGCGAGGGAGCAAGCTCCCTCGCCACAAAAGCCCGAAGCCTCAGGACGAAAGGATCAGTGCGCCTCGTCCCAGTTATTACCCACGCCCACTTCCACCAGCAGCGGCACGTCCAGGGTGGCGGCGGCGCTCATGTGCTGGCGGATTTCCTCACGGACTTGATCGACCAGGTCTTCACGCACTTCCAGCACCAGTTCGTCGTGTACCTGCAGGATGACCTTCGCATCCAGCCCGGACGCCGTCAGCCAGCGATCCACAGCCACCATGGCTTTCTTGATGATGTCGGCCGCCGTGCCCTGCATCGGCGCGTTGATGGCGGTGCGCTCGGCGCCTTTGCGCAGGGCCGGGTTTTTCGCGTTGATGTCGGGCAGGTACAGCCGGCGACCGAAAATGGTTTCGACAAAACCTTGCTCGGCCGCCTGGGCGCGGGTGCGCTCCATGTACGCCAGCACACCCGGGTAGCGGGCGAAGTAGCGGTCGATATAAGCCTGGGACTGTTTGCGATCGACGCCGATCTGCTTGGCCAGGCCGAACGCGCTCATGCCGTAGATCAAGCCGAAGTTGATCGCCTTGGCGCTGCGGCGCTGGTCCAGGGTGACGGCTTCCAGCTCAACGCCGAAAACCTCGGCCGCGGTGGCCCGGTGCACGTCCAGGTTATGGCGAAACGCATAGAGCAAGCCTTCGTCCTTGGCCAGGTGCGCCATGATCCGCAGTTCGATCTGCGAGTAGTCCGCCGCCAGCAGCTTGTAGCCTTTCGGCGCGACGAACGCCTGGCGGATGCGTCGGCCTTCGGCCGTGCGGATCGGAATGTTCTGCAGGTTCGGATCGATGGACGACAGGCGCCCGGTCGCGGCGACGGCTTGCTGATAATTGGTATGGACGCGGCCCGTGCGGCTGTTGATCTGTTCCGGCAGGCGATCGGTGTAGGTGCTCTTGAGCTTGCTCAGCGAGCGGTACTGCATCAGCACCTTGGGCAGCGGGTAATCCTGCTCCGCCAGCTCGGCGAGCACCGCTTCGGCGGTAGACGCCTGGCCCTTGGCGGTTTTGCTGAGCACCGGCAAGCCGAGCTTTTCGTACAGGATCACGCCCAATTGCTTCGGCGAGCCCAGGTTGAATTCCTCGCCGGCGATGGCAAACGCCTCACGCTCCAGCGCCACCAGTTTCTCGCCCAACTCGACACTTTGTACGCCCAGCAGGTTGGCATCGACCAGCGCACCCTGGCGCTCGATGCGCGCCAGGACCGGCATCAGCGGCATTTCGATGTCGTTGAGCACCGTGCCCAGGCTTGGCGTGGCGGCCAGCTTTTCCTGCAGTGCCTGATGCAGGCGGAAGGTCACGTCGGCGTCTTCGGCGGCGTAAGGACCCGCCAGTTCCAGGGATATCTGGTCGAAGGTCAGCTGCTTGACCCCTTTGCCCGCGATGTCCTGGAAATCGGTCTTGCTCTGGCCCAGGTACTTGAGCGCCAGACTGTCCATGTCGTGGCGGGTCGCGGTGGAGTCCAGCACGTAGGATTCAAGCATGGTGTCGAAGGCGACGCCCTGGACCAGGATGCCGTTGTTCTGATCGCCACCGATGGCGCAGTTGGCCAGGATGTTGGTTTCGAACTTGGCGTGCTGGCCGACCTTGAGCTTGTTCGGGTTTTCCAGCAGCGGCTTGAGTGCCTTGAGCACTGTGTCGCGGTCCAGTTGCTCCGGCACGCCCATGTAGGAATGGGTCAGCGGGATGTAGGCCGCCTCGAAAGGGGCCACGGCGAACGACAAGCCGACGAGTTGCGAATGCTGGGCATCGCCGCCATTGGTTTCGGTGACGAAGGCAAACAGCGGTGCTTTGTCCAGTTTGGCCAGCCACGCGTCGAAGCGCGCCTGATCGAGGATGACCTCGTACTTGGCCTCGGCAGCGCCGGGCTGTTCTTCGGCAACGTCGACGATCTCCTGGCCGGCACGCTTGGCGTCCCGCTGGTTGTCTTCGAACCAGCTCTTGAACTCCAGCAGCGTGTACAGCTCAGCCAGTTTCTCGTGATCGGGCGTGCCCATTTGCAAGTCGTCGAGGCCGACATCCAGCGGTACGTCGGTCTTGATGGTCGCCAGCTCGTAGGAAAGCAACGCCATTTCCTTGTGCTCTTCGAGCTTGGCGGCCAGGGTCTTGGCGCCACGGATCGGCAAGGTGGCGACGATGTCCAGTTGCGCATACAGCTCGGTCAGGCCGCCATTGACGCCCACCAGCAGGCCGGAAGCGGTCTTCGGTCCGATCCCCGGAACGCCTGGGATGTTGTCGGACGAATCGCCCATCAATGCCAGGTAATCGATGATCTGCTCGGGAGCGACGCCAAACTTCTCCTTCACGCCAGCCACGTCCAGGGCGCTACCGGTCATGGTATTGACCAAGGTAATGTGCCCGTCGACCAATTGCGCCATGTCCTTGTCGCCGGTGGAGATCACCACCGGACGGTCGGCCGCCGCGCTGCTGCGGGCCAGGGTGCCAATCACGTCATCGGCTTCGACGTTGTCCACGCACAGCAGCGGGAACCCCAGGGCCTTGACGCTGGCATGCAGCGGCTCGATCTGCACGCGCATGTCGTCGGGCATGCTCGGGCGGTTGGCCTTGTATTCGGCGTACAGCTCATCGCGAAACGTCCCACCCTTGGCGTCGAAGACCACGGCGAACGGACTGTCCGGATACTGCTTGCGCAGGCTCTTGAGCATGTTCAGCACGCCCTTGACCGCACCGGTCGGCAGGCCCTTGGACGTGGTCAGCGGTGGCAGCGCATGAAAGGCGCGGTACAGATAAGAAGAACCGTCCACCAGGACGAGGGGAGCTTGGCTCATGAGCAGGATCAACCTTTTCGGCGGGTCCGGGGCTAGAATAGCGGGACCGTTGACGACAAAGGGACAAGGTTATCATGCGTACACTCAATCGCCTGTTACTGGCTGGCTTGTTTGCAATCACCCCGCTGGCCGTCATGGCGGCGGACGACGCACCTTCGGCAGACCCGGACGTCACCATCCGCACCGAAGGCGATAAAACCATTCAGGAGTATCGGCAAAACGGATTTTTGTACGCGATCAAGGTCACGCCCAAGAATGGCAAGCCTTATTTCCTGGTGCGTGCCGACGGTACCGATGCAAACTTCATCCGCTCGGACCAGCCGGATATGCTGATCCCTTCGTGGAAAATCTTTGAGTGGTAGTACCACTCTGCACTTCAACCGGCGCCCGCTGAAGGGCGCCCGTACTGGCAGTTTTAACCATGTCTGTGTTCACGCCCCTGGCTCGGCCCGAGCTGGAAACCTTTCTCGCCCCTTATGGGCTTGGCCGCCTGCTTGATTTCCAGGGGATCGCCGCCGGCAGCGAAAACACCAATTTCTTTATCAGCCTGGAGCAGGGCGAATTCGTCCTGACCCTGGTCGAGCGCGGTCCGGTGCAGGAAATGCCGTTCTTCATCGAACTGCTGGACGTGCTGCATGACGCCGACCTGCCGGTGCCTTACGCCTTGCGCACCACCGACGGCGTCGCGCTGCGGGAACTGGCGGGCAAGCCGGCGCTGTTGCAACCGCGCCTGGCCGGCAAGCACATCAAGCAGGCCAACGCCCAGCACTGCGCCCAGGTCGGCGAGTTGCTGGCGCATCTGCACTTGGCTACCCGCGACAACATGATCAAGCGCAAGACCGATCGCGGCCTGGACTGGATGCAGGAGGAGGGCGCCCAGCTGCTTTCGCACCTCGACGCCGAACCGCGTCGGCTGCTCGAGGCGGCGCTGGATGAAATCTCGTTGCAGAAGGTCGGCATCCTGGCGCTGCCGCGCGCCAACATCCACGCCGATCTGTTCCGCGACAATGCGATGTTCGAAGGCACGCACCTGACCGGGCTGATCGACTTCTACAACGCCTGCTCCGGGCCGATGCTGTATGACGTCGCCATTGCCTTGAACGACTGGTGCTCGGACGACGACGGCGTGCTCGATGGCGCCAGGGCGCGGGCGCTGTTGGGTGCCTATGCGGCACTGCGACCGTTTACCGCCGCCGAGGCGCAACTGTGGCCGACCATGCTGCGCGTGGCGTGCGTGCGGTTCTGGCTGTCGCGGTTGATCGCCGCTGAATCCTTTGCCGGGCAGGATGTGTTGATCCACGATCCGATGGAGTTCCAGCAGCGCTTGGCGCAGCGGCAGACGGTTCACACAGTGTTGCCTTTCGCCCTCTAAACAGCATCGCGGGCAAGCCTTGCTCCCACAGCAGTAAGCGACTTTTCCTGTGGGAGCAAGGCTTGCCCGCGATGAAGGCGATGAAATCTTTCAGAAATCGAATCGCCTATGTCGCGAGCAAGCTTTGCTCCCACAGGGCTATAGCGACTCCAGGCACCCCGCCAGATCATTGCCCAATTTCTCCAACAACTGCTCATACCCCTGCGCCGTCGCCGGGGTATAGCCGCCCAGCGCATCGAGCTCCGCCAACTTCACCGGCAACCCGGCCACCAGGGTTTCGGCCAGGCGCGGGCGCAGGGGCGGTTCGCTGAAGACGCAGGTCTTGCCCACCGCCTGCAAGCGCGTGCGCATCGCCGCCACATGCTGGGCACCGGGCTGGACTTCGGCGGCCACGGCGAACACCCCGGCGTGCTTGAGGCCGTAGTGGTCTTCGAAATAGTCGAACGCCTCGTGGAACACAAAATACGGCTTGCCTGCGACCCCGGCCAGACGCGCCTTGAGGCGTGCGTCCAAGGCATCGAGACGCTGGTTGAAGCCCTTGAGGTTGCTTTGATAGCGGGCCGCATTGGCCGGATCCGCCGCACTCAGGTCAGCCGCCATCTTGGCGGCGATCACCCGCGCATTGAGCGGCGAGAGCCACAGGTGGGCATCCACGGTGCCGGGGCGATGGTCGTGATCGTGTTCATCGGCGTCATGGTCATCATCTTCGTGGGACGCGCTGTCCTGGGCGAAGTGACGCAACTTGAGCCCGGGCAAATCCTGGATGGCGACGGAGGGCTGCTTGCGACCGTTGAGCACCCGCGGCAGAAAGCCTTCCATATCGGGGCCGATCCAATACAGCAGGTCCACCGACTGCACCTTGCGTACATCCGATGGCCGCAACGCATAGTGATGCGGCGAAGCCCCTGGCGGCAGCAACACCTCTGGAACGGCCACGCCGTCCTGCACGGCGGCGGCAATCAGTTGCAACGGCTTGATGCTGGTGAGCACCTTGACGTCGGCCTGGGCCGAGCTGATCAGTAGAAAACTTGCGACAAAAGCGACAAAGAGCGAAAAAAATCGGGACACGATGACCACTCGTAGAGGCGAGAACGGGTAACATAATAACGTCTCTCACTAAACTCGTCGCTGCCCATGCCTATTACCCCCCTTGCCAGTCGCCCCCACGATCACTCCCACTGCGTGCACAGCGCGCTGTCCGAGGCCGACGCCATCTGCGCGCGCCAAGGGTTGCGCCTGACCGCCCTGCGTCGGCGCGTGCTGGAATTGGTCTGGCAAAGCCACAAGCCACTGGGCGCCTACGACATCCTCGCGGTGCTCAGCGAGCAGGACGGCCGCCGTGCCGCGCCGCCAACGGTCTACCGGGCGCTGGATTTCCTCTTGGAAAACGGCCTGGTGCATCGCATTTCGTCGCTGAACGCCTTCGTCGGCTGCAACCACCCGGAGCACGCCCACCAAGGCCAGTTCCTGATCTGCCGCGAATGCCACGCCGCCATCGAGCTGGAACAGAAGTCCATCAGCGATGCCATCATCGCCAGCGCCAAGGACGTCGGCTTCGTGGTCGACACCCAGACCGTCGAAGTGGTCGGTCTCTGCTCCGGCTGCCAGGGGGCCTGATGAGCAATGCGTTGATCCGCCTCGAACAGGTGGCCGTGACGTTCGCCGGGCAGAGCGTGCTGGACAACATCCACCTGAGCGTCGAGCCGGGGCAGATCGTGACCTTGATCGGCCCCAACGGCGCCGGCAAGACCACCCTGGTGCGCGCCGTGCTGGGTTTACTCAAGCCCGACAGCGGCAGTGTCTGGCGCAAGCCCAGGTTGCGCGTCGGCTACATGCCGCAAAAACTCCACGTCGACCCGACGCTGCCACTGTCGGTGCTGCGCTTCCTGCGCCTGGTGCCAGGCGTGGACCGCGCACGCGCCTTGGCCGCACTCAAAGAAGTCGGCGCCGAACAGGTGATCGACAGCCCGGTGCAAAGCGTGTCCGGTGGCGAGATGCAGCGCGTATTGCTCGCTCGCGCCCTGCTGCGTGAGCCTGAGCTGCTGGTGCTCGACGAGCCGGTGCAAGGGGTCGATGTGGCGGGGCAGGCCGAGCTGTACAGCCTGATCACGCGCCTGCGCGACCGCCACGGCTGCGGCGTGCTGATGGTCTCCCACGACTTGCACCTGGTGATGAGCACCACCGACCAGGTGGTCTGCCTCAATCGCCATGTCTGCTGTTCCGGGCATCCCGAGCAAGTCAGTGGCGATCCGGCCTTCGTCGAGCTGTTCGGAAAAAACGCACAAAGCCTGGCGATTTATCACCACCACCATGACCACGCCCATGACCTGCATGGTTCGGTGGTCAGTGCCCCTTCTGCTTCCAATCATGTTCATGGAGATGGCTGCAAGCATGGCTGATTTTCTGTTGTACGCCCTGCTCGCAGGCTTGGCACTCGCCCTGGTAGCCGGCCCCCTGGGTTCGTTCGTGGTCTGGCGGCGCATGGCCTATTTCGGCGACACCTTGTCCCACGCAGCGTTGCTCGGCGTGGCCTTGGGGTTTCTGCTGGACGTCAGCCCGGCGGTGGCGGTGACCGTTGGCTGCCTGTTGCTGGCGGTGGTGCTGGTGACCTTGCAACACCGCCAACCGCTGGCGTCCGACACGCTGCTGGGTATTTTGGCGCCGAGCACCCTGTCCCTCGGGCTGGTGGTACTAAGCTTCATGCATGACGTGCGGATTGACCTGATGGCCTATCTGTTCGGCGACCTGTTGGCGATCAGTCCGACGGACCTGTCGTGGATCCTCGGCGGTAGCGCCGCGGTGCTGCTGTTGCTGGTGGCGCTCTGGCGGCCCTTGCTGGCCGTCACCGTGCACGAGGAACTGGCCCGGGTCGAAGGCCTGCCCGTACTGGGCTTGCGGCTGGCGCTGATGCTGCTGATTGCGGTGGTCATCGCGGTGGCGATGAAAATCGTCGGGGTGTTGCTGATTACTTCATTGCTGATCATCCCGGCGGCTGCGGCACAGCGTCACGCCCGCTCACCCGAGCAGATGGCCCTGGGCGCGAGCCTGCTGGGCATGCTCGCAGTGTGTGGCGGCCTGGCACTTTCCTGGTTCAAGGACACCCCGGCCGGCCCGTCGATCGTGGTCAGCGCCGCCGCGCTGTTTCTGCTGAGTTTTGTCCTGCCTCGTCGAGGGGTGTAGACTTGCTCGCTTTTTGCGCAAATAGAGAGTCGCAGGAATGAAGCCGTTCGCCTCCCGTTATCTGCTCCTTGTCGCATTTTCCCTGCTGCTGGGCGCCTGCCAGAGTACACCGCCGGTCATCCAGGCCCCCGATACGCGGGGCCCGGCCATCGCGCAGCTCGAGCAAAGCCTTGCCAGCAATGAGCTGGCCACCGCCGAAGACCAGTTGGCCGCCTTGCAAGCCCAGTCGCCCGAAGACCGGTCGCTGGAACCCTATCAGCGGCAACTGGCCGAGGCGTATTTGCGCCGCAGCCAGATCGACCTGCAAAAAGGCGATGTAAACGCCGCCGCCACCGCCCTGAGCCGTGCCCGAGCGTTGATGCCCAAGGCCCCGGCCCTCACTGGCGAGGTCAACAGCGCCATTGCCGAAGCGCGCAAGGCCGACCTGGAAAAAGCCGAGGCCGACCTCAAGGCCGCCGAAGCCAAACCGGTCGCCAAAGTGATCGACCCGAGCGCCCCCAGCACCACGGTTGCGCTCAACCTCGCCGATATACAGCAAATGCGTCGACAACTGGATGCCATCGCCGCCGACGTGGTGAATTATCAGTGTGACGTCAGCATCCAGGCGCCGCGTACTGATGATTATCCTTGGTTGGCGACGTTGCTGAGCAAGCGGGTCAAGAAACTTGATCCGGGGTTTGATTTGAAACTGCAGAAGCAGATTTTGCGCAGTGTGTCGGCGCAGATGGTGCTGACACCTCGCAAACCCTAAAAGCATCGCGGGCAAGCCTTGCTCCCACAGGGCAATTCCCATAGGTCAATGTGTTCTCTGTGAGATCTGACCCTGTGAGAATTGACCCTGTGAGAGCTAACACCTGTGAGAGTTGATCCTGTGAGAGCTAACACCTGTGAGAGTTGATCCTGTGAGAGCTAACACCTGTGAGAGTTGATCCTGTGAGAGTTGATCCTGTGAGAGCTAACACCTGTGAGAGTTGATCCTGTGAGAGCTAACACCTGTGAGAGTTGATCCTGTGGAGCTGATCTGTGGGAGCAAGGCTTGCCCGCGATAGCGCCCTACCAGACAACAAATCTCTTTAGGCCGGAACCGCCTTGGCCTTTGGCTCCCGCGCCCAAACCCGATGCTGAGCAATCGCGTCAAAAAACGCCTTGAACTTGCTGGCATCCACATCCGCAATCAACCCCGCATCCACCTCCAGCTTCAACTCCACCAACAACTGCCGGGCCTCACCATGAAGCCCAATGGCTTTCAGATGCTTGTAGGCCTCCAGCACGTAATGCAACGCCACGCCGTCGCGACTCAAGGCCTTGATCGACTCCGCCCCACCCGGCACGAACACCGCGTCAAAGGCAATCGACGGCAACCCTTCCATGGACGCATCCACCGCCAGCGTTTTCCCATTGGCCGTGGTCACCGGTGCGGAGGTCGGCCCCAGCACTTTGGCGTGGGCGCCCTCGGTCTTCAGGGCTTTCTTGAGCGCATCGATGATCGCGCCATCGACACCGTTAGCCACCAACACTGCCACTTTTCGCGTCTTGATGTCGCCGGACAGCAGGTTCGCCTGGCTCAAGGCCGGAGATTGCTCCAACGATGGCGTTGGCACATCGACGGTGCCAGCGGTGGGCGCCGGCAACCCGAGGTTTTTCGCCACTCGCCCGGCCAGCTCCAGGTCGATATTGGCGAGGATCTCATTGACCTGCCGCGCCCGGATGAACTCACGCTCCACCTTGCCCAGCTCGAAGCTGTAGGCAGCAATGATGTGCTCCTGCTCATGAGGGCTCATGCTCTTATAGAACAACCGCGCCTGGGAGAAATGATCACCGAACGAATCGCTGCGTTGGCGGATCTTGTAGGCGTCGATGCGCTCTGGGTAACTTTCGAAGCCGCCATCTTCCGGGCCGGGCAGGGTTTCCTTCGGCCAGCCGCCGTCGATGGAGTTCGGCTCGTAGGACGCACGCCCCTTGTCGATGGTGGTGCGGTGCATCGCATCGCGCTGGCCGTTGTGTACCGGCGTGATCGCCCGGTTGATCGGCAGCTCATGAAAATTCGGCCCACCGAGTCGGCTGATCTGCGTATCGGTGTAGGAAAACAGCCGCCCTTGCAGCAACGGGTCGTTGGAAAAATCGATGCCCGGCACGATATGCCCGGGGCAGAACGCAACTTGCTCGACCTCGGCGAAGAAATTGTCCGGGTTGCGGTTCAGCACCATCTTGCCCAAGGGCGTGATGGGCACCAGCTCCTCAGGGATGATCTTGGTCGGGTCGAGCAGGTCGAAGTCGAATTTGTGCTCGTCTTCCTCGGCGACAACCTGCACGCCGAATTCCCATTCCGGGTAGTCGCCCATCTCGATCGATTCCCAGAGATCGCGACGGTGGTAGTCCGTATCTTTACCCGCCAGTTTCTGGGCTTCGTCCCACACCAACGAGCAGGTGCCGACGGTAGGGCGCCAGTGGAATTTGACGAAGCTGCTTTTGCCTTCGGCGTTGATCATGCGGAAGGTGTGCACACCAAAACCCTGCATCGCACGTAGGCTTTTTGGAATGGCCCGGTCAGACATTGCCCAGATCACCATGTGAGCCGATTCCGGCACCAGCGAGACAAAATCCCAGAACGTGTCGTGGGCCGAGCCGCCTGTAGGAATTTCGTTATGGGGCTCGGGTTTTACCGCGTGGACAAAGTCCGGAAACTTCACCGCGTCCTGAATGAAAAACACCGGCATGTTGTTGCCCACCAGGTCGAAGTTGCCTTCGTCGGTGAAGAACTTCACCGCAAAGCCACGCACGTCCCGCACGGTGTCGCCGGAGCCGCGTGGGCCTTGCACAGTGGAAAAACGCACGAACACCGGGGTTTTCTTGCTCGGATCTTGTAGGAAACCGGCCTTGGTCAATGCCGAATGCGCGTCATAGCTCTGAAAATAACCATGGGCGCCGGTCCCACGGGCGTGGACGATGCGTTCCGGGATACGCTCATGGTCAAAGTGCGTGATTTTTTCACGCATGATGAAGTCTTCCAGCAACGAAGGGCCGCGGGGGCCGGCGCGCAGGGTGTTCTGGTTATCGGCGATCTTCACGCCCTGGTTGGTACGCAACGCCTGTTCGGTGGCGTCGGAGCGAAACTGTTCCAGGCTCTCGAGCTTGGCGTTGGTGTTGCCGCGATCCAGCGTGTCGGTCCCGGCCAGTTGGCTCTTGTTGACCGTGGGCTTTTTGGTACTCATCAGACATGACTCCTCTTTGCAATCCCCGCCATGGCCGGGACTCTTGAGTTCGATACCGCAGGTTCGGCACCTGGGCATTTTCGAGTGGCCTAATGAGTGACCGACGCCGTTTGGCCGTGTTCCTTTTTTATGGCCTTTGATCGCGTTATTGCCAAATGACAGGTCTGATCGCAAATAAATGCTAAGAACCTCTATACGGACAGGCTAAAATGCGCGCCCGGCTAACCGCTGATCCTTTTCCAACGCGCCCCACAAGGTTCGCTACGTGATCGAGTTTCAAGACGTCCATAAAACCTACCGAGTCGCCGGTAGGGATATCCCCGCCCTGCATCCGACCAGTCTGACGATTGAGAACGGTCAGGTCTTCGGCCTGATTGGCCATTCCGGTGCGGGAAAAAGTACCCTGCTGCGCCTGATCAATCGCCTGGAAGATTCCACGGGCGGCAAGATCATCGTCGACGGCGAGGAAGTCACCGCCCTGGACGCCAGCGGCCTGCGCCGCTTCCGCCAGCAAGTCGGGATGATTTTCCAGCACTTCAACCTGCTGGCGTCCAAGACCGTGGCCGACAACGTGGCGCTGCCACTGACGCTGGCCGGCGAATTGTCCCGCAGCGAAATCGACCAGCGCGTCGCCGAGTTGCTGGCGCGGGTGGGCCTGTCCGACCACGCCCGCAAATACCCGGCGCAACTGTCCGGCGGCCAGAAGCAGCGCGTCGGCATCGCCCGCGCCCTGGCGACCAAACCCAAGATCCTGCTGTGCGACGAGGCCACCAGCGCCCTCGACCCACAGACCACCGCCTCGGTGCTGCAACTGCTGGCGGAGATCAACCGCGAACTGAAGCTGACCATCGTGCTGATCACCCATGAAATGGACGTGATCCGCCGCGTTTGCGATCAAGTGGCCGTGATGGACGCCGGCGTGATCGTCGAGCAAGGCCCGGTGGCCCAAGTGTTCCTGCACCCCAAGCACCCGACTACCAAGCGTTTCGTCCAGGAAGACGAGCAGATCGACGAAAGCGAACAGCGCGACGATTTCGCTCACGTCCCCGGGCGCATCGTGCGTCTGACGTTCCAGGGCGACGCGACCTACGCGCCGTTGCTCGGCACCATCGCCCGGGAAACCGGCGTGGACTACAGCATCCTGGCCGGTCGTATCGACCGCATCAAAGACACCCCCTACGGGCAACTGACCCTCGCCATCACCGGCGGTGACATGGAGGCGGCGTTTGCCCGCTTCACCGCGGCCGATGTCCACATGGAGGTGCTGCGCTAATGGAACTGTTGAATTCGTTCTTCTCCAACATCGACTGGCTGGAAATCTGGCTGGCGACGGGCGACACCTTCCTGATGCTGTTCGGTTCGCTGCTGTTCACCGTGCTGCTCGGCTTGCCCCTGGGCGTGTTGCTGTTCCTGTGCAGCCCGCGCCAGTTGCTCGAAGCCCGCGGCGTTTATGCGCTGCTGTCGCTGATCGTGAACATCCTGCGTTCGCTGCCGTTCATCATCCTGTTGATCGTGATGATCCCGTTCACGGTATTGATTACTGGCACCTCGTTGGGCGTAGCCGGAGCGATCCCGCCACTGGTGGTCGGAGCCACACCGTTCTTCGCCCGCCTGGTGGAAACCGCCCTGCGCGAAGTCGACCGCGGCATCATCGAAGCGACCCAAGCCATGGGCGCAACGACGCGGCAGATCATCGTCAACGCCTTGCTGCCGGAAGCCCGCCCAGGCATTTTTGCAGCGATTACGGTGACAGCGATTACGCTGGTGTCCTACACGGCCATGGCCGGGGTGGTCGGCGCCGGTGGTTTGGGCGACTTGGCAATCCGCTTCGGCTACCAACGCTTCCAGACCGACGTCATGGTGGTCACGGTGGTGTTGCTGCTGGTGCTGGTGCAGGCCCTGCAAACCGTGGGCGACAAGTTGGTTGTGCATTTCTCTAGAAAATAAGGCCTCGCGGCCAATAAACCATGAGCCGGCCATTCGCTGGCAGGCGCCAAGAGCAGGCGCCTCAAAAGGAGTTAGCTGAATGAAGAAACTACTGGTTGCCTTCGCTGCCGCCGCAGCGTTTTCCGCCCACGCCGCCGACACCCTGACCGTCGCGGCCACCCCGGTCCCGCACGCGGAAATCCTCGAATTCGTCAAACCGGCATTGGCCAAAGAAGGCGTGGACCTCAAGGTCAAAGTCTTCACCGACTACATCCAGCCGAACGTACAAGTTGCGGAAAAGCGCCTGGACGCCAACTTCTTCCAGCACCAGCCGTACCTGGATGAGTTCAACAAGGCCAAGGGCACGCACCTGGTGAGCGTGGCCGGTGTGCACCTGGAACCACTGGGCGCGTACTCCAGCAAGTACAAGGCACTGACAGAACTGCCGGGCGGCGCCAACGTGGTGATCCCGAATGACGCTACCAACGGCGGTCGTGCGCTGTTGTTGCTGGCTAAGGCTGGGGTGATCAAGTTGAAGGATTCGAACAACATCCTGTCGACTACCAAGGACATCACCGAGAACCCGAAGGATTTGAAATTCCGTGAGCTGGAAGCGGCGACCATTCCGCGGGTGCTGACCCAGGTGGACCTGGCGTTGATCAATACCAACTATGCGTTGGAGGCGAAGCTTGATCCTTCCAAGGATGCGTTGGTGATTGAAGGGAGTGATTCGCCTTATGTGAACATCCTGGTGGCCCGTCCGGACGACAAGGACAGTGCGGCGATGAAGAAGCTGGTGGCTGCGTTGCACAGCCCGGAAGTGAAGGCTTTTATTCTTGAGAAGTACAAAGGCGCGGTTTTGCCGGCGTTTTGATCTGATCGGGTGGTGAAAAAAACGGGGCTGCGTGGGAATGCAGGCCCGTTTTTTTATGCTCGGAAATGTGCGGCGTCACGGAAAGGCCCGCAAGATCACGGGCTAACGCGGATCAACGTTATCCAACACCCGATTCGCCAGCAATGAACTCAATTCGATCAATTGCTGGATGCCGAGAAGGATGTGACGACGCGGACCTTCCAGGTCGAAAGCCAGGTTGCTGACCATCGCGTCGGCTGCCGCCAGGGTTTCGCTTAGGTTGGCGAGGAGGGATTCGTTGTCGGCGTTTTTTGCGACGGTGAAAAGTTGGCCCGGTTGGGACCCATTTTCGGACTTTTCCGGTTTTGGTAGCAGGTAGTAATCCAAGGCGCGATTGGTGGCTTCGTCGTGTTTCTTGGCTTTGGATTTGGTTCGCGGGGAAGCTTGGTCCGCCTCTGGCGGATTCGGTGTAGGTTTAATCATGTGCTTAAGTCCTATAGGTGAAGCCGCAACCCTCTAGCTACTAAACAAGGGGTGGCAGCTGTACGCAGGTTAGTAGACCGGGGACTTAGCAAGCCGGCGCGCCCGAGAGCGCCCTGCGCACAACCGCCATCAAATACAGGCATGGAGATACCTGACTGATAGAGCTTTGCACCTTACTAAATACCTCGGGCTACTAAACCCGACCACTGATGGGCAGTGGCAGGGAAACGATAGAACCCAGGGACAAGGCGCACAAGCGGGCGGATTCTGGCGTAGTTGTAGGCAATGGCGCAAGGATGTGTAGCTTGAGGGAAGGACCACGCCAGCGGAATAAACAGGGCTTATTTTGGCCCGTAAATTGGGGCTAGACGGGTTTGCGGTTAGGGTTTGAAGTGGATGATGCGGCTTAGTCTGTAGGCATTTTTCGGGGAGGGTGGGGGGCTGCTTTGCTGCCCAGCGGGAGCAAGCTCTCATGGAACAAATTGCAACCATGTGATTTTTAAGGCTGGAAATACATGTCGATCGTTCCCACGCTCCTGCGTGGGAATGTCGCCAGGGACGCTCCGCGTTCCGCTTCTGGAAGGTGACGCAGAGCGTCACGGGATGCATTCCCACGCAGAGCGTGGGAACGATCAAAAACGCAAGCACTTGATTTTCTATAACAAATTCCAGGTCAAGGCTGCACGGTAGCGAGAATGTTCAATTTCCACTGAAAATGTGGTTGCCCAGAATCCATGGCCAACTATCAGACCGCCTTCGCGAGCAGGCTCGCTCCCACAATTGGACCGAAGTACGACCGGAAGAGCCAGGTCGGCTACTAGGCCGCCTCGGCGTGGACGTTGATCTCGGCGCCCCGTTAACCACGATGGCCGAACGCAGGCATTGCGCAGTGGGCACCTCGGCATGGATGCCGAGGTAGCCGCGCTGGGCCATGGATGGCCCTTCGCGGCGGCCCACGGAGCAATGCCGGAGTGAGGGCATGCCGAGCCTAAGCGAGGCACCAAGTGGTGGGGCAAAGCGCTTTTGGTTACTTTTGGCGCTCTTCCAAAAGTGACCCGCCGTCAGGGCGGAACCCTAAGTGGCCGTTACCGCAGCGATGGATATGTACTCGGCCATAATCCTGGCCAGCTGTCAGACTGACTTCGTGAGCAAGCTCCTACCCAAAAACTCAGATATCTGATCTTCTAAATAGATTCCAAGGCGCAGGTTACACAGTGGCGAAAGGGTTCACTCTCCTATACGTGGTCACAGCATGCTATGCCAACAACGACTCCACGCCGATACCGTGTGGGCCGCTCTCTCTCTCGGGTGCGAACACGCCAGTGATCACTGCGGCCTCTGTCCTGCGCGCACCTCCTATCTGAGGCCGAATAATTGTTTGCTGCGCGACAGCGCAGCGTCGAAGACGCGGCGGGGGCTCCCTCGACACATTTGACCGGCTTGGGGATTCGGCGAGGGCGGCGGGAACGACCCAGCCTTTTTCAGCAATCACTTGCTCCCGAACCCCTATCAGCATTTGCCCATTGTTCGGGCCGAATGAACCCTAGGATCTGCTTCATTGTTCTACAACCCCCATGATAAATTCCCGCCGCGACCTCTAATGAATAGAGGGCATTCAGGGAGTGAAATGAATGATCAAGTCTTTGTTGGTTGGGGCATTGCTGGCAATGGCATCAGCATCGGCATCTGCGATGAGTTGCGATAACCCTAGAAACGCCTATGACAGAACCTATTGCGCGTCGCTGAAAATGGTCCAGTCGGATCAGGACATCAATGATCAATACAAGAAGACGATGAGTGCGCTGAACCCGGATCAAAAGAAAAAAGTGAAAGCCGCTCAAATCCAGTGGATCAAAAATCGTGACAGCGCCTGTTCCAACGATGGCCTGCTCTACCTGGACTGTGCCAACGAGAAGACCGAGGCACGTATCGTCATACTCAAAGCTGTCGAGCGCGAGTGCCGTGCTGCCGGTTGCGACGACGCCAAGCTGTCGCAAGTCGAGTAACCCGTAAACAACTTGCCCTCGCTGAAAAACCCGACGTAACGCGTCGGGTTTTTCTTTGGCGGGTTCACCCGCTACCACGGCTCGACGCTTCGCAGCCCAGCGGGAGCAAGCTCCCTCGCCACAGGGGGGTTGTGTTCCTGCATAGCGTTTGGGGATAAATCCCCTCGTCACAGTAATTCAGTTGTTTACGGTAATGGCAGGGTGCCACAATCGTTTTTTGTCGCGTCATAACCAGGTGGTTCAAATGGATGGCCCAAGATTGCGCAATGGCCAGGATTTTGTAATAGCCGAGCAGGTGCGCACTGACCGATTGCAGCAACTGTTTCGCCAATCCGTTTCTGCGGTTTTTGGTAGTTACCTGGCTGCCATCATGCTGAGTTGGCTGTGTTGGGATCGTTTTGAGCACGGCGCTATTTTTTGGTGGATGGTCATCCTGACCGCATCGACGCTGTTGCGTATCGCGATGTTCATTACCTATTTCCGCAGCGACGAAAGTCAGCGCACGCCTCAACAGTGGGAGCGCAAATACTGGGTCACGCTGGTGCTATCCGCCAGCATCTGGGGCGGCGGGGCGTTCGTTCTCATGCCGGCGGACGATCTGTTGTCACAGGCGTTGGTCATGCTCTTTACGGTCGGCATGTCCGTCAGCGCGGTGTCCTGCTACTCGGCTTACCGCGATATGACACTGGTCTCCATTGGCGTGGTGTTGTTGCCGTGCACGATCTGGCTGCTGTTTCAACCGTCCCCGATTCAAGTCGGCATGGCCCTTTCGATTCTGGTGTTCACGGCATTTGCGGCCCGCGCCACGCACAAAATGTCCCAGGCACTGGAAATCGCCTTTCGACTCACCCGTGAAATGGAACAGGCCAACAGCATTTCAACCCGCGCCGCTCAAACCGATGAACTGACCGGCCTGAAGAGTCGACGGGCGTTTTTCGAGCATGCCCAGCAGCTTTACAACGAATGTAAGGCCAAGCGGCAAGGCTTGTGCGCGGTCATGTTGGACATGGATCACTTCAAGCACATCAACGACACCTACGGCCATCAGGTCGGCGATCAGGTTTTGCGCCAGATGGGAGCGGTCATCAGTTCGTCGTTTCGGGCAACGGATATCCACGGTCGGCTCGGTGGTGAAGAGTTCGCCATTCTGCTCCCGGACACGTCCATTGGGGTTGCCACCCAGATTGCAGAACTGCTCGTCGATACGATTGCAGGTTTGATGATCGAGCCTGTCCACTGCATATCAGCCAGCCTCGGCGTGGCATCGACGGAGGCCTGCAACAAGGATCTTCACAGCTTGATGAACGATGCGGATAAAGCCCTGTATCGGGCGAAGGCGCTGGGGCGTAATCGAGTGGCTGTTGCTTAGTCGGGTTGGCTTTGCATCATCAGTCGGAATTTGATCGTTCCCACGCTCTGCGTCACTTTCCCAAAGCGGAACGCGGAGCGTCCCAGGCGGCATTCCCACGCAGAGCGTGGGGACGATCGAAACCCATCATTCTGCTTATGAATTTCCCTCTCTTTGAAGCCCTGCAATTGCGCTGTTCCTGCTGATCCCCTCTAGCACCTCCTTCCCCTTGGCTCACCTCGCGGCTCACGCGGGGCTGGCGACATTGCCAATGTCTAAAAATAAATTTCCTTTTATATCAATATGTTAATTCGTAATCGATAAATTTTTCAAAATTTATCTTGCGCGCAAATTATTCATCCGTTAACTTTATCGCAACTGGTTAGCGCGCAAATATTTAGCGCAAACCAATCTCGATCAAACCCATCAGCAATAGAGGAAACACCATGAACGTTCTCTACACCGCAGTCGCAACCTCCACCGGTGGCCGTGATGGCCGTGCTGTTTCCAGCGACAAGATTCTCGACGTGAAACTGGCCACTCCAAAAGCCTTGGGCGGTGCCGGTGGTGAAGCCACCAACCCTGAGCAGTTGTTCGCTGCCGGCTACTCCGCCTGCTTCATTGGCGCATTGAAGTTTGTCGCCAGCCAAAGCAAACGCAGCATTCCTGCTGACGCTTCGATCACGGCACATGTCGGTATCGGCCAGATCCCTGGCGGTTTTGGCCTGGACATCGACCTGCACATCAACCTGCCAGGTCTGGATCAAGCCGATGCTCAAGCGCTGGTCGACGCCGCTCACCAGGTTTGCCCGTACTCCAACGCGACACGCGGCAACGTCGACGTCCGTTTGCACGTCACCGTCTAACTCACTTCATCTACGAATAAAAAGGATCAGGACATGAAAACGCTCAACAAAACTCTCATCGGCTCGCTTCTGGCACTGTCCCTCGGCAATGCGTTCGCGACTTCCTTCGTTCAACCTACGTTCGCTGAGGGTGGTTCGGATCGCCTGATCGAAAGCCGTGTGGCCGAAGGCGGCTCCGATCGACTCATCGAAAACCGCGTAGCTGAAGGCGGCTCGGATCGCCTGATGGAAAACCGCGTGACCGAAGGCGGCTCGGATCGCCTGATGGAAAACCGCATCGCTGAAGGTGGCTCGGATCGGCTGCAAAACAGAGTGAGCTGAACAATCCCTTCACCGCTCCGAAAACCGGTCGAATCAACCCATGTTGCTTCCAAAAGAAAAAACGCCGCTTATCTCTCATGAGGAAGCGGCGTTTTTTTGCAACATGTCCCAGGATCCTAAACGATGCTATCCACCACCCCACCATCAACACGAAGCGCCGCTCCGGTGGTGGCCGAGGCCTGTTCCGAGCTGGCGTAGATGATCATGTTGGCGACTTCCTCGACGCGTGCCGCGCGCTGGATGATCGAGGTGCTGCGGTGCTGGTTGACGAAATCTGCCGCGACCTTTTCCAGGCTGTCCCCGGTGCGCTCGACGTCTGCCTGCAGCATCTGGGCAACGCCTTCGGAAAGCGTCGGCCCAGGCAGCACCGAGTTCACCGTCACGCCGGTGCCGGCGAGGCGTTTGGCCAGGCCGCGAGCGATTGAGAGTTGGGCGGTTTTGGTGAAGCCGTAGTGGATCATGTCGGCGGGAATGTTCACGCCCGATTCCGACGAGACAAACACAATCCGCCCCCAGCCGCGCTCGACCATGCCCGGGGCGTAGGCCCTGGAAACACGCACGCCGGACATCACGTTGGTTTCGAAGAAGCGCTGCCATTCGCTGTCCGGCGTTTCGAAGAAGTCTTCCAGTTTGAAAATGCCCAGGTTGTTGATGACGATATCGAAGCGTGGGTATTTGGCGATCAGTGCCTGGCAGCCCGGCGCGTTGCTGAGATCGCCCACAAAGCCGTCGGCCCTTGAGGCGAGGTCGCCCAAGCGTTGCAACGCGTCCTCCACGCTGCTCTCGCTGCGACCGTTGATGACCACGTGGGCGCCGGATTCGAGGAAGCCTTTGGCTGTGGCAAAACCGATACCGCTGGTGGAGCCGGTGACTAAGACGTGGCGTCCGGTGAAGTCGATTTTCATGGCAGGGACTCCTTGATTAATGGACCTGGGGGACTGTGCGATATTCCTGGCTGGACGGTGGTTCGGCGGGTTTAGGGGGCGGTTGTCGAGGGGCTGGAATGGTCATTCACCCAGCGTTTTCGATATCGCAGGGGGGTAATCATGGACGCGGTTGAGGGTTTTCGCCTCTTTGTGAGCATTGCTGAGACAGATGGTCTGAAAATACTAATCGCCAGGCTTGACGCGCCCACTTAATTTCCAGATGCTGTAGTAGTCAAGTATCTGGAAGGCAGGCGTTGAAATGAATTCTGTGCATATTGTTTTTGGTCCTCTTGGCGCGGGCAAGTCGACGCTAGCTCGAAAGCTGAGCGCCAAATTGACCGGCGTCCGCTTCTCTATCGATGAATGGATGTTCAGGCTTTATGGCCCAGATTTACCCCAGCCTATGAACTTGGCGTGGGTTTTAACGCGCGTACAGCGGTGTGAGGCGCAGATGTGGGAGATGTGTTTACAGGTCCTGGATTCGGGTCGCGACGTTGTGCTTGATCAAGGCTTCATGACCGAAGCTGATCGCACGCGAGTTCGTCTGTTGGCCGGCCAATCCGGATATCAGGTGTCCAGCTATTTCATCTACGCAGATCTCCAACTGCGGCGCGAGCGGGTCATGCGCCGGAACACTGAAAAAGGAGAGACCTATGCCTTTGAGGTGACGGGTCCCATGTTCGATGCCATGGAGGCGCGATTTGAACGTCCCTCCCCAAAAGAGCTGGAGCAGTGCTGCCATGTCTGACAACAAACCTAATTCAGATGCCGCCAACGGCTCAATGCTTGATCTATGTATTCGCCTGTCACGCGCATACACCTCGGCATCGCGGCGCGTTGACGCCAAGCTCTCCGCCGTTCATGGCCTGAGCTTCAGCGACTTCATGATCCTGTATCACCTAAAACATGCGCACAACTCGCGACTGCGGCGCGCTGATCTGGCTGAGTGCATGGGGCTGACTGCATCGGCAGTCACCAAATCCCTGCTACCACTTGAAAAAATAGGCTTGGTTTCTCGCCAAAGCGACCCACGAGATGCGCGTGTGGGATACGCCTGTTTAACCCCAACTGGCTATCAAGTTTTTGCCGATGCAGAGGTCTCTGCCGAGATCGCTTGCCAGGGCGTCTACGAGGCGTTGCTGGGGGAGTGGAGCAAGCGCGATTAGTTGTTTGTGGGTGGGGAGAAGGGTGGCGGTGGGGGAATAAACAGAGCGTTGTGTTGCCCTGGGACTCGGAGCAGGACTTACTTCTGCTCAGCGGATAGGCGTAGTAAAGCGGTTGATGCGGTTTGTCTGTAGGAATGATGGGGGCTGCTTCAGCCCAGCGGGAGCAAGCTCCCTCGCCACAATGGATGACCTCGCCCCATTTTGCTTAGTTGAACCGACATGGAGAGGGAGGCTTGTTTGCGTTCAATCAGCTATCAGGAAGCCGACCACACCGCCAGCTCATAGCCATCCGGATCGATAAAGTGGAAACGTCGGCCACCCGGGAACGCGAACACTTCACGGCTGATGGTCGCTCCTGTGGCCTTGAGCCTGAGTTGGGTGGCCTCAAGGTCATCCGCGTACAAGATGATCAACGGGCCGCCCGGGCGCACCGGTTCACCGGTCGTGAAGCCACCGGTCAGGCGACCGTCGCTGAATTCGGTATAGGTCGGGCCGTAGTCGACGAAGCTCCAGCCGAATACACCACCATAGAAGGCTTTGCTTCGGGCGATGTCGTTGACATTGAACTCGATGTTATCGATCTGGCGGTCTTTACCTCGAATGCCCATTGTCGCTTCCTTGGCTGATTTTGGAATAGGCGAGCTTAGGCCATTCAATCCTCAATGCGCTTGGAAAAATCGATCCGGACGGCAGGGGGCGAGGGCGGAGGACGCCTCGTTGTCGATGATTTCTTCAGCGGCAAGCCGACCCACAATCGCCGCCAGGGTAACGCCGGGGTGCATGACGCACACGTATACGCCGCCAACCTGCGGAAGATAACCAATGATGGGGATGTCATCGGCAGGCATTGGTCTGTATCCGACACGAGCCGATTGCAGATCCAGGGAGACAACGCCGTGGAGTTCGCTTTTGATGGCGTTGGCGGTGCGCAGCGCGATCTCCGATGGTTGGTTTTCCAAGGCGTCGTCCAGGTAGTCTTCGGCCGCCAACAACGCCCCCTCCGGGGTTTGCCTCACTTCCATTTCAGGGCTGGAGATGAGGGTGCGCACCAGGTTGGGTGGCGAGCTGTAGCGGATGAAAATTGCCGGGGAGGCGTCTATGGGCAGGCAGACTTCAAGCAGGTTGGTCAGCTTCGTGATGCCTGTACCGGCTGCCAATACGACGATATCGGCTTCGATGACGCCCGCGGCGGTTTCAACGCCCCGCACACTGGACCCCTGAGTTTTAAAACCGAGAACCGGCGTTTGAGTGAGCACTTTCGCGCCATTCGCTTGAGCACCGGCGATCAGCGCATGGGTTGCTGCTACGGCGTCCAGTGCTCCTTCATCGGCTGCATACGAAGCCTGTTGAGGAGGGCTCTTGAGGTTTGGCTCAAGTTCACGGATCTGTGATTGGGATATTCGGCTTGCCGACGCTTTTGAACTCGGGCCGTAAGATAGGGCGCCAGTCCATTGGATTTTCAGGTCGGGCAGCTGTGTTTCGAGTCGGCGGTATTCCTGGATGGCAGCACCGCGCAATGGCGCAATGGGATCGGGTTCGCCATGGGAGGTGTTGATCCAGGCGAATGAGCTGCCGGTCACGCCTGACGCGATGCCTTCGGCCTCGACTACCGTGACTTTCGCGCCTTGGGTCGCCAGATGGTAGGCCAGGGATGCGCCTACGATGCCGGCACCGATGACGATGACGCGTTTGCCTGGAGCGCTATCCATTCGGCCTCCGTTGGGTTTGCCTGGGGGAATACGTTAGCCCGGTCGGGGCTGCTGCGCAGCCCAGCGGGAGCAAGCTCCCTCGCCACTGGAGGGTCGGGTCAGTTAGTTAGGCGGCGGCTGTCAGGGCGCTATCGCGAGCAAGCTCGCTCCCACAGGGGTTGGGGATGGATGCGATGTCTGTGAGCAAACCCGAAAAAACTGTGGGAGCTGAGCTTGCTCGCGATAACGGTGGATCTGCCTGCATCGATGTTGAATGTGCCGCCGCCATCGCGAGCAAGCTCGGCTCCCACAGGGATTGGGGATGGATGCGATGTCTGTGAGCAAACCCGAAAAAACTGTGGGAGCTGAGCTTGCTCGCGATAACGGTGGATCTGCTTGCATCGATGTTGAATGTGCCGCCGCCATCGCGAGCAAGCTCGGCTCCCACAGGGATTGGGGATGGATGCGATGTCTGTGAGCAAACCCGAAAAAACTGTGGGAGCTGAGCTTGCTCGCGATGGCGGTGGGTCTGCTTGCATCGATGTTGAATGTGCCGCCGCCATCGCGAGCAAGCTCGGCCACAGGGGTTGGGGATGGATGCGATGTCTGTGAACAGACCCGAAAAAACTGTGGGAGCTGAGCTTGCTCGCGATGGCGGTGGATCTGCTTGCATCGATGTTGAATGTGTCGCCGCCATCGCGAGCAAGCTCGGCTCACACAGGGGTTGGGGATGGATGCGATGTCTGTGAGCAAACCCGAAAAAAACTGTGGGAGCTGAGCTTGCTCGCGATAGCGGTGGGCCTGCTTGCATCGATGTTGAATGTGCCGCCGCCATCGCGAGCAGGCTCGGCTCCCACAGGGATTGGGGATGGCAACAGGCCTTCAGTACCACCGTGCCTCACCCGGCGGGCGTTTCTTGAAGCGTTTCATGCTCCACATGTATTGGCTCGGGTAGGCCCGCACGTAGCGTTCCACCACTTGGCTCATGGCGGCGCACGAAGTTTCGGTGTCGGTGCTGTACATCGCCTCCGGGGCGGCTTCGAGGATGACTTTGTAGCCCGAGCCGTCCGGCAGGCGCAGGGCGTGGAGGAAGACGCCAACCGCTTTGCCGCCAGCGAGCATGTTGGGTACGAACTTGCTGGTCAGGGCCTGGGTGGCGAAGAAGGGCACAAAGATGCCGGCGGATTCAGACGGCTCCGGGTCGGCGGGGATGCCCACCTGGCCGCCTTTGCGCACTTCCTTGATGACGCTGAGGATGCCTTCCTTGGTCGACGCCGCGACTTTATTGCCCAACTGCACGCGTTGCTTTTGCAGCAATTCATCCACCGCCTTGAGCTTGGGCGGACGGTAGAAAATGATCGGTTTGCACTGGCTGCAATAGAAGTGGTTGAGCACTTCCCAGTTGCCCAGGTGGCTGGTGATGCCCACCACGCCTTTGCCGGAGGCCAGCGCTTCTTTCAGCACCTCCAGGCCTTCGACTTCGCGCACCAGCTCGATGGAGCGTTGGGCCGGCCAGATCCAGGCACAGGCGCTTTCGGTCAGGGATTTGCCGATGTCCTTGAGACTCTGGCCCACCAGGCGTTCGCGCTCGGCCGGGTCCATCTCGGGAAAACATTTGGCGAGGTTGATCCGCACCACGTCGCGGGAACGGTTGGGAAATTTCCACATGAGCCAGCCAATGGCCGAGCCCACCGCCTGCACCGCGCCCCAGGGCAGCAGCGCAAACAACCGCAGAGCGCCAACCAGCAAGGCGCCTTTCAACTTATCCACAGGTCACTCCTGAATGTATGGGCCGTGTTGCGAGCCGGCTATTCTAACCGCCGTTTACCAACTCGGCGTAGCGGTCGCAGTCTAGGGTGTGGTCCATGACCATGCCCGAGGCCTGCATCAAGGCATAGCAAATGGTCGGGCCGACGAAGGTGAACCCGGCTTTTTTCAAGCCTTTGCTCATCGCCAGTGCCTCGGGCGTGATGGCCGGCACTTCGGTGCGGTCCTTGAAATGATTGATGATGGGTTTGTCGCCCACGAACGACCAGAGGAACGCCACCGGGTCTTCCAGCGCCAGCCAGGCCTGGGCATTGCGGCGGGCGGCCTTGAGCTTTAGGCGGTTGCGGATGATGCCGGGGTCGAGCATCAGTTCATCGATTTCGGCGTCGCTCATCTGCGCTACCCGCTGCACATCGAAGCCGTACAGCACCTCCCGGTAGCGCTCGCGTTTGCGCAAAACGGTGATCCAGGACAACCCGGCCTGGAACCCTTCGAGCAAAAGCAACTCGAACAAACCCTGCGCATCGCGCAGCGGCGTGCCCCACTCCTGATCGTGATATGCCATGTACAAAGGATCTTCGGAACACCAAAAGCAGCGTGGCATAAGGCTCCAGGGGGCGTGCGCACGAACGAATCGGGTATACTCCCGCTCTTTAAATCGCAGCCCAAGAAACAGGTGAATTTCGTGAGCCAGCCTACGCCAGCCGTGCGTACCTTCCAAGACTTGATCCTCGCCCTCCAGCAATACTGGGCCGAGCAAGGTTGCGTGGTACTTCAGCCCTACGATATGGAAGTAGGCGCCGGCACTTTCCACACCGCCACGTTTCTGCGTGCCATCGGCCCGGAAACCTGGAACGCCGCTTATGTGCAGCCCAGCCGCCGCCCGACTGACGGCCGCTACGGCGAAAACCCGAACCGTCTGCAGCACTACTACCAGTTCCAGGTCGTGCTGAAGCCGAACCCGGAAAACTTCCAGGAGCTGTACCTGGGCTCGCTCAAGCACGTGGGCCTCGACCCGCTGGTTCACGACATTCGCTTCGTCGAAGACAACTGGGAATCGCCAACCCTGGGCGCCTGGGGCCTGGGCTGGGAAGTCTGGCTCAACGGCATGGAGGTGACCCAGTTCACCTACTTCCAGCAGGCGGGCGGCATCGAGTGCTACCCGGTCACCGGCGAAATCACCTACGGCCTGGAACGCCTGGCCATGTACCTGCAGGGTGTGGACTCGGTCTACGACCTGGTGTGGGCCGACGGCCCGTTCGGCAAAGTGACCTACGGCGACGTGTTCCACCAGAACGAAGTGGAACAGTCGACCTACAACTTCGAACACGCCAACGTCGAGAAGCTGTTCGAACTGTTCGATTTCTACGAAAGCGAAGCCAAGCGCCTGATCGAGCTGGACCAGCCGCTGCCGTTGCCGAGCTATGAAATGGTGTTGAAGGCGTCCCATACCTTCAACCTGCTGGATGCACGCCGGGCGATTTCCGTGACCGCGCGCCAGCAATACATCCTGCGTGTACGCACCCTGGCGCGTTCCGTTGCGCAAGCCTACCTGCTGGCCCGTGCCAAGCTGGGCTTCCCGATGGCGACCCCGGACCTGCGTGATGAAGTGTTGGCTAAGCTGGAGGCTGCACAATGAGTGCTCAAGATTTTCTGGTTGAACTGGGCACCGAAGAACTGCCACCCAAAGCCCTGAACACCCTGGCCGATGCGTTCCTGGCCGGTATCGACAAAGGCCTGCAAGCCGCCGGCCTGGGCTACGAAGCCAAACAGGTGTACGCCGCGCCGCGCCGCCTGGCCGTGCTGATCACCGCCCTGGCGACCCAGCAGCCAGACCGCAGCATCAACCTCGACGGCCCGCCACGCCAGGCCGCGTTCGATGCCGACGGCAACCCGACCCAAGCTGCCCTGGGCTTCGCCAAGAAGTGCGGCGTGGACCTGAGCGAAATCGACCAGAGCGGCCCGAAGCTGCGCTACAGCCAGAGCATCAAGGGCAAGCCGACTGCCAGCCTGTTGCCGACCATCGTCGAAGACTCCCTCAATGACTTGCCGATCCCCAAGCGCATGCGCTGGGCCGCGCGCAAGGAAGAGTTCGTGCGTCCGACCCAATGGCTGGTGATGTTGCTCGGTGACCAGGTCATCGATTGCACGATCCTGGCCCAGAAGGCCGGTCGCGATTCCCGCGGTCACCGCTTCCATCATCCACAGAGCGTGCGCATCACCTCGCCGGCCAACTACCTGGCCGACCTGCGTGCCGCCTACGTGCTGGCCGACGCCAACGAGCGCCGCGAGTTGATCAGCAAACGCACCGAAGAGCTGGCCACCCTGCAGGAAGGCACCGCCATCGTGCCGGCCAGCCTGCTGGACGAAGTGACCGCGTTGGTGGAATGGCCGGTGCCGCTGGTGTGCTCGTTCGAGGAACGTTTCCTTGAAGTGCCGCAGGAAGCGCTGATCACCACCATGCAGGACAACCAGAAGTACTTCTGCCTGCTGGACGCCGAAGGCAAGTTGCTGCCGCGCTTCATCACGGTCGCCAACATCGAAAGCAAGGACCCGCAGCAGATCATCGCCGGTAACGAAAAAGTCGTTCGCCCGCGCCTGACCGATGCCGAGTTCTTCTTCAAGCAAGACAAGAAGCAGCCGCTGGAAAGCTTCAACGAGCGCCTGCGCAACGTGGTGTTCCAGGAAAAACTCGGCAGCGTCTACGACAAGGCCGAGCGCGTGTCGAAACTGGCAGCGTTCATCGCCCCACGCATCGGCGGCGACGCCCAGCGCGCGGCCCGTGCCGGCATCCTGTCCAAGTGCGACCTGTCCACCGAAATGGTCGGTGAGTTCCCGGAGATGCAAGGCGTCGCCGGTTACTACTACGCCCTCAACGATGGCGAGCCGCAAGACGTGGCCCTGGCACTGAACGAGCAGTACATGCCCCGCGGTGCCGGCGCCGAACTGCCGACCACCCTGACCGGTGCGGCCGTGGCGATCGCTGACAAGCTCGACACCCTGGTCGGCATCTTCGGTATCGGCATGCTGCCCACCGGCAGCAAAGACCCATATGCCTTGCGTCGTGCGGCGCTGGGCGTGTTGCGGATCCTGATCGACAAGCAGCTGGACCTGGACCTGAACGACGCCGTGGCGTTCGCCGTCAATGCGTTCGGCAGCAAGGTCAAGGCTGCCGGCCTGGCCGATGCGGTGCTGGAGTTCATCTTCGACCGCCTGCGGGCGCGTTATGAAGACGAAGGTGTCGAGGTCGCGACCTACCTGTCGGTGCGTGCCCTGAAACCAGGTTCGGCCCTGGACTTCGACCAGCGTGTACAAGCGGTGCAGGCGTTCCGCAAATTGCCGGAAGCGGCAGCGCTGGCGTCGGTGAACAAGCGCGTGTCGAACCTGCTGAGCAAGGCCGAGCCCTCCGTCAAAGCCGTTGAAGCACGTTACTTTGATAATGCCGCCGAGTTTTCGCTCAACTCGGCGATTCAACAGGCGTATGCGTCGGTGCAACCGCTCATGGAAAAACGCGATTATGCCGAGGCCCTGGCGCGCCTGGCGGCCCTGCGCGAGCCGGTCGATGCGTTCTTTGAAGCCGTGATGGTGAATGCGGACAACGAAGACGTTCGCAAGAATCGTTATGCATTGCTGGCACGCCTGCGCAGCCTGTTCCTCAATATTGCCGATATTTCCGTGCTGGGTTGAGGAGCTGCTGTTGAAACTGCTGATTCTCGATCGGGACGGGGTGATCAATCACGACTCCGACGCTTACATCAAATCGGTGGAGGAGTGGTTGCCACTGCCCGGTTCGATCGAAGCCATCGCGCAGTTGAGCAAGGCCGGCTGGACGGTGGCGGTTGCCACCAACCAGTCGGGCATTGCCCGCGGTTACTATGACCTCGCCGTCCTGGACGCCATGCATGAGCGCTTGCGCGCCCTGGTGGCGGAGCAGGGCGGGGAAGTCGGGCTGATCGTCTATTGCCCGCACGGGCCGGACGAAGGTTGCGATTGCCGCAAGCCCAAGCCGGGCATGTTGAAAACCATTGCCGCGCATTACGGCGTGGCGCTGGCGGGTGTGTGGTTCGTCGGCGACAGCCTCGGTGACCTGGAGGCGGCCAAGGCCGTCGATTGTCAGCCAGTTTTGGTAAAGACCGGGAAAGGCGAAAAGACTCTGGGCAAGACCCTACCGGTGGGCACCTTGATTTTTGACGACTTGGCGGCGATTGCCGCTGAACTTATCCACAATTAGAGCTCCCACGACAACCTGATCAAGGATTGTTCGGGAAGCGCTTGAACAGGCGGGCATTGCCCGCAACGGTAAATGCCGCTATGTCGATATTGCAGGCCATCAGAGCCTTTCTCTTTTACCTGCTGTTGGGCACCAGTTCCTTGCTGTGGTGCTCCTTGAGTTTCTTTATCGCGCCTTTCTTGCCGTTCAAGGCGCGCTACCGTTTCATCAATGTGTACTGGTGCCGCTGCGCACTGTGGTTGAGCAAGGTGTTCCTGGGCATCAGCTATGAAGTCAAAGGTGCCGAAAACGTGCCTGACCGGCCCTGCGTGATCCAGTCCAACCACCAGAGTACCTGGGAGACGTTCTTTCTCTCGGCCTATTTCGAGCCATTGAGCCAGGTTCTCAAGCGTGAACTGCTGTTCGTACCGTTCTTTGGCTGGGCCATGGCGATGCTGCGCCCGATCGCCATCGATCGCGACAATCCCAAGGTGGCCCTCAAACAGGTCGCGAAGAAGGGCGACGAACTGCTCAAGGATAACGTTTGGGTGCTGATCTTCCCCGAGGGCACCCGTGTTCCTTATGGAACCGTCGGCAAATTCTCCCGCAGCGGTTCGGCATTGGCCGTGAACGCCGATCTGCCCGTGCTGCCGATTGCACACAATGCCGGCAAATTCTGGCCCAAGGCTGGCTGGATCAGGACACCAGGCGTCATCACTGTGGTGATCGGCGCGCCGATGTATGCCGAAGGCACTGGACCCCGCGCCATCGCCGAGCTCAATGACCGTGTACAAGCCTGGAATGAACAGACACAACGGGAAATGGGCTCGCTGCCTCCGACCCCGACAACACCGGCTGCCACCGACCAGCTCGCTGTTTGAGATCTGTGGATAACCTGTGTACCGTTTTTTCTAAATCCGTTGCTTTTATGCTGTAGGTCTATGTTTTTTATACATATTTCCTAAACACATAAAACCCGCCTTCAGGTGCATAAGTTTTTTATAGCACCAAAAGATCGCAGCCTTCGGCAGCTCCTACAGCCTAAGGCTGCGATCTTTTCAATCTTCCATTAACGGGAAACGCAGGCTGAACGTCGTGCCTTTACCCACCACGCTACGGCACTCGATTTTCCCCTCGTGATGGTCAACCACGGCCTTGACCATCGACAGCCCCAAGCCAATTCCATCGACCCCGTGAGCCGAGGAAAACCGTCGGTACTGACTGAACAGGTCGGGTAGTTCTTCGGCGCTGATGCCTTTGCCCTGGTCGGCGACATTGCAGATCAACCAGCCCGGGGTGCAATGGACCTGCAGCGAAATGCAGGCGTCGGGCGCACTGTACTTGATGGCGTTTTCCAGCAGATTGAACAGGGCACGGGTCAGCAACGGTTGATCCGCCCTCAGCATCGCCTCTTCATCCTCTATTTCATGAATCAACTGGATGCGTTTTGCCTGGGCGATGGGCAGCGCCTGGTCGAGCACATCCAGCACCAGCATGGCGAACAGCGTCGGCTGGAATTGATACGCCTCGGATTCGGCCTTGGCCAATTGCACGAAGCCCTCGGTCAGGTCCAGGGCGCGACGTACCTGGCGCTCGATCTGGTCGAACAGCGGATTATCACCTCCTCCCTGGTACCGCTGCACATCGAGCAGCGCAAGGATCGCCGAGTGCGGGGCGCGCAAATCATGGGAGAGGAAACGCAGCATGACGCTGCGCTGTTCTTCAGCCTCACGTTCGGCACTCAGGTCCGTGAGGCTCAACAACCAGCCAATCGGCGCATCGCCATCAACCGGCAATAACGCCGCCCGTTCCAGACGCAAGCTGCGCTCGCGAATGTCGCGAAACTCCACCAAGGGCAATGTGGATAACCGATGATGCGCCCCATGCTCCAACCCTGGATAACCCAATTGCCCGAGATGCTCCAGCACGTCGCCGCCCGCCAGACCATGGCCGAACAGCTCGCGCGCCTTGCGATTGCCAAGCAACAGTTTGCCCTGGGGATCACTGATCATGGTCGCCACCGGCAGGTACTCCAGGCCGTCGGCAATGAAGCGCCGGGTGTCGCGGGTGCGACTCATGGCTTGTTCCAGGGCCATGATCTGGCCCTGCAAACGGTCGCTGCCGGTGTAGGAGGCGCGGCGACGTTCCGGGAAGACCTTGGGTTCCGCGTCCAGGCGGGCCAGCTCCCAGCCGAAATAGGCCAGCACCACGCTCAGGCGCCGCCAATTCCAGATCAGGTAGCCGAACATGATGCCCAGCACACTTGCCATGGGCGACCACCACCAGCCTCGCGCGCCCAGCACGGCACTGATCAACAGGGCCAGGCTCATGCCGCCCACTGTTGTCCACAGGGCCAGGCGCGGGCGCAACAGCAACAGGCCCAATACACAGGCCACCAGACACACCGACAACAACACAGCGCCTGGATGGTTACCCGTCGATTGGCTGCTCAATGACAGCAAGGCCGTCAGCGGCAACAACAACAAACTTATCCACAACCACTCCCGCACCAACTGACGAAACAACTGCTGGACCTGGGTTGGCTCACGACTTTCACGGCGACGCTGGTTACTCATAGGCCTCCTGGCCAACCTCAAGGACTGGGGATTTCTTTACGGGCTTGCAAAGCCCATGACTATAACGGGACTCGATGGGTGATGCGCTGCTGCCTTTCCCTCTGTGCCGCGAGCCGGTATTGTCGCAGCCAGCGACAGGACAATGACAACGAATCAGCCACCGGCTGCGTTTCATTGCCACCTGAAGATGTCCGTTACTCTCGAGATCAAGGAATCGCATTCCATGCGTGTCGCCATACTGGACGATGAACCGGCCGAGCTGCGCCGGGTAGAACAGACCCTGCAACAAATCCCCGGCAGGGGCGAGCAAGCCTGGACCCTGCACAGCTTTGAGCGAGGCGAGGACTTGTTGCGGCAACTGCGCCGGGAAACCTTCGACCTGTTGATCCTCGACTGGCAACTGCCGGACATCAGCGGGCTTTCATTGCTGCGCTGGACCCGCGAGCACATGGATTCGCCACCGGCCGCCATCATGCTGACCAGCCGCGACGGCGAGCACGACATCGTCCAGGCCCTCAACGCCGGTGCCGACGACTATGTGAGCAAACCCTTTCGGCCCAACGAGCTCAAGGCCCGGGTCACCGCTGTGCTGCGCCGTCACAACCTGCAACGCGCGCCCGCCAGCGACGTGCTGGTGTTCAACGACCTGGCGTTCGACGACGCCGAGCTGACCATTACCCGCGCCGGCATACCCATCAGCCTGACCGAGCGAGAATACCGCCTGGCCCGGTGCCTGTTCGCCAACCTGGGCCGGCCACTGTCTCGGGAGTATTTCTACGAACGCTTCTGGACCCACGAGGAAATGACCTCGTCCCGCCCGCTCGATACCCACATCTATCGCCTGCGCAACAAGCTCGGGCTGACGGCGGATCGGGGTTGGCAATTACTGACGATTTATGGGTATGGGTATCGGTTGGAGAATGTGGCGGCGGGAAGTGAGGCGTCTGTCGCGAGTTAGGTATTTGATTACATCCGTGGCGAGGGGATTTATCCCCTCGCCACAATGGATATCAGCCGATCGTCTGTACCAGGCTTCCTGCCTTTGCGATCCGGCGGCGCTGTATCAGCAATCCGGACACCACCACCAAAACACTCAGCAGCCCCGTCGCCAGGATCTCTACACGATGGGCTTCCTGGAACAGCATGATGGTCAAGGCCCCGACGATGAAGACAATCACCGCGTAAGTCAGGCCGGGGAACAGCCACATGCTGAAGGCGACTTTTTCACCACGCGCCATGCGTTGCTTGCGCATGCGCAGCTGCGAAACCGCGATGACCAGATACACCAGCAATGCAATGGCACCGGAGCTGGCCAGCAGGAAATCAAACACCGCAGCCGGCGCCACGTAGTTGGCGAATACCGCCAAAAAGGCCGCACCGGTCGACAGCATCACCGCCCAGTAAGGTGTACCGCTCTTGTTGGTGCGCTGGGAAACGGCCGGCGCATCACCACGCTTGCCCAACGAGAACATCATCCGTGAAGCCGTATACAGCGCCGAGTTCAGGCAGCTCGTGACCGCTACCAGGACGACGATATCGACGATCAGTTTGGCATTGGGGATGCCCATGCGCTCCAGCACCGTCTGGTAGGAACCGACGCTGGCCAGGAGCGGATCGTTCCACGGCACCAGGGCGACAACGATGAAGATGGACACAAGATAGAACAAGCCAATCCGCCAAATGACCGAGTTGGTCGCCTTGGAAATCTGCTGGCCAGGGTTCTTCGATTCGGCCGCCGCGATGGTCACGATCTCGGTGCCCATGAACGAAAACATGGTGGTCAGGATTGCCCCCAACACCGCGCCCATACCGTTGGGCAGGAAGCCCTAGGTGTCGAACAGGTGTGAAACACCGCTGACCTGGCTGGTGGGCAGCACGCCGAAGATCGCCATCACACCCAGGCCAATGAAGCCGATGATCGCCACCACCTTGACCAGGGCGAACCAGAATTCAAATTCCCCGTAATTCTTCACGCTGAACAGGTTGGTGACCGTCAACAGCAGGGTAATGACCAGCGTGAAGGCCCAGATTGCAACGTCCGGGAACCACGCATGAAGAATCGTTGCGGCAGCGTTGGCCTCCAGCGGAATCACCAGAACCCAGAACCACCAGTAGAGCCAGCCGATGGTGAAACCGGCCCAATGCCCAATCGCACGATCAGCATACGTCGAGAAGGAGCCAGTGTCCGGCGACGCCACCGCCATTTCGCCCAGCATCCGCATCACCAGCACCACCAGGGCACCCGCGGCAGCGTAAGCCAGCAGCACGGCTGGACCGGCCGCGGCGATAGCGTGGCCGGAGCCAACGAAAAGGCCAGCGCCGATGACGCCGGCGATGGATAGCATCGTCACATGCCGGGGTTTGAGCCCTTGCTCCAGATGATTGGAAGTTTGCGTACCGCTCATTGAGACTACCCTTGGTATTGGATTTATTCGTGTCACCTCGTACCCATCGCTCCCCTGTCAATTTAAAGAAACGATGTGTAATTTATTTAACACGCAAGTTCTGCGCCAGAAAATCTGAGGCCCCGTTATCCGGGGCTCTCACCCCGTACCTAACCCATTGAGCGTGAAGGCTTTGTGCCAAGGTGTTACCGAGTTACCCCCGTTTTTACCCACAGGCCTGAAAAAGGGTGCACGTTTTTAAAGCGTAAAAAAAAGCCAACGCATAAGCGTTGGCTTTTTTGGAGCGGTGCCGCTGAAGGGATCAGAAATCCAGGTTGGATACCGCCAACGCATTGCTCTCGATGAAGTCACGACGAGGCTCGACCGCATCACCCATCAGGGTGTTGAAGATCTGGTCCGCGCCAATGGCGTCTTCGATGGTGACTTTCAGCATCCGGCGCGAGCTTGGGTCCATGGTGGTTTCCCACAGCTGATCCGGGTTCATCTCACCCAGACCTTTGTATCGCTGGATGGTGTGGCGCTTGGTGCTTTCGGCCATCAGCCATTCAAGGGCTTCCTTGAACTCGGTCACGGCTTTCTTGCGTTCGCCACGTTGGATGTAGGCACCGTCGTCCAGCAGCGTGCTCAGTTGCGCGCCCAGGGATACGACGGTCTTGTAGTCGTTGCTGCCGAAGAAGTCGCGGTTGAAGGTGACATAGTTCGACAGGCCGTGGGAGATCAGCTCGACCTCCGGCAACCAGACGTTACGTTCACGGTCTTCACGCAGGCTGGCTTTGTAGACCAGGCCGGATTTCTCGACAGTGCGCAGGCGTACTTCGTACTGGGCCAGCCAATCCTGCATCGCTGCGTGATCGGACAGTTGCTCCAGGCTCACGGCTGGCAGGTAGATGAAGTGCTCGGTCAGTTCCTGTGGGTACAGGCGCGACAGGCGCTTGAGGGTCTTCATCACCAGGCGGAAGTCGTTGACCAGGCGCTCAAGGGCTTCACCGGAAATGCCTGGGGCATCTTCGTTCAGGTGCAGGCTCGCGTCTTCCAGGGCCGACTGCGTCATGTACTCTTCCATGGCGTCGTCGTCTTTGATGTATTGCTCTTGCTTGCCTTTCTTGACCTTGTACAGCGGCGGCTGGGCGATGTAGATATAGCCGCGCTCGATCAGCTCCGGCAACTGACGGAAGAAGAACGTCAGCAGCAGGGTACGGATGTGCGAACCGTCGACGTCAGCATCGGTCATGATGATGATGTTGTGATAGCGCAGCTTGTCGATGTTGTACTCTTCGCGGCCAATACCGCAGCCCAACGCCGTGATCAAGGTGCCGACTTCCTGGGAGGAAATCATCTTGTCGAAGCGCGCCTTCTCGACGTTGAGGATCTTGCCCTTGAGCGGCAGGATGGCCTGGGTACGGCGGTTGCGGCCCTGCTTGGCGGAACCGCCAGCAGAGTCACCTTCCACCAGGTACAGCTCGGACAGGGCAGGGTCCTTTTCCTGGCAGTCAGCCAGTTTGCCCGGCAGGCCGGCGATGTCCAGCGCGCCTTTGCGGCGGGTCATCTCACGGGCCTTGCGCGCAGCCTCACGGGCACGAGCGGCGTCGATCATCTTGCCGACCACAAGCTTGGCTTCGTTCGGGTTTTCCAGCAGGAAGTCGGAGAAGTACTTGCCCATTTCCTGTTCAACCGCGGTCTTCACTTCGGAAGACACCAACTTGTCCTTGGTCTGGGAGCTGAACTTCGGATCCGGCACCTTCACCGAGATGATCGCGGTCAGGCCTTCACGGGCATCGTCACCGGTGGTGGCGACTTTATGCTTCTTCGCCAGGCCTTCCTGTTCGATGTAGGTGTTCAGGTTGCGGGTCAGCGCCGAACGGAAGCCCACCAGGTGAGTACCGCCGTCGCGCTGCGGGATGTTGTTGGTGAAGCACAACAGGTTCTCATTGAAGCTGTCGTTCCACTGCAGGGCGATTTCCACGCCGATGCCGTCTTCACGCTGGACGTTGAAGTGGAACACCTGGTTGACCGGGGTCTTGTTGGTGTTCAGGTACTCAACGAACGCACGCAGGCCGCCTTCGTACTTGAACAGCTCTTCCTTGCCGCTGCGCTCGTCCTTGAGGACGATGCCGACACCGGAGTTGAGGAAGGACAGTTCACGAATCCGCTTGGCCAGGATGTCCCAGCTGAAGTGGATATTCTTGAAGGTTTCGCTCGAGGCCTTGAAGTGAATCTGGGTGCCGGTGCTTTCGCTGTCACCAACGATCGCCATCGGTGCCTGGGGCACACCGTGGATGTAGGTCTGTTCCCAGATCTTGCCGCTGCGGCGGACGGTCAGGACCAGTTGTTCGGACAGCGCGTTCACTACCGATACACCTACGCCGTGCAGACCGCCGGAGACCTTGTAGGAGTTGTCGTCGAACTTACCGCCTGCGTGGAGGACGGTCATGATGACCTCAGCGGCGGAAACGCCTTCCTCTTTATGCACGTCTACCGGGATGCCACGGCCGTTGTCGCGAACGGTGATGGACTCATCCGGGTGGATGATGATGCTGATGTCGTCGCAATGGCCGGCGAGGGCTTCGTCGATGGAGTTGTCGACCACCTCGAACACCATGTGGTGCAGGCCGCTACCATCGTCGGTGTCACCAATGTACATACCGGGACGTTTGCGTACGGCATCCAGGCCTTTCAGCACTTTAATGCTCGTTGAGTCGTACGTATTTTCTTCGCTCAATGCCTTCACTCCCGATGGTCGTGGGTCTGGGTGATACGGCCCTGTTCCACGTGGAACAGAGCGACTGGCGTTTCCGTCTGCCAGCCTTCCCTCAATAATTCGTGGTCTACACAGGTGATGAACACCTGGCAGCGTAAGTCTTCCAGCAAGCGGCACAGCGCGCGACGGTGGGCTTCGTCCAGCTCGGACGGCAAGTCATCCACCAGATAAATACACTGACCGCGGCGGGCCTGGCTGACCAGATGCCCCTGGGCGATACGCAAGGCACACACCACCAACTTCTGCTGCCCCCGGGACAAGATGTCCGCGGCGTTATGTGCGCCCAATCTGAGGCGCAAGTCAGCGCGTTGTGGTCCGGCCTGGGTATGGCCCATCTGCTGGTCCCGCTGCAGCGAGCCAGCCAACACGGTGCTCAGTTCCCGGTCCTTGTCCCAGCCTCGGTAATAGCTGAGCGTCAGGCCCTCAAGCTCAACCAGTTCGCTCAAGGTCTGCTCGAAGACCGGTTTCAAGGCTTTGATGTAAGCGCGGCGGTATTCATCGATTTCAGCGCTGGCCTGGCACAGTTCCCTGTCCCAAACCGCTTGCGAAACGGCGTCAAGTGTACCATGTCGCAGCCAAGAGTTTCGCTGGCGCAGCGCCTTCTGCAGGCGTTGCCAAGTCGTCATGAAGCGCGGTTCCACGTGGAACACGCCCCAGTCGAGAAATTGCCGGCGAATCTTCGGTGCGCCCTCCAGCAGACGGAAGCTGTCCGGGTTGATCAACTGCAACGGCAGGATCTCCGCCAGCTGTGCCGCGCTGCGGGCGTTCTGCCCATCGATGCGGATCTGGAACTCGCCTTGCCGGTCCCGCGAGATCCCCAGGGCGCTATGGCCGCCTTCAGCCAGTTCCACCTGGCCGAACACCGTGCACGCCAGTTGATCGTACTGGATGACCGGTAACAGGCGGGTGCTGCGAAACGAACGGGCAAGCCCGAGCAGGTGCACGGCTTCCAGGACGCTGGTTTTGCCGCTGCCGTTGGCGCCGTAAAGGATATTGATGCGGGGGGAAGGGGAGAAGGTCACCGGGTGCAGATTGCGCACCGCGGTGACCGAGACGCGACTTAAGGACATCTAGCTTCTGCTGGGCATGGGCATGATTACAGACGCATCGGCATGACAACGTAAGCCGAATCGTCGTTGTCGGACTCTTGCACCAGCGCACTGCTGTTGGAGTCAGACAGGATCAGACGCACTTGCTCGGTGGTCATCACGCCCAACACGTCGAGCAGGTAGCTGACGTTAAAGCCGATTTCCAGGGAGCCGCCGTTGTACTCAACGCCTACTTCTTCTTCCGCCTCTTCCTGCTCCGGGTTGTTCGCCTGGATCTTCAACTGACCATTGGCCAATTGCAGGCGGATGCCACGGTACTTCTCGTTGGACAGGATCGCGGTACGGCTGAACGCTTCGCGCAGCGCCTGGCGATCGCCCAGGACCAGTTTGTCGCCACCTTTTGGCAGCACGCGTTCGTAGTCAGGGAACTTGCCGTCCACCAGCTTCGACGTGAAGGTGAACTCGCCGGTGGTAGCGCGGATGTGGTGCTGGCCCAGTACGATGCTGACGTTGCCGTCCGGCTCGGTCAGCAGACGGGCCAGCTCCAGGATACCTTTGCGCGGCACGATCACCTGGTGGCGATCCGGCTGACCGATATCGGCCTGCATCGAGCACATGGCCAGGCGGTGCCCGTCGGTAGCGACGGCGCGGATGACGCCGGCAGACACTTCCAGGAGCATGCCGTTGAGGTAATACCGCACGTCTTGCTGGGCCATGGCGAAGCTGGTGCGTTCGATCAGGCGACGCAATTTGCTCTGGTCCAGGCTGCAGGTCAGCGAACCCGGGCCTTCTTCAACGGTCGGGAAATCGTTGGCTGGCAGCGTGGACAAGGTGAAACGGCTGCGACCGGCCTTGACCACGAGCTTCTGCTCATCGACCTTGATGTCGATCAGCGCGTCGTTGGGCAGGCTCTTGCAGATATCCATCAGCTTGCGCGCCGGCACGGTGATGGAACCCGGATCGGCCGGTTCTTCAAGTTGCACACGACCGACCAGCTCGACTTCCAGGTCGGTACCGGTCAGCGACAATTGCTGGCCTTCGACAACCAGCAGCACGTTGGAAAGTACCGGCAAGGTCTGGCGGCGTTCGACGACGCCTGCGACCAGTTGCAGGGGTTTCAACAGGGCTTCGCGTTGAATGGTGAAATGCATGGTCTAGTCCCTTGCCTTAATAAGCTGCGCTGGTGGTCATCAAGTGGTCAGTGTACGCAGCAGGTTCTTGTAGTCCTCGCGGATGTCCGCGTCGGATTCCTTAAGTTCGTTGATCTTGCGGCAGGCGTGCAACACCGTGGTGTGGTCGCGTCCGCCAAACACATCGCCGATTTCCGGCAGACTGTGGTTGGTCAGTTCCTTGGACAGGGCCATCGCCACCTGACGCGGACGTGCTACCGAACGCGAACGGCGTTTGGACAGCAGGTCGGAAATCTTGATTTTGTAGTATTCCGCAACGGTTCGCTGAATGTTATCCACAGAAACCAGTTTGTCCTGAAGCGCCAACAGGTCCTTCAAGGATTCGCGAATCAACTCGATGGTGATGTCGCGGCCCATGAAGTGCGAGTGAGCGATCACCCGCTTGAGGGCACCTTCGAGCTCACGCACGTTGGAGCGGATGCGCTGGGCGATGAAGAACGCGGCGTCGTGAGGCAGCTCGACCTTGGCCTGGTCGGCTTTCTTCATCAGGATCGCGACGCGGGTTTCCAGCTCCGGCGGCTCGACGGCCACCGTCAGGCCCCAGCCGAAACGCGATTTGAGGCGTTCTTCAAGGCCTTCGATTTCTTTCGGGTAGCGGTCACTGGTGAGAATGACCTGCTGCCCGCCTTCAAGCAATGCGTTGAAGGTGTGGAAAAACTCTTCCTGGGAACGTTCCTTACGGGCGAAGAACTGAATATCGTCGATCAACAAGGCGTCCACCGAACGGTAGAAACGCTTGAACTCGTTGATCGCGTTCAGTTGCAGCGCCTTGACCATGTCGGCCACGAAACGCTCGGAATGCAGGTACACGACCTTGGCATTCGGGTTCTTCTTTAATAGATGGTTGCCCACCGCATGCATCAAGTGGGTCTTACCCAAGCCGACGCCACCATAAAGGAAGAGTGGGTTGTAGCCATGCTTGGGGTTGTCCGCAACCTGCCAGGCCGCCGCGCGGGCCAGTTGGTTGGATTTACCTTCGACGAAATTCTCGAAGGTGAAGGTCCGGTTCAGGTAGCTGGTGTGCTTGAGCGCACCTTCGACCTGGACGGTGCGCTGTTCGGCACGCACCGGCGCCTGCTGGGAGCTGGCACCGGCCATCGGGTCGAAGCTGTCCCGGGAGGGCTCTTCGCTAACCTCGGCGACCTTTTGTGCGTTGCGTTTGCTCGGGGCGGGCGCGGGTGCCGGGGCAGCATGGTTGTTAACCGGTGCCGTTGCAGTCTGCTGGGCCTGTGACGCTGCGGCGGCCAGCGGCGCGTTGGGTGCGGCGCGCGGTGCCGAGCTGCGCTTGCTGCCTATTAATAAGGACAACGCAGGCGCCATGCCATTGCCATGCTCGTCGAGCAGTTCCATGACCCGGCCCAGGTACTTTTCGTTGACCCAGTCGAGAACGAAACGGTTCGGTGCATAGACACGCAACTCGTCGCCTTCGGCTTCGACCTGTAGTGGACGGATCCAAGTGTTGAATTGTTGGGCAGGCAGCTCATCGCGCAAAAGCTCTACGCACTGCTGCCAAAGTTCCACTGACACGGATATCCCCTAAGTTGAAAGCCGGTGAGGCAAAAACAAGCGGCCATTGTAGCGAGCAGACGGCCACTTATCCACATGCAGCTTGCTGATCGCCCATGATTTATCAATGCGTTAACCGCGAGAAAGACGACAGGCGGTCAGTGGATAAGCTCTGTGGATAACCGGGCCTGAGGTCGTTGCACAAGTGGGGGCGAAAGTCTGTGGGTAACCGCCCTGTGGATAACAGGGCATTCCACACACAGCTTATCCGACAGCGCAGCACAGGCTGACCACTGCTTTCCCGTGTAGTTGTCATTCTCTGTACATGGCGGATTACAAGGCCTGAGCATGGTTATCCACAGCAAGGTGGCTGCCTTGCTTTTATAAGCTTTACAGAAAAGCTTTAAATAATTCCCTTCTTTATTTCTATATCTAGGGCTGGGTGATGAATCCGCCGAAGCGCCCGGATATCTATTTAAAGGAAACGCTGGTTGGAAATTGACCTAGAGGCTTGCTTTCTCTAGAATCCCCGGTCTCTTAAAACGGGGGCCATTCCGGCCCGTTGTGGACGAACCAGGTAACACGACATGAAACGTACTTTCCAACCAAGCACTATCAAACGCGCTCGTACCCACGGTTTCCGTGCTCGCATGGCTACCAAGAACGGTCGTGCCGTCCTGTCGCGTCGTCGCGCCAAAGGTCGTGCGCGTCTGGCAGTTTGATAATCCGGCACTGGAGGTGAGTCAGGACTTCAGTCGGGAAAAGCGTCTGCTTACCCCCCGGCATTTCAAGGCAGTCTTTGACTCCCCTACCGGCAAGGTTCCGGGGAAAAATCTCCTGCTCCTTGCGCGCAGCAACGATCTCGATCACCCCCGACTAGGGCTGGTCATCGGGAAAAAGAGCGTCAAGCTCTCCGTTCAGCGCAATCGCCTCAAACGTCTGATGCGCGAATCGTTTCGCCTTAACCAGGATTCACTGGTTGGATGGGACATTGTTATCGTCGCGCGCAAAGGTTTGGGTGACGTAGAAAACCCCGAATTGATTCAGCATTTCGGCAAGCTCTGGAAGCGTCTGGCCCGCAACAAGCCAGTACCAGCAGTCAACACCGAAACTGTAGGGGTAGACAGTCCCGATGCGTAAACTGGCACTCGTTCCGATCCAGTTTTACCGCTATGCCATTAGTCCTTTGATGGCCAGTCACTGTCGTTTCTACCCCAGTTGTTCCTGCTACGCGTACGAAGCCATAGAAAATCATGGCCTACTGCGCGGTGGCTGGCTGACCTTTCGTCGTTTAGGTCGCTGTCATCCGTGGAATCCCGGCGGCTATGACCCGGTTCCGCCTATCCCTACCTCCCGTTCTTCTTCGATGGCCGAGTAATCATGGATATCAAACGCACGATCCTGATCGTCGCCCTGGCAATCGTGTCCTACGTCATGGTCCTTAAATGGAACCAGGACTATGGCCAGGCTGCCCTGCCGACTCAGAATGTTGCAGCCAGCAATACCGCACCGAGCCTGCCGGATGTCCCAGTTGGCAACAACGCTGCCAGCAATGACGACATCCCACGCGCGGCAAGCGATACCAGCGCTCCCGCCGAAGCCCCCGTGGTCGTAAGCAAAGATCTCATCCAGATCAAGACAGACGTGCTCGAGCTGGCAATCGATCCACAGGGTGGTGACGTCGCCCAGCTGAAGCTGCCGCTGTACCCGCGTCGCCAGGATCATCCGGAAATCCCGTTCCAGTTGTTCGACAACGGTAACGAGCGCACCTATCTGGCCCAAAGTGGCCTGATCGGTACCAACGGCCCGGATTCGAGCCCGGCCGGTCGCCCGGTCTATTCCGCCGAGAAGAAGACTTATCAACTGGCTGACGGTCAGGACCAACTGGTCGTTGACTTGAAGTTCAGCAAGGATGGCGTCAACTACATCAAGCGTTTCACCTTGAAACGTGGCCTGTATGACGTAACCGTCTCCTACCTGGTCGACAACCAGAGCGCCCAGCCTTGGTCCGGCGCGATGTTCGCGCAACTCAAGCGTGACGCCAGCGACGATCCTTCTTCCAGCACGGCCACCGGCACCGCGACTTACCTGGGCGCTGCCCTGTGGACAAGTTCGGAGCCGTACAAGAAAGTGTCCATGAAGGACATGGACAAGGGCCAGGTCAAGGAAACCGTCCAAGGTGGCTGGGTTGCCTGGCTGCAGCACTATTTTGTAACAGCCTGGATCCCGCAGAAGGGCGAAAGCAACCTCGTCCAGACGCGTAAAGACAGCAAAGGCAACTACATCGTCGGTTACACCGGTCCGGCATTGACCGCTGCGCCAGGTGCAAAAGTCGAGACCAGCGCCATTCTGTATGCCGGTCCAAAAAGCCAGGCTGTCTTGAAAGAGTTGTCCCCAGGTCTGGAACTGACCGTGGACTACGGTTTCCTGTGGTTCATTGCCCAGCCGATCTTCTGGCTGCTGCAACATATCCACAGCATCGTCGGTAACTGGGGCTGGTCGATCATTTTCCTGACCATGCTGATCAAGGGGATTTTCTTCCCGTTGTCGGCCGCCAGCTACAAGTCCATGGCGCGCATGCGCGCAGTGGCGCCGAAACTGGCCGCCCTGAAAGAACAACATGGCGATGACCGGCAGAAAATGTCCCAGGCCATGATGGAGCTGTACAAGAAAGAGAAGATCAACCCGCTGGGTGGATGCTTGCCGATTCTTGTGCAGATGCCTGTGTTCCTGGCGCTGTACTGGGTTCTGCTGGAAAGCGTGGAGATGCGTCAGGCACCGTTCATGCTGTGGATTACCGACCTGTCGATCAAGGATCCGTTCTTCATCCTGCCGATCATCATGGGCGCGACCATGTTCATCCAGCAGCAGCTGAACCCAACGCCTCCGGATCCGATGCAGGCGAAGGTCATGAAAATGATGCCAATCATCTTCACCTTCTTCTTCCTGTGGTTCCCGGCTGGCCTTGTGCTGTACTGGGTTGTGAACAACGTGCTGTCCATCACTCAGCAGTGGTACATCACGCGTAAGATCGAAGCGGCTGCGAAAAAAGCCGAGGCGTAACTTGCTCTGTGGATAACCACACAAAACGCCCCCTAGTGGGGCGTTTTGCTATCTGCCACTTTTGTCTGGATACCGGTTTATGAGCGCTCCGCGTGAAACCATCGCCGCCGTCGCCACCGCCCAAGGTCGCGGCGGTGTCGGCATCGTCCGTATTTCGGGGCCCTTGGCCAGTGTTGCGGCCAAGGCTATCAGCGGTCGCGAACTCAAGCCGCGGTTTGCTCATTACGGCCCGTTTTTCAGTGCTGACCAGCAGGTGCTCGACGAGGGGCTGGCCTTGTATTTCCCGGGGCCGAATTCGTTCACCGGCGAAGACGTACTGGAACTGCAAGGACACGGCGGCCCCATCGTGCTGGACATGCTGCTCAAGCGTTGCCTGGAACTGGGCTGTCGCCTGGCCAGGCCGGGTGAGTTCAGTGAACGGGCCTTCCTCAACGACAAGCTCGACCTGGCCCAGGCCGAAGCGATTGCCGATTTGATCGAAGCCAGTTCGGCACAAGCGGCACGCAACGCATTGCGTTCCTTGCAGGGTGCGTTTTCCCAACGTGTGCATAACCTCACCGAGCAATTGATCGGCCTGCGGATTTATGTCGAGGCCGCGATTGATTTCCCGGAAGAGGAAATCGATTTTCTTGCCGATGGCCACGTGCTGAGCCTGCTGGATAAAGTGCGCGATGAGTTATCCACAGTACTGCGCGAAGCCGGGCAGGGTGCCTTGCTGCGCGATGGGATGACCGTGGTGATCGCCGGACGCCCGAATGCCGGCAAGTCCAGCTTGTTGAATGCCCTGGCCGGTCGCGAAGCGGCGATCGTCACCGAGATCGCCGGCACCACCCGGGACATCCTGCGTGAACATATCCACATCGACGGCATGCCGCTGCACGTAGTGGATACCGCAGGTTTGCGCGACACCGATGACCAGGTGGAAAAAATCGGCGTGGAACGGGCTCTGAAGGCCATTGGTGAAGCCGACCGGGTATTGCTGGTGGTCGATGCCACCGCGCCGGAAGCGGACGATCCATTTGCCTTGTGGCCTGAATTCCTCGAGGTCCGCCCGGATCCCGCGAAAGTCACGCTGATTCGCAACAAGGCCGACCTGACCGGGGAAGCGATTGTCCTTGAGGTCAGCAACGACGGCCATGTGACCATCAGCCTGAGCGCGAAGTCAGCGGGTGAGGGCTTGGAACTGCTGCGCGAGCACCTCAAGGCCTGCATGGGCTACGAGCAGACGTCGGAAAGCAGCTTCAGCGCCCGCCGGCGGCATCTTGAAGCCCTGCGCCATGCCAGTGCCGCCCTGGAACACGGTCGCGCGCAGCTGACCTTGGCGGGGGCGGGTGAGTTGTTGGCCGAAGACCTGCGCCAGGCCCAACATTCCCTAGGGGAAATTACCGGCGCCTTCAGCTCCGATGACTTGCTGGGGCGGATCTTTTCCAGCTTCTGCATCGGTAAATAACCCCCACCTTTCTAGCCGGGTTTGCCCTCGAAGCTTCTCGAGTCCAACGCAAACCCGGTTTTTCCTCTCTTTTTTAAACTGATTGCCCTTCATGGCGGCTTGCCTGTGGACGCTGCGGCGGTCCATCGCGGCGGTTTTCTGTGGATTAAGCCCTGTGAATAACTGCCATTGAGGTCGGTTGATAAACCCCCTTCAAAACTGAAGATAACCGCCTCTGTGGATAACAGGCCCATTCATCCACAGGCTTACACCGGTTATCCAAGCCTCTCATTGCCACCTGACCACAGGGTTTTGAATCTCTGTACACATTGAAAATAAAGGCCTGTAGAACGTTATCCACAGATAGATGACTCAGTAAGAATAAACATAAAAACAAAGATTTTATAAATTTCTTTCTTTTTTATTTTTTTAACCGCGAGTTCTCCACAGCTGGTTAAATTTTGTGCAAAGGGTTCTTTAGAAAGGGCGAAGTCCCTATACTTGCCGACCTGGCTCGAAAAACGCCCAGGCCAGACTCAAACCTATTTCCGAATTACCTGAATAAAGCAGGCACGAGGTGCGTGGTGGATTTCCCTTCCCGTTTTGAAGTGATCGTCATCGGCGGCGGTCATGCCGGTACCGAGGCAGCACTTGCATCAGCACGCATGGGGGCAAAAACCCTGTTGCTGACGCATAACGTGGAAACCCTCGGAGCCATGAGCTGCAACCCTGCCATCGGTGGCATCGGCAAAAGCCACCTGGTCAAGGAAATCGATGCCCTAGGCGGCGCGATGGCCATGGCCACCGACAAGGGTGGTATCCAGTTTCGCGTGTTGAACAGCCGCAAAGGCCCGGCCGTACGCGCTACTCGCGCCCAGGCCGACCGCGTCCTGTACAAGGCCGCTGTCCGTGAAATCCTGGAAAACCAGCCGAACCTGTGGATATTTCAACAAGCGGCCGATGACCTGATCGTCGAGCAGGACCGAGTGCGCGGTGTCGTCACGCAAATGGGCCTGCGGTTCTTCGCCGATTCCGTGGTGTTGACCACCGGGACCTTCCTCGGCGGACTTATCCACATCGGTTTGCAGAATTTTTCCGGCGGCCGCGCCGGTGATCCGCCGTCGATTGCGCTGGCTCACCGTCTGCGTGAGTTGCCATTGCGTGTCGGGCGCCTGAAAACCGGTACGCCACCTCGCATCGACGGCAAGTCCGTGGATTTCTCGGTGATGACCGAGCAGCCTGGCGATACGCCGATCCCGGTGATGTCGTTCATGGGCAACAAGGAACAGCATCCACGGCAAGTCAGTTGCTGGATCACCCACACCAACGCCCGCACCCACGAAATCATCGCGGCGAACCTCGATCGTTCGCCGATGTATTCCGCTGCCGGTGAAATCGAAGGTGTCGGCCCGCGCTATTGCCCGTCGATTGAAGACAAGATCCATCGCTTTGCCGACAAGGAAAGCCATCAGGTGTTCATCGAACCCGAAGGTTTGACCACCCATGAGTTGTATCCGAACGGGATATCCACAAGTCTGCCGTTCGACGTGCAACTGCAGATCGTGCAATCGATCCGTGGCATGGAGAACGCGCACATCGTGCGTCCGGGTTATGCGATCGAGTACGACTACTTCGATCCGCGCGATTTGAAGTACAGCCTGGAAACCAAAGCTATCGGCGGTCTGTTCTTCGCCGGGCAGATCAACGGCACCACTGGCTACGAAGAAGCGGGTGCCCAGGGTTTGCTCGCCGGAGCCAACGCCGCACTGCTCGCCAAGGGCAAAGAAGCCTGGTGCCCGCGTCGCGATGAGGCGTACATCGGTGTGCTGGTGGATGACCTGATTACCCTGGGTACCCAGGAACCGTATCGGATGTTCACCTCCCGCGCCGAATACCGCCTGATCCTGCGTGAAGATAACGCCGACCTGCGCTTGACCGAGAAGGGGCGCGAACTGGGGTTGGTGGACGACCTGCGTTGGGCCGCGTTCTGCAAGAAGCGCGAGAGCATCGAGCTGGAAGAGCAGCGGCTGAAAAGCACCTGGGTTCGTCCCGGTACCGAGCAAGGCGATGCCATTGCGGCGAAATTCGGCACACCGCTGACCCACGAATACAATCTGCTGAACCTCTTGAGCCGTCCGGAAATCGACTATGTCGGGCTGGTGGAAGTGACCGGCCAGGGCGCGGAAGATCCGCAAGTGGCCGAACAGGTCGAGATCAAGACCAAGTACGCCGGTTACATCGACCGTCAGCAGGATGAAATCGCCCGCCTGCGTGCCAGCGAAGACACCAAGCTGCCTGTGGATATCGATTACACCGGTATTTCCGGGTTGTCGAAAGAAATCCAGAGCAAGCTCGGTGCGACCCGTCCAGAAACCCTGGGCCAGGCCTCGCGCATTCCCGGCGTCACGCCGGCAGCGATTTCGCTGTTGATGATTCATTTGAAAAAACGCGGCGCCGGCCGCCAGTTGGAGCAAAGCGCTTGAGTTCGATGGTCACCTCGCAACACGCTGAAGAGTTATCCACAGGTGCCCGTCAGCTCGGCGTCAGCCTGACCGAAGCCCAGCACGCGCAATTGCTGGGTTATCTGGCGTTGTTGATCAAATGGAACAAGGCCTACAACCTGACCGCCGTGCGCGATCCGGATGAAATGGTCTCGCGCCATTTGCTCGACAGCCTCAGTGTCATGTCCTTCATCGAAAACGGTCGTTGGCTGGACGTCGGCAGCGGCGGCGGCATGCCAGGAATCCCGCTGGCGATCCTGTTTCCCGACTCGCAAGTGACCTGCCTGGACAGCAACGGCAAGAAAACCCGCTTCCTGACCCAGGTCAAACTCGAACTCAAACTGGATAACCTGCAAGTTATCCACAGCCGCGTCGAAGCGTTCCAGCCTGCCGAGCCGTTCAACGGGATCATCTCCCGGGCGTTCAGCAGCATGGAGAACTTCAGCAACTGGACTCGCCACCTGGGCGACGCCGATACGCGCTGGCTGGCAATGAAGGGCGTTCATCCGGCCGATGAGCTGGTAGCATTGCCGGCAGACTTCCACCTCGATAGCGAACACGCCTTGGCCGTACCCGGTTGCCAAGGCCAACGCCATCTGCTGATACTGCGCCGCACGGCATGATTGGGAACACAAGCAAGAATGGCTAAGGTATTCGCGATAGCGAACCAGAAAGGTGGTGTGGGCAAGACCACCACCTGCATCAACCTCGCAGCATCCCTGGTCGCGACCAAGCGCCGGGTGCTGTTGATCGATCTCGATCCACAGGGCAACGCCACCATGGGTAGCGGTGTGGATAAGCATGGCCTGGAAAATTCCATCTACGACGTCCTGATCGGCGAATGCGATCTGGGCCAGGCCATGCACTTCTCCGAACACGGCGGTTATCAACTGCTGCCGGCCAACCGTGACCTGACGGCGGCCGAAGTGGTGCTGCTGGAAATGCAGATGAAGGAAAGCCGCCTGCGCAGCGCCTTGGCGCCGATCCGGGAAAACTACGATTACATCCTGATCGACTGCCCGCCGTCGCTGTCGATGCTGACCCTCAACGCCCTGGTGGCGGCCGATGGGGTCATTATCCCCATGCAGTGCGAATACTTCGCATTGGAAGGCTTGAGCGACCTTGTGGATAACATCAAGCGCATCGCCGAACTGCTGAACCCGAACCTGAAGGTCGAAGGCCTGTTGCGGACCATGTACGACCCGCGCCTGAGCCTGATGAACGATGTCTCGGCCCAGCTCAAGGAGCATTTCGGCGAGCAGCTCTACGACACGGTCATCCCACGTAACATCCGTCTGGCCGAAGCGCCGAGCTACGGCATGCCGGCCTTGGCCTACGACAAACAATCCCGTGGTGCGCTGGCTTACCTGGCCCTGGCGGGCGAGATGGTTCGCCGTCAGCGCCGCAATCCACGCACCGCTGCAGCCCAGCCAATTTAAGGAAACCCCATGGCCGTCAAGAAACGAGGTCTCGGACGTGGACTGGATGCACTGCTCAGCGGTCCGACGGTCAGCTCGCTGGAAGAACAGGCCGTACAGGCCGATCAGCGCGAGCTGCAGCATCTGCCCCTGGACCTGATCCAGCGCGGCAAATACCAGCCACGCCGGGACATGGACCCGCAGGCGCTGGAAGAACTGGCCCAGTCGATCAAGAGCCAGGGCGTGATGCAGCCGATCGTGGTCCGGCCGATTGCCAACGGACGCTTCGAGATCATCGCCGGCGAACGTCGCTGGCGCGCCAGCCAGCAGGCCGGCCAGGAAACCATCCCGGCAATGGTTCGCGATGTGCCGGATGAAACGGCCATCGCCATGGCGTTGATCGAAAACATCCAGCGTGAAGACCTCAACCCGATCGAGGAAGCGGTGGCCCTGCAGCGCTTGCAGCAGGAATTCCAGCTGACCCAGCAACAAGTTGCCGAGGCGGTGGGCAAGTCCCGCGTGACCGTGGCCAACCTGCTGCGCCTGATTGCGTTGCCGGAAGTCATCAAGACCATGCTGTCCCACGGCGACCTGGAAATGGGTCATGCCCGGGCATTGCTCGGGTTGCCGGAAAATCAACAGGTTGAAGGGGCGCGACATGTTGTCGCACGCGGCCTCACCGTGCGCCAAACCGAGGCACTGGTTCGTCAGTGGCTCAGTGGCAAACCGGCCCCCGTCGAGGCCCCAAAAACCGATCCGGATATCGCTCGCCTGGAACAACGCCTGGCAGAGCGCCTGGGCTCTGCGGTGCAGATTCGCCACGGAAAGAAGGGCAAGGGGCAATTGGTGATTGGTTACAACTCCCTTGATGAGCTGCAAGGTGTCCTTGCACACATTCGCTGAAACAATTGCTCTTGTAGCGCGCAGTCGGAAATCACTACCTGGCAGTTGAATAGGGGCAGAACCGCCCCTATACTCTGCGCGCATTTTGTCGGCACAAATTATGCCAAGTTATTGAATTATGGCGGCCGACTATTGGAGAGCAAAAGCGATGGAAACCCGCACGCCAAACCGCTTGCCGTTCCATCGTCTGGCAGTTTTCCCGGTTTTGATGGCTCAATTCACCGTCGTACTGATCGCCACATTGGCGCTCTGGCAATGGAAAGGAGTCGTCGCCGGATACTCAGGGCTTTGCGGAGGCCTGATAGCCTTGCTTCCCAATATTTACTTTGCTCACAGGGCCTTTCGGTTTTCCGGCGCCCGAGCAGCCCAGGCTATCGTCCGGTCTTTTTATGCCGGCGAGGCGGGGAAACTGATTTTGACGGCAGTGCTGTTTGCATTGACGTTCGCAGGTGTGAAGCCACTGGCGCCGCTGGCTGTATTCAGCGTCTTCGTGCTGACCCAACTGGTTAGCTGGTTCGCTCCCCTGCTAATGAGAACAAGACTTTCGAGACCTTAGGGCGTTTGAGGCAACCATGGCAGAGACAACCGCTTCGGGCTATATCCAGCACCACTTGCAGAACCTGACCTTCGGTCAGCTACCCAACGGCGGCTGGGGCTTTGCCCACACCGCAGCAGAAGCCAAGGAAATGGGCTTCTGGGCTTTCCACGTCGATACCCTCGGCTGGTCGGTCGCACTGGGCCTGATCTTCGTTCTTCTTTTCCGCATGGCGGCAAAGAAGGCGACCTCCGGTCAGCCTGGTGCACTGCAGAACTTCGTTGAAGTACTGGTCGAATTCGTCGATGGCAGCGTGAAAGACAGCTTCCATGGCCGTAGCCCGGTGATCGCACCGCTGGCACTGACCATCTTCGTCTGGGTGTTCCTGATGAACGCCGTCGACCTGGTACCGGTCGACTGGATTCCTCAGCTGGCCATCCTGATCTCCGGTGATGCACACATCCCATTCCGCGCTGTGTCGACCACCGACCCGAACGCGACCCTGGGCATGGCGCTCTCGGTTTTCGCACTGATCATTTTCTATAGCATCAAGGTCAAGGGCATCGGCGGCTTCATCGGCGAACTGACCCTGCACCCGTTCGGCAGCAAGAACATCCTCGTTCAGGCCCTGCTGATCCCGGTGAACTTCCTGCTGGAATTCGTAACCCTGATCGCCAAGCCGATTTCTCTGGCACTGCGTCTGTTCGGCAACATGTATGCCGGCGAACTGGTGTTCATCCTGATCGCTGTGATGTTCGGCAGCGGCCTGCTGTGGCTCAGCGGCCTGGGTGTAGTCCTGCAATGGGCGTGGGCTGTGTTCCACATCCTGATCATCACCCTGCAGGCGTTCATCTTCATGATGCTGACCATCGTCTACCTGTCGATGGCGCACGAAGAAAACCATTAAGACCAGTCTCGACTAGTCTGATGTCCTTCCCGGTCAAACGGGAAGGAGCCCGAACCGGGCTGAGAAACGATTTGTTTTACCGCTTTAATCTAAAAAACCTAAACCATACGACGTAAAAGTCGGGAGGAAAGATGGAAACTGTAGTTGGTCTAACCGCTATCGCTGTTGCACTGTTGATCGGCCTGGGCGCACTGGGTACCGCAATTGGTTTCGGCCTGTTGGGCGGCAAGTTCCTGGAAGGCGCAGCGCGTCAGCCAGAAATGGTTCCAATGCTGCAAGTCAAAATGTTCATCGTGGCCGGTCTGCTCGACGCCGTGACCATGATCGGTGTTGGTATCGCGCTGTTCTTCACCTTTGCGAACCCGTTCGTTGGTCAAATCGCTGGCTAATTACTCGGATGTCTCGAGTAGATTGGTGTGATGGACAACGTAACTGCGAGGTGTTGGCGTGAACATTAATGCGACCCTGATTGGCCAGTCCGTTGCGTTCCTGATTTTTGTACTGTTCTGCATGAAGTTCGTATGGCCTCCGGTCATTGCGGCATTGCACGAACGTCAAAAGAAGATCGCTGATGGTCTGGACGCTGCCAGCCGTGCAGCTCGCGACCTGGAGTTGGCCCATGAGAAAGTGGGTCAGCAACTGCGCGAAGCGAAAGCTCAGGCAGCTGAAATCATCGAGCAAGCCAAGAAACGCGGTACCCAGATTGTCGACGAAGCCCGTGAACAGGCTCGCGTCGAAGCTGACCGTGTGAAGGCTCAGGCTCAAGCCGAGATCGAACAGGAACTCAACAGTGTCAAAGACGCGCTGCGTGCCCAAGTGGGTGCCCTGGCCGTTGGCGGTGCTTCGAAGATCCTGGGTGCCACAATCGATCAAAACGCGCACGCAGAGCTGGTTAACCAACTGGCTGCTGAAATCTAAGCGAGGGCGATCATGGCAGAACTGACCACGTTGGCCCGACCTTACGCTAAGGCGGCCTTCGAGCACGCTCAGGCCCACCAGCAACTGGCCAATTGGTCAGCCATGCTCGGCCTGGCTGCAGCGGTGTCGCAAGACGACACCATGCAGCGCGTGCTCAAGGCCCCGCGACTGACGAGCGCAGAAAAGGCCGCCACGTTCATTGACGTGTGCGGCGACAAGTTCGATGCCAAGGCACAGAATTTCATTCACGTCGTTGCCGAAAACGACCGTCTCCTGCTTCTGCCGGAGATCGCCACTCTTTTCGACCTGTACAAGGCCGAGCAAGAGAAGTCGGTAGACGTGGAAGTGACCAGTGCTTTCGCATTGAACCAAGAACAGCAAGACAAACTCGCCAAGGTTCTCAGTGCACGACTCAACCGGGAAGTGCGCCTGCAAGTCGAGGAAGACAAGTCCCTGATAGGGGGCGTTGTAATCCGCGCCGGCGACCTGGTTATCGATGGCTCGATTCGCGGCAAAATCGCGAAACTTGCCGAAGCATTGAAATCTTGAGTTTGAAGGGGCAGCAGAGCAATGCAGCAACTCAATCCTTCCGAAATAAGTGAAATTATCAAGGGCCGCATCGACAAGCTCGATGTGACCTCCCAAGCCCGTAACGAAGGCACTGTCGTCAGCGTATCTGACGGTATCGTGCGGATTCACGGTCTGGCCGACGTCATGTACGGCGAGATGATCGAGTTTCCGGGCGGCGTCTACGGTATGGCCCTCAACCTGGAGCAAGACTCCGTAGGTGCCGTTGTACTGGGTTCCTACCAGTCGCTGGCCGAAGGCATGAGCGCCAAGTGCACCGGCCGCATCCTCGAAGTTCCGGTGGGTAAGGAACTGCTGGGTCGCGTCGTCGACGCACTGGGTAACCCTGTTGACGGCAAAGGTCCGCTGAACAACACCGAGACCGACGCGGTCGAGAAAGTTGCTCCTGGCGTGATCTGGCGTAAGTCGGTAGACCAGCCTGTACAGACTGGCTACAAGGCTGTCGATGCCATGATCCCTGTCGGCCGTGGCCAGCGTGAGCTGATCATCGGTGACCGTCAGATCGGTAAGACCGCTCTGGCGATCGACGCGATCATCAACCAGAAGAACAGCGGCATTTTCTGCGTCTACGTAGCCATCGGTCAGAAGCAATCGACCATCGCCAACGTGGTTCGCAAGCTGGAAGAAAACGGCGCCCTGGCCAACACGATCATCGTGGCGGCCAGCGCATCGGAATCTCCTGCGCTGCAGTTCCTGGCACCGTACTCCGGTTGCACCATGGGCGAATACTTCCGCGACCGCGGTGAAGACGCGCTGATCGTTTATGACGATCTGTCCAAGCAGGCAGTGGCTTACCGCCAGATCTCCCTGCTGCTGCGCCGTCCACCAGGCCGTGAAGCCTACCCAGGCGACGTGTTCTATCTCCACTCCCGTCTGCTGGAGCGCGCATCCCGCGTTTCTGAAGAGTACGTGGAGAAGTTCACCAACGGCGCAGTGACCGGCAAGACCGGCTCCCTGACCGCTCTGCCGATCATCGAAACCCAGGCTGGCGACGTTTCCGCGTTCGTTCCGACCAACGTGATTTCCATCACCGACGGTCAGATCTTCCTGGAATCGGCCATGTTCAACTCCGGGATCCGTCCTGCTGTGAACGCCGGTGTTTCGGTATCCCGTGTGGGTGGTGCCGCTCAGACCAAGATCATCAAGAAGCTGTCCGGTGGTATCCGTACCGCCCTGGCCCAGTACCGTGAACTGGCGGCATTCGCCCAGTTCGCTTCTGACCTGGACGAAGCGACCCGTAAGCAACTTGAGCATGGTCAGCGCGTTACCGAGCTGATGAAGCAGAAGCAATACGCACCAATGTCGATCGCTGACATGGCGCTGTCGCTGTATGCCGCTGAGCGTGGGTTCCTGACTGACGTTGAAATCGCCAAGGTCGGCAGCTTTGAACAAGCGCTGATTGCTTACTTCAACCGCGATCACGCCGACTTGTTGGCCAAGATCAACGTGAAGGGTGACTTCAATGACGAAATCGACGCTGGCATGAAAGCCGGTATCGAGAAGTTCAAGGCCACCCAAACCTGGTAAGCCGCAGCGGGAGTCGCAAGGCTCCCGCTTGCTAACCTGATAGGTGTTACATGGCAGGCGCAAAAGAGATTCGCAGTAAGATTGCGAGCATCAAAAGCACGCAAAAAATTACCAGCGCCATGGAAAAAGTGGCGGTCAGCAAAATGCGCAAGGCACAAATGCGCATGGCTGCTAGCCGCCCTTATGCGGAGCGCATCCGCCAGGTTATTGGTCATCTGGCCAACGCCAACCCGGAATATCGCCACCCGTTCATGATCGACCGTGCTATCAAGCGCGTCGGTTACGTCGTGGTGAGCAGTGACCGTGGTCTGTGTGGTGGCTTGAACACCAACCTGTTCAAGGCCCTGGTCAAGGACATGGCTGTAAACCGCGAACAAGGCGTCGAGATCGATCTGTGCGTGATTGGTAGCAAGGGTGCGGCTTTCTTCCGCAACTTCGGCGGCAACGTCGTCGCTGCTATCAGCCACCTGGGTGAAGAACCGTCGATCAATGACCTGATCGGCAGCGTCAAGGTGATGCTGGATGCTTACCTGGAAGGCCGGATTGACCGCCTGTCCGTGGTATCCAACAAGTTCATCAACACCATGACGCAACAGCCAACCGTGGAGCAATTGATCCCACTGGTGGCGACCCCGGAACAGGAACTCAAGCACCACTGGGACTATCTCTACGAACCGGATGCCAAGGAGCTGCTTGACGGCTTGATGGTCCGCTACGTGGAGTCGCAGGTCTACCAGGCGGTGGTCGAGAACAACGCAGCTGAACAAGCAGCGCGGATGATCGCGATGAAGAACGCTACCGACAACGCCGGTGATTTGATCAGCGATTTGCAGCTGATCTACAACAAGGCGCGTCAGGCTGCGATCACCCAAGAGATCTCGGAAATCGTCGGCGGCGCTGCCGCGGTTTAACGGTTCAAATATTCAGAGGATCCAGCTATGAGTAGCGGACGTATCGTTCAAATCATCGGCGCCGTTATCGACGTGGAATTTCCACGCGACAGCGTACCGAGCATCTACAACGCGCTGAAAGTACAAGGCGCGGAAACTACCCTGGAAGTTCAGCAGCAGCTGGGCGACGGCATCGTTCGTACCATTGCGATGGGTTCTACCGAAGGCTTGAAGCGCGGTCTGGACGTTATCGACTCTGGCGCAGCCATCTCCGTACCGGTCGGTAAAGCGACCCTGGGCCGGATCATGGACGTACTGGGTAACCCGATCGACGAAGCGGGTCCGATCGACACCGAAGAGCGCTGGGGCATTCACCGTCCTGCGCCATCCTTCGCTGAACAGGCAGGCGGCAACGACCTGCTGGAAACCGGCATCAAGGTTATCGACCTGGTTTGCCCGTTCGCCAAGGGCGGTAAAGTCGGTCTGTTCGGTGGTGCCGGTGTAGGCAAGACCGTAAACATGATGGAACTGATCCGTAACATCGCCATCGAGCACAGCGGTTATTCCGTGTTCGCCGGTGTGGGTGAGCGTACTCGTGAGGGTAACGACTTCTACCACGAGATGAAGGATTCCAACGTTCTGGACAAAGTGGCACTGGTCTATGGCCAGATGAACGAGCCGCCGGGCAACCGTCTGCGCGTAGCCCTGACCGGCCTGACCATGGCCGAGAAGTTCCGTGACGAAGGTAACGACGTTCTGCTGTTCGTCGACAACATCTACCGTTACACCCTGGCCGGTACCGAAGTATCCGCACTGCTGGGCCGTATGCCTTCGGCAGTAGGTTACCAGCCGACCCTGGCTGAAGAGATGGGCGTTCTGCAAGAACGTATCACTTCGACCAAGGAAGGTTCGATCACTTCGATCCAAGCGGTATACGTACCTGCGGATGACTTGACCGACCCGTCGCCAGCGACCACCTTCGCCCACTTGGACGCCACCGTCGTTCTGTCCCGTGACATCGCTTCCCTGGGTATCTACCCAGCGGTTGACCCACTGGACTCGACTTCGCGCCAGCTGGATCCGAACGTGATCGGCCAGGAGCACTACGACACCGCTCGCGGCGTCCAGTACGTGCTGCAGCGCTACAAAGAGCTGAAGGACATCATCGCGATCCTGGGTATGGACGAGCTGTCGGAAGCCGACAAGCAGTTGGTATCCCGCGCTCGTAAGATCCAGCGCTTCTTGTCGCAGCCGTTCTTCGTGGCTGAAGTCTTCACCGGTGCCTCGGGTAAATACGTTTCCCTGAAAGACACCATTGCTGGCTTCAAAGGCATCCTCAACGGTGACTACGACCACCTGCCAGAACAAGCGTTCTACATGGTCGGCGGCATCGAAGAAGCGATCGAGAAAGCCAAGAAACTGTAATCCCGGCGCCCGGCAACGGGCGCTAATTTAGGTTGAGGCAATCAGATGGCTATGACAGTCCATTGCGATATCGTCAGTGCGGAAGGGGAAATCTTCTCCGGTCTGGTCGAGATGGTGATTGCGCATGGTGAGCTGGGTGATCTTGGTATCGCTCTGGGTCACGCACCGCTGATCACTAATCTGAAACCGGGTCCGATCCGCTTGATCAAGCAGGGCGGGGAAGCCGAGGTGTATTACATCTCCGGTGGTTTCCTCGAGGTTCAGCCGAACATGGTCAAGGTCCTTGCCGACACTGTGCAACGTGCTGCCGACCTGGACGAAGCCTCCGCTCAGGAAGCCGTCAAGGCTGCCGAGAAGGCCCTGCACGAGCGTGGCGCGGAGTTCGATTACGGTTCTGCTGCTGCACGTCTGGCCGAGGCCGCAGCCCAGCTGCGCACCGTCCAGCAGATCCGCAAGAAGTTCGGCGGCTAAGCCGTCTGCTTTCTGTGCGATTGATTAAAAAGGGTAGCCTCGGCTACCCTTTTTTCTTTTCCCGATACTCATCATCTGGTCGCAGCCGCTGACCACCCAGGATTGGTAGCCAGTCATGTCTCTCGAAATCGTTATCCTCGCGGCCGGTCAAGGCACCCGCATGCGTTCGGCGCTGCCCAAGGTCTTGCACCCGGTAGCCGGCAATTCCATGCTCGGCCATGTTATCCACAGCGCCCGGCAACTTGATCCACAGCGCATTCACGTGGTGATCGGCCACGGTGCCGATGCGGTGCGCGAACGCCTGGCCGCCGATGACCTGAATTTCGTCCTGCAGGACAAACAACTGGGCACAGGCCATGCGGTGGCCCAGGCCGTGCCGTTCATCACCGCCGATACGGTGCTGATTCTCTACGGCGATGTGCCGCTGATCGAAGTCGAGACCTTGCAGCGCCTGCTCAAGCACGTTGCCCCACAGCAGTTGGGCTTGCTGACCGTCGAGCTGGATGACCCCACCGGTTACGGCCGCATTGTGCGCAACGCCGACGGCCAGGTGATGGCGATTGTCGAGCAGAAGGACGCCAACGAAGCCCAGCGCGCGATCACTGAAGGCAACACCGGGATTCTGGCCGTGCCGGCCGAGCGCCTGGGTGACTGGATGAGTCGTCTGTCGAACAACAACGCCCAGGGCGAGTACTACCTGACCGACGTGATTGCCATGGCCGTTGCTGACGGGCTTGTCGTTGCTACCGAGCAACCATTGGACGCCATGGAAGTGCAGGGCGCCAACGATCGCCGGCAACTGGCCGAGCTGGAGCGCCATTATCAATTGCGCGCCGCCCGCCGCCTGATGGCCCAAGGCGTGACCCTGCGCGATCCGGCCCGTTTCGACGTGCGCGGTGACGTCAGCGTGGGTCGCGACGTGGTCATCGACATCAACGTCATCCTCGAAGGCAAGGTTGTCATCGAAGACGACGTGGTCATCGGCCCGAACTGCGTGATCAAGGACAGCACCCTGCGCAAAGGCGTGGTGATCAAAGCCAACAGCCATCTCGACGGTGCGATCATGGGGGAGGGCAGCGACGCCGGCCCGTTTGCCCGCCTGCGCCCGGGTTCGGTGCTGGAAGCCCGTGCCCATGTGGGTAACTTCGTTGAACTGAAAAACGCTCATCTGGGCGAAGGCGCCAAGGCCGGGCACCTGACCTACCTCGGTGACGCTGAAGTCGGCGCCCGCACCAACATTGGCGCCGGGACCATTACCTGCAACTACGATGGCGCCAACAAGTGGAAAACCGTGTTGGGCGAAGATGTGTTCATCGGCTCGAACAACTCCTTGGTAGCACCTGTGGATATCTCCAGCGGTGCGACCACGGCAGCCGGTTCGACCCTTACCCAGAATGTGGATAAAGGCCAATTGGCAGTCGGACGCGCCCGCCAACGCAACATCGACGGCTGGAAGCGGCCGGAGAAAATCAAGAAATCCTGAAGTTATCCACATCCCCCTTGTGGGAGCGGGCTTGCTTGCGAAAGCGGTGGTTCAGCCAATTAATTCGTTGCTGACCCAACGCATTCGCGAGCAAGCCCGCTCCCACATTCGATTTGCGTGATTTCTGAATTTTTCTTCTGGCGCCTTGACGATATCGCTTCAATAGGTTTTGATTGCTTACGTTATCTTTCGAATCGAAACTTAAGCCGCCATGTCGAAACGCAACACGCCACAGCGCCGTCACAACATCCTTGCTTTGCTCCAAGAGCAGGGCGAGGTCAGTGTGGATGAGTTGGCCAAGCGCTTCGAAACCTCGGAAGTTACGATTCGCAAGGACCTCGCCGCCCTGGAAACCAACGGCCTGCTGCTGCGTCGCTACGGTGGCGCGGTACCGATGCCGCAGGAGTTGGTGGCCGATAACGGGCAAGCCGTCTCCAAGTACAAACTGGCCATTGCCCGGGCCGCCGTGAAGCGGATCCGCGAGCACGCGCGTATCATCATCGACAGCGGCAGCACCACGGCGGCCATGATTCCGCAACTCGGCCAACAGCCGGGCCTGGTAGTGATGACCAATTCCCTGCACGTTGCCAATGCCTTGAGCGAACTGGAGCACGAGCCGGTGCTGTTGATGACTGGCGGCACTTGGGACCCTCACTCCGAGTCGTTCCAGGGCCAGGTGGCCGAGCAGGTTCTGCGTTCCTACGATTTCGACCAGCTGTTCATCGGTGCCGACGGCCTCGATCTGGTTCGAGGTACCACCACCTTCAACGAACTGCTGGGCCTGAGCCGTGTGATGGCTGAGGTTGCCCGGGAAGTGATCGTGATGGTGGAGGCCGACAAGATCGGCCGCAAGATCCCCAATCTGGAACTGCCGTGGAGCAGCGTCCATACCCTCATTACCGATGATCGCCTGCCCGTAGAGGCCCGCGATCAGATTCAGGCCCGCGGCATCACCGTGATCTGCGCGCCTGTCAGCCAGGAGAAATAGCATGTGTGGAATTGTCGGCGCCGTAGCGGAACGCAACATCACTGCCATCTTGCTTGAGGGCCTCAAGCGTCTTGAATATCGCGGCTATGACAGCGCCGGCGTGGCGGTTTTCACCAACGACGAAAAGCTTGAGCGCATGCGTCGTCCAGGCAAGGTCAGCGAACTGGAACGAGCGCTGGACGCCGAACCGCTGGTCGGTCGCCTGGGCATTGCCCATACCCGTTGGGCCACCCATGGCGCGCCGTGCGAGCGTAACGCCCATCCGCATTTCTCCGGCGACCTGGCGGTGGTGCACAACGGCATCATCGAGAACTATGAAGCGTTGCGCGAACAGCTGAAGGCGCTCGGCTATGTGTTCACTTCCGATACCGACACCGAAGTCATTGCCCATTTGCTCACCCACAAGCTCAAGGATCTGGCGGACCTGACCGTGGCCCTCAAGGCAACGGTCAAGGAACTGCACGGGGCCTACGGCTTGGCGGTGATCAGCGCGAAACAACCGGATCGCCTGGTAGCAGCCCGCAGTGGCAGCCCGCTGGTGATCGGCCTGGGCCTGGGGGAAAACTTCCTGGCGTCCGATCAACTGGCGCTGCGTCAGGTCACTGATCGCTTCATGTACCTGGAAGAAGGCGATATCGCCGAGATTCGTCGCGACAGCGTGCAGATCTGGGACCTCGATGGCAAAAGCGTGGAGCGCGAGACCGTTCAGTACCGCGACGGTGCCGAAGCCGCCGACAAGGGCGAGTTCCGCCATTACATGCTCAAGGAAATCCACGAGCAACCGGCCGTTGTGCAGCGCACCCTGGAAGGACGCATGAGTCAGGAACAGGTGCTGGTCCAGGCCTTCGGTCCACAAGCGGCCGAATTGTTCGCCAAGGTCCGCAACGTGCAAATCGTGGCCTGCGGCACCAGTTATCACGCCGGCATGGTCGCCCGTTACTGGCTGGAAGAGCTGGCGGGTATTCCGTGCCAGGTCGAAGTGGCCAGCGAGTTCCGCTATCGCAAAGTCGTGGTGCAACCCGATTCACTGTTCGTCACCATTTCCCAGTCCGGCGAAACTGCCGACACTCTGGCCGCCCTGCGCAATGCCAAGGAACTGGGTTTCCTCGCCAGCCTGGCGATCTGCAACGTGGGCATCAGCTCGCTGGTGCGCGAGTCCGACCTGACCCTGCTGACCCAGGCCGGGCGTGAGATCGGTGTGGCGTCGACCAAGGCGTTCACCACGCAGCTGGTGGGGCTGCTGTTGCTGACGCTGTCCCTGGGCCAGGTGCGCGGCACCCTGGGTGAAGGCGTCGAGGCCAAGCTGGTGGAAGAACTGCGTCGCCTGCCGGCCCGCCTGGGCGAAGCCTTGGCCATGGACGGCACCGTGGAAAAAATCGCCGAGCTGTTCGCCGAGAAGAACCACACCCTGTTCCTGGGCCGTGGCGCGCAATTCCCGGTGGCGATGGAAGGGGCCTTGAAGCTCAAGGAAATCTCCTACATCCACGCCGAGGCCTACCCGGCCGGCGAGCTCAAGCACGGCCCGCTGGCGCTTGTGGATAACGACATGCCGGTGGTCACCGTCGCGCCGAACAACGAGCTGCTGGAAAAGCTCAAGTCCAACCTGCAGGAAGTGCGCGCCCGTGGCGGCCAGTTGATTGTCTTTGCTGACGAGAAGGCCGGCATGACCAATGGCGAAGGCACCCACGTGGTGCACATGCCGCACATCCACGACATCCTGTCGCCGATCCTCTACACCATCCCGTTGCAGCTGCTGTCGTACTACGTCGCTGTGCTCAAGGGTACCGATGTGGACCAGCCGCGCAATTTGGCGAAGTCTGTGACGGTGGAGTGATTCATGGCGCTTCTGCTAGCCTGCCGATTCAATTCGACAGGCTGGCAGGCCATGGTTGTGCCTGTGGCCACTGGTCCCTAACGGAGTGGGCAAATGACACAGGCAATCAGCATCAAGGATCGGGTACGCATCAAGCACGTCGAAGTCCTCTCGGATGATTGGTACGTGCTGCGCAAGACCACCTATGACTACCTCGGCCGCAATGGCCAATGGCGCGAGCTGACGCGCGAGACCTACGACCGTGGCAACGGCGCCACCATCCTGCTGTACAGCAAAGCCAAGCAGACCGTGGTGTTGACCCGGCAATTCCGCTTCCCGGCCTTCGTCAACGGGCACGATGACCTGTTGATCGAAACCTGCGCCGGCCTGTTGGACAACGACGACCCGCACACCTGCATTCGCAAGGAAACCCAGGAGGAAACCGGCTATATCATCCAGGACGTGCGCAAGGTGTTCGAAGCCTTCATGAGCCCGGGTTCGGTGACTGAACGGGTGCATTTTTTCGTCGGCGAGTACTTCGATGAAGACAAGCAGCACGCAGGCGGCGGCCTGGAAGCCGAGGGCGAAGAGATCGAAGTGCTGGAGCTGTCCCTCGACCAGGCCTTGGGCATGATCGAGACCGGGGAGATTTGCGACGGCAAGACCATCATGCTGTTGCAGTACGCCAAGCTGCATCGGTTGCTGGATTAGCCGCGTTTTTTTCAGCTGGATTGGGCCTCGCTGTCTTCCTGCATATCGTCCAGGTATTGCGGCTGGTCCGTCTGGTCCGTCTGGTCCGGCAGCTCGGTCACGACGCTGAAGTCGCTGATCTCGATGGCGCCGACCCCATGACCGAGCAGATGGAAGGAAAACATCTTGCGTTGCTGTGGGTTGTCGAAACGGAGGTTCATCACCAGCGGCTGGTCGGGGGTCACCACCACGTCTGTCGGCAGGTCCATCGGCACATCCTGCTCTAATTCCTTGGCCTTGAGGGAAATGTAGGCGGCATGGTCAGCCTCGACGGCGCGGATGGTCAGGCTGACGCGGGTCTGTGAACCCTTGGGCATTTCCAGGTACTGGGCACCGATCAGGTTGTCGGCCCAGTCGTCGATGACCTGGGCCGGCAGCGGGATTTTATCCGCGCCGCCGAACTGATAATGCTGGTTCAAGGGCGTGCGCAACAGGGTCTGGTCCAGGGCCGTGGCCCGGGCGCCGATCAGCCTGGCGCGCTGGCCGCTGTATTGCCCGCCATAGGTGGCACGGTCGGCGATGAAGCCTTCGCTGGTGTAGTCACGGCAATGTTGGAGAAAATCGCATTCGGTAAACGTGCCCTTGCCATCGTGGTAGCGCAGCTTGCCGTTGGTGAACGACATGATTTCCCGGCCCGTCGGGTAGTCCCTGAACATCGAGCGGCCAGACAACGACGTGGGCACCGTAAAGCCGAAGTAATCGAGGATCGAGGCGGTCAGGTCGACATGGCCGTAGGTGCCTGACTTGATCCGGGGCAACGGTTCCGGCGCCAGCGTCAGGTTGAACCCCCAGGACGAGGCCAGCCGCACGTCGTCGATGCCATGGGATTCGTCCGAGGTGATGACCACCAGGGTGTTGTCCAGGATGCCCTGGCGTTCCAGGCCCGCCAGGAAGTTCTCCAGGGCGTCGTCCAGGTAACCCACCGCCGCCTGCTTGGCGGTGTCGTAGCGTTGCAGGTAGTCATCTGGGGCCGAGTAGGGCTGGTGCGTGCCCACGGTCAACAGGGTCAGCATCCAGGGTTTGTCCGCTTGTTGCAGTTGCCCGACGTAGTCCAGCGCGCCTTCGAAGAAGGTCTTGTCGTCCTTGCCCCAAGGGAATTCCAGGTAGGCGGGGCGAGTGAACCATTCCATGCCCAAGGTCGTGTCGAAACCGATGTGCGGCATGATCCGGTCCTTGGCCATGAACCGCAGGCCCGCGCCCTGCAGGAAGTGGGTGGAAAAGCCGTTCTGGCGCAACTGGGCTGGCAGGCAGGCTTGGTTACGCTGGCTCTGGTTGAGCATTTCGACGCCTTTGGGCGTGCCGTTGTCGAGCTTGTCGTAGTCGCCACACAGCATCGCGTACAAGCCCCGGATGGTCTGGTGGCTGTGCAGGACGTAATCGGGGGTGTTCATGCCGCGCTCGGCCCAGGCGCTGAGGTGCGGCATCAGGTTCTCCTGATAGCTGCTTTTCAAGGCCTGACGGTTGGCGCCCACATAGGCGCCGGGAATGCCCTCCAGGGCGATGACCAGGACGTTGCGCGCACGCCCGGGTTCGGCCAGCAGTCTGTTGCCATCGAGGTCCAGGCGGGTCAGCCCTGCCATGGGCGGGGCGGGGTCCACGGCATCGCCGTCGAGCCATTGTCGGGCCTGATCCTGCCCGGCGGCGATACCCGCCGTGACGAGTTGGTGGGGCAGGTTGAACACGTTCCATTGGTCCGCCTCGCTGGGGCGCCAGGCTTGCAGCGCGCCGTGGCTCAGCAGGAGCAACACGGGCACGGCCCAGGCGTGGCGAGGCAAGCGTGGCGCTTGGCGTGGGCGGTTGGTCCATTGGGTCATCAACCAGAACGCCAGCGCGGCCAACTGGATCGCCGCCAGCCATGGATGGGAAAAGCCGCCGCGGGTGGAGTTTTCAACGAACTGCGGGTCGGTCAGATAAAGAATGTCCGAAGGATTGGGCATCCGCCCGACCGCGCTGACCAGCTCGATGCTGGCCAGCGTCAACGTGCTCCAGGCCAGCAATACCGGGAACGCCAGCCACCCGGGACGGTGATGGAGCAGCACGATCAGCAACCCGCCGATACCCAGGTCCGAGAGATAACCCAGCGGGTCGGACCAGCCGAGGGCGAGACGCAGGCCCATGGGGACGAGTAGTACGCAGCCAATCAGGGCGATGAGGGCGGCGCGCGGATGGGTTGAAGCGCGATAAAGAACGTTCACAAAAGCAGGCCTTTCGATGGGTGCGAGCCAGGCAACCCTGTGAGAGCGGGCTTGCTCGCGAAGGCGTTGTGCCAGTCAGCATCCTCGTCAACTGAAATACCGCCTTCGCGAGCAAGCCCGCTCCCACCAGGTCCAGGTCATTCTCAAGTCATGAAACTGTCATGAAGAGGGATGGTACCAAGGGCAATCGCCCCTGGCCGAGCCAATGTCCCGGTGTCTGGCTGCGCTACGCTGTGGTTCACTGGCCCAGGCCTCTACAATGGCCGCGTAGCGCTGCTTTGAGACGCGCAGAAAACTTGTATCAGGATTTCTCATCGGGGGATGGATGGACAGGTTCCAGGAAATGCAGGTTTTCCTCGCCGTGGCCCAGGAGTCGGGGTTTTCGGCGGCAGCGCGGCGCCTGGGGCTGTCGGCGGCCAGTGTCACGCGGGCGGTGGCAGCGTTAGAGCAACGCATCGGCACGCCGTTGTTGGTGCGCTCCACCCGCAATGTGTACCTGAGCGAAGCCGGCCAGCGCTTTCTCGAGGACTGTCGCCGGATCCTGAGCGATTTGCAGGAAGCCGAGGATTCGGCGGCCGGCAGCCACGTCCAGCCCCGTGGGCAATTGACGATTACCGCACCGGTGCTGTTCGGTCAGTTATTCGTCACGCCGCTGCTGGTGGATTACTTGCACCGGTTCCCCGAGGTCAGCATCAACGCCTTGTTGTTGGATCGTACGGTCAGCCTGGTGGAGGAGGGCATCGATGTTGCCTTGCGCATTGGCGAGCTGCCGGACAGCAACCTGCACGCTGTGCGTGTCGGTGAAGTGCGGCGGGTGGTGTGCGGCGCCCCGGATTTCTTCGCGCGCCACGGGCTGCCCCGGCATCCGGAGGACTTGGAGCGAATGCCCGTGGTGGCGTCGTCGGCCATTGGCCAGGTCAAAAGCTGGACCTTCATCGATTCAGGCCAACCGTTGGCCGTCCGGCCCGTGCCTCGGCTGGTGGTGACGGCCAACCAGGCCGCGATCACGGCGGCCTGCCAGGGGCTGGGGATGACGCGTGTCCTGTCTTACCAAGTGGCAGGCAACGTGGCGGCCGGGGAATTGGAAATCGTCCTGGCCGATTTCGAATTGCCGCCTCTGCCGATCCATGTGGTGTATCAGGGCGGGCGCAATGCGCCGGCGCGGGTCCGCAGTTTTGTCGATTTCATCGTCAGTGCATTGCGCGAACATCCGGCCTTGAGCGGCTGAAGCATTGTTTCTCTGGCTGAAACAATGGATTGCATTTCTGGGGGATTCTCTTGGTTTTGCCTGGAGCGGAAGATGACCCCATCGACGCCGTTGTGCTGATGGCGTCACTTGCAGCGGAGTCGACCATGAACCCTATCAAGCACTATCACTTCCCGCTTTCCGGCCATTCCCATCGCGTTCAACTGATGCTTTCGTTGCTCGGGCTGCCTGTCGAAGAAGTCTTCGTCGACTTGGCCAAGGGCGCGCACAAACAGGCGGATTTCCTGGCGCTCAATGCGTTTGGCCAAGTGCCGGTCATTGACGATGACGGCGTTGTGCTGGCGGACTCCAACGCGATCCTGGTGTACCTGGCGCACAAATACGGCAAGGGCCGCTGGCTGCCGACCGATCCGATCGGCGCCGCCCGGGTGCAGCGCTGGCTGTCGGCGGCGGCCGGGCCGATCCATGCGGGGCCGGCCACGGCGAGGCTGATCACGGTGTTTGGTGCGGCCTACAACGCCGAGGACGTGATTGCCCGTTCTCACAACGTGCTGAAAGTCATTGATCAAGAATTGAGCAGCCGTGCTTATCTGGCGGGTGACGCTGCAACCGTCGCGGACATCGCCGGCTACAGTTACATCGCCCACGCACCGGAAGGCAATGTGTCGTTGGACGACTATGCCAATGTACGGGCCTGGCTGGCGCGGATCGAAGCCTTGCCCGGGTTCGTGGGCATGCCGCGTACGGTTGTCGGGTTGCAAAAGCACGCCTGACACGGAGCCCGGTGGCGAGGGGATTTATCTTCACTGTGGGAGCAAGGCTTGCCCGCGATGAAGGCACTGCGGTCCTTCATAGATCGAGGCGTCTGTTTCGCGAGCAAGCTTTGCTCCCACAGTAGGATCAAATCCCCTCTGCACCATTTCCGCTTCGACCCCAAGTGGCGGTAATCTGCCGGGCTTTGATGGGTGGTGAGGCTCCATGACTTTTCTTTTCCGGCTCTCCCTGGCCCTCGCCGTGTTGTTTTTGGGGGGCTGCGAACAATCCCCGGCCCCGGCCCTCGATCAGCAGCTCTATATCTGGCAACGCCAATGGACCCCGGCCCACGCGCTGGCGCTGCGCCAAAGCCAGGGCGATTTTTCCACGCTGCGGGTGCTGGCGTTGCAGGCTTTTCCCGGGGCGGGCTGGAGCCGTGCGCGGATCAATCCGCTCTTGCTCAAGGCTGACGGCCGTCCGCTGATCGCTGTGATTCGCCTGGACGGTCAGCTCAAGGCTTTGGACCAGGACGAGGTGATCGCGCAGATCCAGCAGGTGCTGGGCGATTGGCAAGCCCAAGGCCTGACCCCGGTGGGGGTAGAAATCGACCACGATGCGGGCAACGCACGGTTGCCGGCTTATGAAAAGTTCCTCGGCCAACTGCGGCAAGCCCTGCCGGCCAATGTGCGGCTGAGTATTACCGCGCTACCGGCCTGGCTCGACAGCCCCGCCTTGCCTGGCTTGTTGGAAACGGTGGACAGCAGCGTGCTGCAGGTCCACGCGGTGAGCGACCCCAGGCAGGGCTTGTTCGATCCGAAACAGGCCCGGCACTGGGCGCAACGTTGGAGCGATGTCACCACACGGCCGTTTTATCTGGCCCTGCCGGCGTACGGCGTGGCGCTGCTGACCCAGGAGAGTGGCGTTCCGGTGGTGGAAAGCGAAGTGCCGATCGATCGCGGTGGCGAGCGGCGGGAGTTGCTGGCCGATCCGCAACAAGTGGCCGGGCTTGCGGCAGATTTGCGTGCCGATCCGCCGCAACATCTCGCGGGGCTGATCTGGTTTCGCCTGCCGCTGGCCGGCGACCGAAGGGCGTGGAGCCTGACCACGCTCGGCGCCGTCGCCCGGGGCGACAACCTGGCCAGTCGCCTGGCGTTGCAGTGGGGAGAGCAGGGTGGTTTGTACGATATCCGCCTGGTTAACCAGGGCAATCTCGACAGCCCCTGGCCCCAGCGCCTGACGCTGGCTGTTGGCGCGTGTGACGGCGTCGATGCCCTGGCCGGTTATACGTTGCAACAAACCCCCGGACTGCTTACCTTCACCCGCATTCAGGAAGGCCGCTTGGCTGCTGGCAGCCAACGGGCAATCGGCTGGGCGCGCTGTACGAAAATTGACCAAGGAGGTTTCAATGTTTACCCGTAAGTGGCCTCGTCACCTACTGTGCCTGAGCCTTTGCCTGCCGCTGGGCCCGGCGCTGGCCTGCGGGCCGGATTTCCCGATGCGTCTGCTGGATAACCGCGCCCAGTCGCTGGCCGAATTGCCCGAAGGCAGCTTTCGCTTTGAGGTCAGCCGCCTAGGCCAGGCGATTGCCGGGCTCAAGCCGGCCACCGAGGCAACGCGTAACCCGGACTACAGCTATGACGACCTGCCTTCCTACGTTGAACAACGCAACAAGGCTGAGCAGATCGGCCTGACCCCGCCGCAGCAAGCGGTGGTGGAGCGCCTGCGGGCCCTGACCGATGTCGACCAGGTGGCAACCGAAGCGGCCAATCTGCCTGATGAACTGCGCCTGTATGCGATTGGCGCGGCGGCTTTTAACGTCGGCGAGCATCAGCGTGCCGTGGACGCGTTCCAGCAGTTGCTGGCGTTACCGGCCGACCAACGTCGGTTGCGCAGCACCTGGGCCGCGTACTCCCTGGGGCGGGCCTTGTTCGCCGTGAGCACCGAGGCCGGCAGCGGCGACCCTGTGGTTTTGCAGGACCAGGCGCGAGCAGCGTTTCGCCAGGCCCGCGAGTTGAGCATTGCCGGCTTCAGCGATCCGCTGGAACTGGGCATCGCCAGCCTTGGCGAAGAAGCCCGGGTGGCCTACACCGCTGACGACTGGGACAGTGCCATCGGCCTGTATGCGATCCAGAACCTGCAAGGCTCCCCGGTGGGCTACAGCTCGTTGTTGCAACTGGCCGGTGATTTGAGCGTCCAGCCGGATGCGCGCTTGAGCGAACTGCTCAAGACTAAGGCAGTGCAGCGATTGGTCACCGCCTACCTGCTCAGCCGCGTCGGCTGGTGGGACGGTGAAGAACCCTCTGGCGAGAAAAGGCTGTTCGAACTGTTGCAGGCCAGCGCCCGGGACAACCTGGACGACGCCGACCGTTTGGCGGCGGTGAGTTACCAGCACGGCGATTACGCCAGCGCCCAGGCTTTTGTGCAAAAGGCTTCCGACACCGGCCTGGCCTGGTGGGTGCGTGCCAAGCTGGCCTTGCGCGACGGCGACAAAGTGACCGCGGCGGCGGCTTATGCCAAGGCCGCCCAGGCCTTTCCGAACGATGAATCCTGGGGCAACCGGCGCACACCGGATTGGAACTACGAGTCGGTGCAACCCAAGTGCCGTGTCGAAGGTGAAAGCGCGATCCTGGCCCTGCAGCGCGGCGATTACCTGCAAGCTTTCGATCAGCTCTATCGCGGCCAGAGCAACTATTGGTACGACGCTGCCGCCGTCGCCGAGCGTGTGCTCACGGTGGATGAGCTCAAGCAGTACGTCGACGCCCAGGTCCCGGCGCCACCGGCGTTGAGCCAGGAGGATCGGGACAACTACGTGCCGCTGCCGGTGGCTGCGAGCCTGCGCAATCTGCTGGGTCGTAGGTTGTTGAGAGAAGGGCGCTTTGATGAGGCACCGGCTTATTTCGATAACGCGGACCTGCAGAACAAGGCCCGCGCCTATGGGCAATTGCGCCAGGACGCGGAGTCCAAATGGTGGCCAACCCGACGGGCCGAGGCGTATTTCAATGCGTCCTGGATGGCGCGCAAATGGGGCATGGAGTTGCTCGGCTATGAGATGGCGCCGGATTACGCCAGCCTGGGCGGCAACTACAGCCTGGAACCGGTTGAACTGAAGGTCGGGCCGCTGGTGGCCGAAGGCGAAGTGCAACGCCAGCAGGCCAGCGCGGCGCAGCCTGAGGTGCGTTATCACTATCGGTTTGTCGCCACGGCGCTGGCGAGCCAGGCGGCGGATCATTTGCCGCATACCAGCCAGGCCTTTGCGGCGGTGCTGTGCAAAGGGGTGGGGTACAACTCCAGCCTTGAGGAACAAAGCGCGCTGTATCAACGCTATGTGAAGGACGGTCCGTATGTGGATTGGGCCGGCGATTTCGGTCATCAATGCCAGGAACCGGACTTCAGCAAGGCGAACAAACGCTATGTGACGCAGGCCTTGGACCCGATTCGTTCGACGTTGCGACCTTACAAGGTTTGGCTGGAGGTGAGCGGGGCCGTGCTGCTGGTAGCGGTGGCGTTGGGGCTGATCAGCCGGCGCCGGCGCAAGGCACGGATGTCGACCAGCTAAGCTAACGGCCAGCCGAACACAGTTGTTTGGACCGAGGTCATGGTGGCCTTTGTGGCGAGGGGATTTATCCCCGCTGGGCTGCGCAGCAGCCCCAAAAGCAGTTAACTCAATCTTCCTGGCATACCGAGTTGCCTGGTTTTGGGGGGCTGCTGCGCAGCCCAACGGGGATAAATCCCCTCGCCACAGGTTAACCATGCCCCCGGACCAAACAGTGTTCCTTCCAGCTTTGCGTTGTTCCTACATCTGCGTCGCCATCCCCTCCACATTCATCGCCGCCTGGCGTAACGCCTCCGAGCGGGTAGGGTGTGGGTGGCAGGTCAGGGCGATGTCCTCGGCTGAGGCGCTGAACTCCATGGCCACGCAGTATTCACCGATCATCTCACTGACGCTCGGGCCTACCAGGTGCACGCCAAGGATCTCATCGGTGCGTTCATCGGCCAGGACCTTGGCGAACCCTTCGGTCTCGTGGTTGATCTTGGCTCGGCTGTTGGCGGTGAAGGGGAACTTGCCGACCTTGTAGGCACGGCCTTCGGCCTTGAGTTGTTCCTCGGTCTTGCCGACGCTGGCCAGTTCCGGACGGGTGTAGATGACGCTGGGAATCAGCGCATAGTTGACCTCGGCAGCCTTGCCGGCGATCTGTTCGATGCAGACCATGGCTTCGTCTTCGGCCTTGTGGGCCAGCATCGGTCCGGACGTCACATCACCGATGACCCAGACGCCGGGCGCTTCGGTCCGGTGATGCTGGTTGGCGAGCATGCCGCGTTTGTCAGGGCTCAGCCCGACGTTCTCCAGCCCCAACCCTTGCGTGTAAGGCCGACGACCGATGGCGACCAGCACGTAATCGGCGTCCAGGGTCTGTGCTTCGCCGCCCGCCGCCGGTTCGATCTGCAATTGCACGCCGTTGGCCGAGGGAATGGCTCCGGTGACCTTCGAACTCAACTTGAACTGGATGCCCTGTTTACTCAGGGCCCGTTGCAGGGTCTTGCCGGCCTCGCCATCTACCCCCGGGCAGATGCGATCGAGGTATTCCACCACGGTCACCTGGGCCCCCAGGCGCCGCCAGACCGAACCCAGTTCAAGGCCGATGACGCCAGCGCCGATCACCACCAGATGCCGGGGCACTTCACTCAGGGACAAGGCGCCGGTGGAGTCGAGGATGCGTTGGTTATCGATGGTCACGCCTGGCAGGGGCATGGGTTCCGAGCCGGTGGCGATGACGATGTCCTTGGCGCTGAGTTCGGTCCTGGCGCCATCGTCGCCGGTAACGGTCACCTTGCCGGGCCCGTCGATGTGGCCCCAGCCTTTGATCCAGTCGACCTTGTTCTTGCGAAACAGAAACTCGATGCCCTTGGTCAGGCCAGCCACGCTTTCGTCCTTCTGCTTCATCATCTGCGCAAGGTTGAGGGTGGGGCTGACTTCAATGCCAAGATTGGCGAATTCCGCTCCCGTGGCGGCTTCGTACAGTTCCGAGGCATGCAGCAAGGCCTTGGAGGGCATACAGCCGACATTCAGGCAGGTGCCGCCCAGGGTGGCTCGGCCTTCGACACAGGCGGCTTTCAACCCCAACTGCCCGGCCCGAATCGCCGCGTTATACCCGCCGGGGCCGCCGCCCAGAATGATCACGTCGTAGTTGCTCATTGCTGTTCTCCCGCTTGGCTTGATAAAAAATTATGCTCGTAATATGAGCGTTTCCAGAGATTTCGGTCAAGGCTTAAGTCAAGCGGCCAGCGTGGGCCTTGGCATGAAGAATTCAAAACGGAAATTTCACAGGAATCGTTATAAGGTAACGGCATATAACGGAGCGTCGGTGGCGCCTGGCCACGGCCCCGGATTTTGATCGCCACGAGTGCTGGGGTGGTATGCAAGTCGATCTTGATGTCGAGGGGGCACAGGTGGCCGAATGGCCGCGTTTTCAGCGCGCGTTGTTTCAAGGGCGCCGTTTGAAGCAGATTGCTTTCGCCCTGGGAAGCGTGGCGGGTTTGGGCCTGGTGCTGGCGTTTTTTATCGGGGTGTTTTCGCCACAGTCGCTATGGCCGGTTTTGCTGGTCAGCCAAGGCGCGGGACTCTTGGTGCTGGTGGTGGGTTTGCAATCGGCCTGGTGGGTCACGCAATGGCGTAGCAGGGCGCTGCTGCCAGCTGTGGATAACCTGCCTGCGGAAAACGAGCCTGTTGATAACCTGGGTTGGTATGAGCGGCTGCTGGAGCGAATGGGCGCTCGCGGGGTCGGCCTGCTGAAACAGATCGGTGCGCCTGCGTTGTGGTTGGTCGGGTGGTCAGTGCTGGTATTGCTGGGCCTGGAGCAAGCCTGGAATTTGCAACTGCCGGCTGCCGCCCTCGGTGTCTCGGCCAGTGTGGGGGCGGTGTTGTCGTTGTTGTTGGCGTTCGGGTTATTGGTGTTCGAGCGGCAATTGGCCCAGCAATCTCCGGTGGAATGGCCGGAAGCGCCGCCGCTGGCGCAACTGACGCGGGTGGCAATCATCGTGCTGGTGCTCGGCGCTTTGTGCTTGTTGTTCGCCGCAGAAACGTCCATCTGGCCGATGCGCCTGGCCGTGCTGATGGGGCTGTTGCCGGGCGTGGTGGCGGCCGAGTTTTTGCTGCGCGCGGTGCTGTCGTTATTCATCCCGCGCCGGGACGCCCTGGAACCGACGCTGCTGGGCCGCAGTGTCATCGCCGATCTGCTGCGCTGGCCGCCGCAACCGTTGCTGGCCCTGCAGCATGAACTGCACAACCGTTTTGGTATCGACCTGCGCCAGATCTGGGCCTTCAGCTACATGCGCCGGGCTTTTTTGCCGGTGTTGGCGCTGGTGTCGCTGGTGGGCTGGTTGTTGACGGGCATGCATGAAGTGCCGCTGCAGGGACGTGGCATCTATGAGCGCTTTGGCAAACCGGTGGAGGTGTTCGGCCCGGGCTTGCATGTCGCGTTGCCTTGGCCGTGGGGCAGGGTGCTGAACGTCGAGAATGGTGTTGTGCATGAACTGGCGACCAGCGTCGCGGAGAGTCGGGCCGTGGTCGAGGCTGAACCGGCGGAGGGACCGGCGCCGGCAATCGCCAATCGGTTGTGGGACGCCAGCCATGTGAACGACAAGTCCCAGGTCATTGCCAGTCGTCGTGCCGACCAGCAGAGCTTCCAGATCGTCAACATGGACGTGCGCTTTGTCTACCGTATCGGCCTGACCGACGCTGCGGCGTTGGCGGCGACCTACAACAGCGCGGATGTGCCGACGCTGATCCGCAGCACCGCCAGCCGCATCCTGGTGCATGAGTTTGCGTCCCGCACGCTGGACGGTTTGCTGGGCGCGGACCGTGTCAGCCTCGCCGACGAAATCGGTCGCGCCGTCCAGGCTGATTTGCAATCGCTCGACAGCGGTGTGGAAATCCTGGCGACGGTTGTGGAGGCGATTCATCCACCGGCCGGTGCGGCCAATGCCTACCACGGCGTGCAGGCGGCGCAGATTGGCGCGCAGGCATTGATCGCCCGAGAGCGTGGCGCGGCGGCGGAACAGACCAACCAGGCGCAATTGCAAGCCAGCGTCGCCCATGACCAGGCTACGGCCACCGCCCGGGAAATCAACGCGACCGCCCAGGTCGCCGACCTGCGCTTCAATGCCGACCGCAAAGCCTACGCCACGGCGGGGCACGCTTTTGTGCTGGAGCATTACCTGGGCCAACTCAGGCAGGGCCTCACCAATGCCCGGTTGCTGATTCTCGACCATCGCCTGGGCGGCAGCGGCAACGCGCCGACCATCGACTTGCGTACCTTCACGCTGCCGGTAGACCCCGCGTCGCCGCGTAACCCTGTCCCGCCAGGAGCTGCCCATTGAGCCAGTCCTCTACACACGATCACCACGACCACGCTGGTCACGATCACGGTAATGCCGGTCATCACCATGGGCATCATCACCACCATCATGGCGATACGCAGCAAGCCGGTCCGTTCCCGTGGCGGCGGATGGGTTGGGCGGTGTTGCTGGTGGCGTTTGCCGTTGCAGCGGCCAGCCTGGTGCAAGTGCGCTCGGGGGAGGCCACGGTCATCACCCGTTTCGGCAATCCGGCGCGGGTGCTGCTGCAACCTGGCTTGGGTTGGCGCTGGCCGGCGCCGTTCGAGGCAGCGATCCCGGTGGACCTGCGATTGCGCACCACCTCCAGCGGCCTGCAGGATGTCGGTACTCGTGACGGGCTGCGGATCATCGTCCAGGCCTACGTGGCGTGGCAGGTACAGGGTGACCCGGACAACGTGCAGCGCTTCATGCGCGCGGTGCAGAACCAACCGGACGAAGCCGCACGGCAGATCCGCACCTTTGTCGGCTCGGCGCTGGAAACCACGGCCGCCAGTTTTGACCTGGCGAACCTGGTCAACACCGACGCCAGCCAGGTACGCATCGCCGATTTCGAAGCTCAGTTGCGTCAACAGATCGATCAACAGTTGCTCACCACTTACGGCGTGCGCGTGCTGCAAGTCGGCGTTGAGCGCCTGACCTTGCCCTCGGTGACACTGACGGCGACGGTGGATCGCATGCGCGCCGAGCGTGAGACCATCGCCACCGAACGCACCGCCATCGGCAAGCGCGAAGCGGCGCAGATTCGCTCCGCCGCAGAACGTGATGCGCGAGTCCTGCAAGCCGATGCCACGGTGAAAGCTGCGGATATCGAAGCGCAGTCGCGGGTAGAAGCAGCCGAGATCTACGGCCGGGCATACGCTGGATCTCCGCAGCTCTACAACCTGCTCCGTTCGCTGGACACCTTGGGCACGATCGTCAGCCCAGGCACGAAGCTGATTTTGCGCACCGATGCGGCGCCATTCCGTGTCCTGGTGGACGGCCCTGTTTCCATGGAAGGTAAAGGTGGAACACAACCATGAGTTTGGTTCCACGTGGAACAAACGAGTTATCCAGCCCGTGGATCCAGGCCGGGCGCCTGGCGTTTCTGGCGCTTTACGCCGTCACGGTGTTGGCGGCGTTGGCCTGGGTCTTTTCCAACGTGCGGCAGATCGATCCGCAGAATCGTGCGGTGGTGCTGCACTTTGGCGCCTTGGATCGCATCCAGAATGCCGGCCTTTTGTTGGCGTGGCCTCGTCCTGTGGAACAAGTGGTCTTGCTGCCCGCTGCGGATCGGGTGCTTGAGCGGCGGGTGGAAAATCTGCTGCGCTCGGATGCGGCCTTGCAGGCTGATCGTGTCGCCAGCTTCGCCACCCCGGTCAGCGATGCGTTGGCCGGCTCTGGTTATTTATTGACCGGTGATGCCGGCGTGGTGCAACTGGATGTGCGGGTGTTCTACAAAGTCACCGACCCTTATTCCTTCGTCTTGCAAGGTGAACATGTCCTACCGGCACTGGACCGGTTGGCGACCCGCAGTGCCGTGGCCCTGACCGCAGCCCGGGATCTGGACACCATTCTGGTGGCTCGCCCCGAACTGATGGGCAGCGACAACCAGGCGGCCGAGCGTCGCGAACGCTTGCGTGGCGATCTGGTCCAGGGGCTTAACCGACGCCTGGCTGACTTGGCGGCGACGGGGCAGGGGTTGGGGATCGAAGTGGTGCGGGTCGATGTGCAATCGAGTTTACCGGGGCCGGCGGTGAGTGCCTTCAACGCGGTGCTGACGGCCAGCCAGCAGGCCGATAAAGCCGTGGCCAACGCCCGGACTGAAGCGGAAAAACTCACCCAGGCCGCTCGCCAAGATGCCGACCGCGCCGTGCAAGTCGCCCATGCCCAGGCCAGCGAACGACTCGCCAAGGCTTCGGCCGACACGGCCACGGTGCTCGGCTTGGCGAAGACCCAAGGCAGCGATCCGCAAATGCTGCTGCGTCTGTATCGCGAACGCATGCCTGCCATCCTTCGCCAGGCCGGTTCAGTGACCACGGTCGATCCGAAAGACGATTCCCACCTGATCATCCAGGGAGCCGGACAATGACCGCCCAAACCAGCGTTGCACCGATGTTGTCCTCGACGGAACAACGCATCGCCGCCCGGCAACTGACCTTGGCGATGCTCGCCCTCGGCTTGCTCGCATTGGGCCTGGTATGGCGCGGTTGGTCGCCGGAGCAGAGCGGTGTCAGCCAACTGCTGTTGGGGTTCGCCTCGCTGTTGGTGGCAGTGCCGGTGATGCGGTCGGCCTGGTACAGCTTGCGTTACCCAAGCCTGCACGGGATTACCGACCAACTCATCGCCCTGGCGATGCTCGGTGCCTGGGCCACCGGCGATCTGCTGACGGCGGCGTTGTTGCCAATCATCATGATCTTCGGGCATGTGCTGGAAGAGCGCAGCGTCATCGGTTCCCAGGAGGCGATCCATGCACTTGGCCAACTGACCCGCAGCCAAGGTCGCAAGGTGCAGGCCGACGGTTCGATCATCGATGTCGACAATGCAACGCTCCAGCCCGGCGATGTCGTTGAGGTGCGCGCCGGTGACCGGGTGCCGGCTGATGGTCGGGTGTTGTCCGGCCAAGCCAGCCTCGACACCGCGCCCATCACGGGTGAGTCGGTGCCGTTGGAGGCTGTGGTCGGCACTGAAGTCTTTGGTGGAGCGATCAACCTGGATGGCCTGTTGCGCCTGGAAGTGACCCGGACCGGCGAAGAATCGACTCTGGGCAAAGTCATCGCACTGATGCAAAACGCTGAACGCTCCAAGCCACCCATCACTCGCTTGCTGGAACGCTACGCCGGCAGTTACCTGGTACTGGTGTTGTTGCTGGCGGCGGTGACCTGGTTCGTGACCAACGATGCCCAGGCGATGCTGGCGGTATTGGTCGCCGCCTGCCCTTGTGCGTTGGTGCTGTCGGCGCCGGCCACCGCCATTGCAGGGATCGCGGTGGCGGCGCGCCACGGGATCCTGATCCGCAGCTCGGCCTTCCTGGAAGAACTGGCGGACCTGACGTCGTTGGTTGTCGATAAGACCGGTACTCTGACCTACGGCGTCCTGCGCCTGCAATCCATCGAACATGCCCAGGATGCTCCCTCATCGTTGCTACTGCCTTTGGCGGCCAGCCTCGGTTCGGCCAGCAGTCATCCGGTCAGTCGTGCGTTGGCAGGGTTGGTGGACCAGGAAGACTGCGTGGCGCTGACGGACATCCATGAGCGCCAGGGCTTAGGGGTGGTCGCGATGACCGCCCAGGGCGAAGCGGCGCTTGGGCGGCCGGAGTTGTTTGCACAGCTGGGCATTCAAACGTCAGCGGTCCCGGAGCACGATGGCCCGATTGCCGGTCTGGCCCTGGATGGGCAGTTCCTCGCCTGGCTGTTGCTGGCCGACAGCGTCAAGCCGGAGGCACGGGTTGCCATGGCCGAGCTGCGCGAGCTGGGCCTGGGACGTCAGTTGCTGTTGACCGGCGACCGCCAGAGCGTGGCCACGACCCTGGCCCGGGATGTCGGCATCGGCGACCTGCAAGCCCAGGCCCTCCCTGAAGACAAACTCAAACGGGTCATGGCCGAAATCGACCATGGGTTCCGCCCCATGGTGGTGGGCGATGGCATCAACGACTCCCTGGCGCTCAAGGCCGGGGTGGTCGGCGTTGCAATGGGCGCCGGCGGCGCAGATATCGCCCTGGCGTCGGCAGACATCGTGCTGATCGGCAGCGACCTGCGACGCCTCGGCACCTGCGTCCGATTGAGCCGCCAATGCAGGCGCACGTTGCAGGTCAACGTGATCATTGGCCTGGGCTGGACGCTGGCCATCGTCGCCTTTGCCGCCTTCGGTTGGCTCGGCGCGGCGGGGGCGATGATCGCTGCGCTGCTGCACAATCTCAGTACCCTGCTAGTGTTAGGTAATGCAGGGCGATTGCTGCGGTTCCAGGAGCCACTCCTGAAAATCCAAGCGAAGGGAGCCGTTGGATAACCCTTGGCGAACTGTGCGTCACCCTTGCAGTCTCTGTTGGAGAGGGCACCCATACTGGCATTACCCGGCACAAGGAGTGAATTTGGGACGGTGATAGAGAAAGGCTATAAATTCGATAGCCTGCTATTTTTCTATGATGGTCTACCCTCATTTTCAGACGTCTGAAACATGGGGGATTCTTCATGCTCGCGCAACTTCCACCGGCCTTACAGAATCTGCATCTACCGCTTCGGCTGCGGCTCTGGGATGGCCATGAATTTTCACTGGGTGACGACCCCAGTGTCACGATCGTGGTCAAGGACCCACAAATGGTCGCGCAATTCACCCATCCCAGCCTGAATGCGCTAGGAGCGGCCTTCGTCGAAGGCAAGCTGGAACTCGAAGGATCGATCCACGAAGTCATTCGTGTCTGCGATGAATGGAGCCAGGCATTGATTGAGGACGACGCCGACAACCTGCCGGTGCGATCGCTCCACGACAAGGAAACCGACGCCCAGGCGATCTCCTATCACTACGATCTTTCCAACGCGTTCTATCAGCTGTGGCTCGACAGTGACATGGCCTATTCCTGTGCCTATTTCGAGACGGGCAGTGAAACCCTCGAACAGGCCCAGCAAGCCAAATTCCGCCACTTGTGCCGCAAGCTGCGATTACAGCCGGGTGACTACCTGCTGGATGTCGGATGTGGGTGGGGCGGCCTGGCCCGTTACGCTGCACGCGAGTTTGGTGCCAAAGTCTTCGGGATTACCCTGAGCAAGGCGCAGCTGACACTGGCTCGGGAACGGGTCAAGGCAGAAGGCCTGGAGGATCTGGTCGATTTGCAATTGCTGGACTACCGCGACCTGCCCCAGGACGGTCGCTTCGACAAAGTGGTCAGCGTCGGCATGTTCGAGCATGTTGGCCACGCCAACCTCGAGCAGTACTGCAAGACGCTGTTCGGCGCGGTGCGTGAGGGCGGGTTGGTGATGAACCATGGCATCACCGCCAAGCACACCGACGGTCGTCCGGTCGGTCGTGGCGCCGGTGAATTCATCGAGAAGTATGTATTCCCCAACGGCGAGCTGCCGCACCTGTCGATGATCTCTGCCGAAATCAGCGAAGCGGGGCTGGAGATCGTCGACGTGGAAAGCCTGCGCCTGCATTACGCGCGCACGCTCGATCACTGGAGTGAACGCCTGGAGGACAATCTCGAGGCCGCCGCGAAGGAAGTGCCGGAACAGGCGTTGCGGATCTGGCGTCTGTACCTGGCCGGCTGCGCCTACGCGTTCGCCAAGGGCTGGATCAATTTGCACCAGATCCTGGCGGTGAAGGCCCACGCCGACGGTAGCCATGAGTTGCCCTGGACCCGCGACGACATCTACACCCCTTAGAGAATCGGGGAAATAAGCCGGGCGATTCGCATGCCGATCTTCTGCAGGCGGTGGGTCTCCCGGCTTTCCTGTTTGTCGATTTCCACGGCTCGGGCGAAGTCCTGCTCAAGCATCTGCTCGACCTCGGTGGCGAACGGGATATCCACCGTGAGCAGCATGACTTCGAAATTCAGGCGGAACGAACGGTTGTCCAGGTTCGCACTGCCGATGGCGCTGATTTCCCGGTCGATCAGCACCACTTTCTGATGCAGGAAGCCTGGCGCGTAACGGAACATCCGCACACCGGCCCGCACCGCTTCAAACGCATACAGGCTGGATGCGGCGTAGACGATCTTGTGGTCCGGCCGCGAGGGCAGCAGGATGCGCACATCCACCCCGCGCAGCACCGCCAGGCGCAAGGCCGCGAACACCGCTTCGTCAGGGATGAAGTAAGGCGTTGTGATCCAGACTCGCTCGCTGGCCGCATGGATAGCTTCGACGAAAAACAGCGAACAGGTTTCGTAGGCATCGGCCGGGCCGCTGGTCAGCAACTGGCAGAGCACACCGTCGTCCGGGTAGGTGTCTGGCAGGATCAGCGGTGGCAGCGAACGGGCCGCCCAGAACCAGTCCTCGGCAAACGACTCTTGCATACTTCCCACCACCGGGCCGCAGACTTCGACATGGGTGTCGCGCCACGGCGCCAGGGGCGGCTTTTCGCCCATGTATTCATCGCCCACGTTGTGCCCGCCAACGAAGCCTAGAACGCCATCCACCGCCACGATCTTGCGGTGGTTGCGAAAGTTGACCTGGAACCGATTGAGCCAGCCGCTGCGGGTGGCGAAGGCTTTGACGTGGACACCACCGTCGCGCAGCGCTTGGACGTAGCGGTGGGGCAGGGAGTGGCTGCCAATGCGGTCGTAAAGCAGATACACCGCCACGCCTTCGGCGGCTTTTTTCAGAAGCAGTGTCTGCAGGCGTAGGCCGAGGCGGTCGTCGTGGATGATGAAAAATTGAATCAGCACGGCCTGCCGTGCGTTATCGATGGCCTGGAAGATTGCCTCGAACGTGGCCTGCCCATTGACGAGCAAACGCACCTGATTGTTCGCCAGGCACGGTGTGCGCCCCAGCTTGGGCATGGCCCGTAGCGAGTCGTAGGCCTGGGAGGCACGGGCGGTCAAAGCCTCTTCAACCCACGGCCGCCAGTTCAGCTCGGAGATCGCCTTGCGCATCTCTTCGTTGGCTTGTCGGCGCGCCTTGATGTAGCCATCAAAGGTGCTGCGCCCGAAAACCAGGTAAGGAATCAACGTCAGGTAGGGAATGAACAGCAGCGACAGGGCCCAGGCAATCGAGCCTTGGGCCGTGCGCACTGTCAATACAGCGTGGACGGCGGCGACGGAACCCAGGGTGTGGAACAGCGCGATCAGGTAACCGAAAACATGCGGGCCGAAATAATCCATGGGGCAGCCTTGCTCCGGAAGTTTCTATGCTTAACAGACCATGTTCCATGGCGAATGTCGCTATTTAATTCACTCGTCCCGGGCTTGAACCGAAGCCTGTGGGCGGCGTCTAACGGCCACTTGTCCTCTGGAGTTTATGCAATGAATGTTCGTCTGCTGGGTGTGGCCTTGGCAATTGGCTTGGCGGTTCCGATGGCGGCTCAGGCGCAGATGCTCCAGCCGGGTTTGTGGGAACTGACCACCAGCAACATGAAGGTCGATAACCAGAACTTGCCGGACCTGCAATTGATCCTCGGCCAGTTGCAAACCCAGATGACCCCGGAGCAACGGGCGATGCTGGAAAAGCAGGGCATCACCATGGGCGGTAAAGGCATTCGCGTCTGTCTGACCCCGGCGCAGGTGCAAACCAATGACATTCCGCTGCAAGACCCGCAATCGGGTTGCAAGCAGCAGATCACCGAGCGTACCGGCAATCAGTGGAAGTTTCGCTTCAGTTGCCCGAAAGCCCAGGGTAATGGCGTCGCGACGTTCCAGAGCGATCGTGAATTCACCACCAAGGTCAACGGCACGTTCAATGCCACCGGCATCCAGCAGAACGGCAGCCTCGACACGCGCGCGGTATGGCTGGGGCAGGAGTGTGGGACGGTCAAGCCGAGGGCTTGAATCGGAATTAGGTAATTTCTTGGTGAACCTGTGGGAGCAAAGCTTGCTCGCGATGCGGGCAACTTGGTCAATCGCCAAGCGCGGTATCGTTCATCGCGGGCAAGCCTTGCTCCCACAAGCGCTCGATCAGGGCAAGCCTTGCCACAAGCGCTCGATCAGGGCAAGCCTTGCCACAAGTGCTTGATCAAGGCCGACTCAGCGCCTCATACAACGTATTGAGGTTGTATTCGAAAAGACCCGTGAAGGTGCTGGCCGGTCCGCTGGCCGCGAGTGCATCGGAGTACAGCGTGCCGCCGATGTGCGCGCCGCTCTCGTCGGCGATCTGCTTGAGCAGGCGTGCGTCCTTGATGTTTTCCATGAACACCGCTTTGACCTTCGCCTGACGGATCTGGGTAATCAGCGCCGCGACTTCTGCCGCCGACGGTTCACGCTCTGTGGATAAACCCTGGGGCGCCATGAACTCGATGCCATAGGCCTGGCCCAGGTAACCGAATGCATCGTGGGAGGTCACGATCTTGCGATTGCCGGCAGGCAATGCACCGAGCTTGGCCTTGGCTTCGGCGAGCAGGGCATAGATTTTCTTCAAGTACGCCTGGCTGTTGCGTTCGTAGTCGGCCTTGTTGGCCGGGTCGGCCGCTTCCAATGCCTTGGTGATGTTGCTGACATACAGCTCGGCGTTCGCCAGGTTGTGCCAGGCGTGCGGGTCGGGGATGGTCTCGCCATCCTCATCCAGTGAGCGCGGGATGACGCCGCGACTGGCGCTGATCACCGGGGCAGTGGTTTCAGTGCTGGTCACCAGGCGGTCCAGCCACGACTCGAAGCCCAAGCCATTCTTGATGATCAGTTTTGCCCTGAGCAATGCCTTGGCGTCGTCTGGCGTGGGTTCGTAGGTGTGTGCATCGGCGTCCGGGCCGACCATGTTGGTGATTTGGATATGCTCACCGCCGACCTGTTGGGTCATGTCGGCGAGGATGCTGAAGCTGGTCACCACCTGGAGCTTTTCGGCGGCGGACAGGGACATGGACAGCATCAGACTGAATAGCACGAGCAGTACGCGCATCGGGAAACACCTCATTGGGATGTGAGCAAAGGCGGGCGGCGCAGCAAGCCGTGCACCGGACCGAATACCACCGACAGCAGATAAAACCCGCCTGCCACCAGCACGATGGACGGCCCGCTGGGCAGTGAGTAATAGAAGGACAACAACAGGCCAAGCCAGACCGAGAGGCAGCCGAGCAGCGCCGCGATCAGCATCAGCAGTGGCAGGCGACGGCTCCAGAATCGCGACGCGGCGGCTGGCAACATCATCAGGCCGACCACCATCAGCGCACCGATGGCCTGGAAGCCGATCACCAGGTTCAACACCACCAGGGTCAGGAATACGCCATGGGCCAGCGGGCCAAGACGACTGACGGTTTGCAGGAACAGTGGGTCCAGGGTATCGAGCAGCAACGGTCGGTAAATCAATGCCATCGCCAACAAGCTGGCACCGGACACCCAGAGCATGCCGGTGAGCGTCGGGCCGTCCACCGCCAAGGCTGAGCCGAAGAGCAGGTGTAGCAAGTCCAGGTGTTTACCGGCCATGCCGAGGATCAATACGCCGGCCGCCAGGGAAATGGGATAAATCGCCGCGAGGCTGGCGTCTTCCCTTAGACCGGTACGCCGGGTAATCCAGGCAGCGAGCCCGGCCATGCTCAGGCCCGCGCCCAGGCCGCCAACGGTCAAGGCCGGCAGGCTCAGCCCGGCAAACCAGAAACCCAGGGCGGCGCCAGGCAGAATGCCGTGCGCTACGGCGTCACCAATCAGGCTCATGCGCCGAAGAATCAGGAACACGCCCAACGGCGCCGTGCTGCACGCCAGCACCAGGCCGCCAAGCAAGGCCCGACGCATGAAGACAAACTCTTGAAACGGTTGCCAGAGATGAGTGGCCGCAAGCATCAGGCCACCCACGTATGGGGTTGTTGGGCGATCAAATCGACACTGCGGCCCAGCACGCAGCCGGTATTTTTTATCAGCAGCGTATGGGGGACATGTTGGCGGACCGCTGCCAGATCATGGCATACCACCACGACGGTTCGGCCCTGGGCGTGCCAGTGATGGAGGTGTTTCCACAGCAGTGCCTGGCCCTGTTCGTCGAGGGCGGCGTGAGGTTCGTCGAGCAACAGCAGTGGCGCTTCGGCCAGGCTCATGCGAGCGAGCAGGGCGCGTTGCAACTCGCCTCCAGACAGCGCCATTAACGGACGATGCTCAAGGCCGGTCAGCGCCCAGTCGGTCAGTACGGTCTGGAGCAACTGCCCGCGTATCGCTGGCGTGTGTCGATTACCCCAGGAACCGGCGGCCACCAACTCCTGCAAGCTGATGGGGAACTGCCGATCCAGATGTTGCTGCTGGGGCATGAACGAAACCCCACCACGGCGTGGAACATCCAAGGTGACTTTGCCAGAGAGCGGTTGTTGCAGCCCCGCGAGCACTTTCAACAGGCTGCTTTTGCCCGAGCCGTTGGCACCGATAATAGCGGTGAGACTACCGGCCGGTCGCTGCATCGTGAGCGGCGGTGTGAGAGGTTGTCCGGGTGCGCCCCAGCGCAGCGCTTGGCAGTTGATCATGATGCGCCCCGGGTCCAGCGGCTTTGCGCCACGGCGTCATGGGCGTGCAGGCTTTCGGCGTGAACGACGCGTACATTCAGGGCAGCGATGTCGGGTAACCGCCTCAGGGCCGTGCTTAATCGCCGCGCGGCGTCTTCGCAGAACATCAGGTTTTGGCCGTTGGCCAGGGCGAAGGCCTGTTCATCGGCGCGCTTGACGGCGGTCTGCACAGCGGTGCCGAGGGCTGCTTCGGCTTCGTTGATGAAAGACTGAAGCGGCAAATCGTCGGCATTGGCATTCAGGCGCAGGGTCAGGATCGCCTTACTGCGTTGGCTATGAGGGGTGGCAACAATGCCGTTCGATGAACCTAGCCAGGCCAGGATCTCGGCGTGCTCAAGTTTCTGGTTAGCGAAGTCGTCGATGAATTGCTGTTGGATCAACTGCCGGGCAAGTGCGGCCGAACAGGGGCAGGTGGATGAATAGGGAATCTGGATGTTCAGTTCCACGTGGAACATTGCGTTTTTCAAGTGGGCTTCGATGCTCACCGGGTAGCGTTTCCAACCCATCAGCGGGCTGATGAGTGCCGGACGCTTGAGCAGCAGATCGGTATGCACACTGAGCGATGCCGCGTGGGACAAGCCTTCGTGGCTGTCGAGAAATTGCTGGAGGATTCGGCGCAATAACGCTGGTGAGAGCGTCGTCTCTTCGAGCAACTCCAGCGCCAGGTATAAACGTGACATGTGAATGCCGCGCGCCTCACCGTCATCAAGGCTGACACCTGCGTCGGCCATTGCACTGAGACGCTGGCCGTCGATCAACACCGGTGTTGCGATGCCACACATGCCCACCCAATCGAGGGGCAGGGTTTGACGTGAAGCCTGCGCAGCGATGTCGGGCAGGGTTAACGCGTTCATGGTCAAGGTCCATCGAAGGTTCAAAATTAGATGTTATAGTATAACAACTGATTTAAAGAAACCTTTTCCATGAAAGGAGTTTCATCTCCCCAAACGTTCACGTTCCACGTGAAACATCAGCGCGATGAATCCTGGCAGCCGTTCATGCGCCCGCATACAAATGCGCCCCCACTACCACCGGAGCTCGAGAAACGATTAAGGGTCGTCCAGCCCACTCGCCGGCTGTATCCGACCCAACTTTCTCCATCCGATGCCAAGCCGGTAAAGAAGGTGAGCTGACCGTAACGGCTGTTTGTTTGCGCCCAATAACGACGACTGGCCGCTTCAAAACCTCGTAAATAAATGGTGTTTCCCGCCGTTGCGACGCTGTAGGCGTTGCTCTGGATGTCCACGCACGCCAGCAGATTTGCACTGCGGGTGCAGTTCGCCAGGAGTGAGGTTTGGGCCGAAACGCTTAACACCCACAGCAACAACGGGCTCGCCAATACGAATTTCAGATGATTGCGCATGGAGTGATCTCAGGCCAATACGGGATGGCGGGGGCTGGTTGAATTGCGTTGTTATACTATAACATAAACGCCTTGCCCCTGAATCTAGCCAAACCCTGGAAACGAGCCGTAGTCGAAGCGGCCGCCCGATGAGGATATACCTGATGCCCAATCGTCTTCCCGTAACCGTGCTTTCCGGATTCCTCGGTGCCGGTAAAAGCACACTGCTCAACCACGTTTTGCGTAATCGCGACAATCTACGGGTTGCGGTGATCGTCAACGATATGAGCGAAATCAACCTCGATGGCAGCGAAGTTCAGCGAGATGTCACCCTGAGTCGTTCCGAAGAGAAACTGGTGGAAATGAGCAATGGCTGCATCTGCTGCACGTTGCGCGAGGACCTGCTCGAAGAAGTCGGGCAACTCGCCAGGGAAGGGCGTTTCGATTACCTGCTGATCGAGTCCACGGGTATTTCCGAACCGCTGCCAGTGGCAGAAACCTTCACGTTTCGTGATGAAGAAGGCCGAAGCCTGGCCGATGTGGCGCGACTCGACACCATGGTGACGGTGGTCGATGGGGTGAATTTCCTGTTGGATTACCAGGCCGCTGAAAGCCTTGCGTCACGCGGTGAAACCTTGGGTGAGGACGATGAACGCTCGATCACCGACCTGCTGATCGAACAGATCGAGTTTGCCGACGTGATTCTGATCAGCAAGATTGACCTGATCAGCCAGCATGAACGGGAAGAGTTGACCGCGATTCTGCAGCGCCTCAACGCTCAGGCGCAGATCCTCCCCATGGTCATGGGGCAGGTGCCGCTGGGCAGAATCCTCGATACAGGCCTTTTTGACTTCGAACGCGCCGCCCAGGCCCCTGGTTGGTTGCAGGAGCTGCGTGGCGAGCACGTGCCAGAAACCGAGGAATATGGCATCGCCTCGACCGCCTATCGGGCACGCCGACCGTTTCATCCCGAGCGCTTTTTCAGTTTCATCGACCGTCCATGGCCTAACGGCAAACTCCTGCGCTCCAAGGGGTTCTTCTGGCTGGCCAGCAAACCTGAGGAGGCGGGCAGTTGGTCCCAGGCCGGGGGCTTGATGCGGCATGGTTTCGCCGGGCGCTGGTGGCGGTTCGTGCCGAAAAACCAATGGCCGCAGGATGAAGAGAGCACAGCGGCGATCATGAAGAACTGGCTCGCTGCCACAGGCGATTGCCGTCAGGAGCTGGTGTTCATTGGTCAGGATATCGACTTCAGCCAGCTCACCGCCGAACTGGACGCTTGCTTGCTCACCGACGCGGAAATGGCCTTAGGCGCCGAAAATTGGCGCTTGTTACCCGATCCGTTCGGCCCGTGGCATGACGAGGTCGCGGCGTGATGCTGGCGCCCAGTCTGAAAAGGGCTACGCAGGCACGACAGGTCCAAGGTGATACGCCAGGGGTATTCACGCAGATCCTGGACGACGGCACCAACCTGGCGGTCTGGCAGCGTCAGCTTCCTGCACACATCAGCGATTTTGCGGCCATGGTGCTGGCGATGGACCCGTCGCTGGCCGAATCACGCGTGCTCGAGTTGCCGGAGGAAGACACGCAGCCGGCGCTGCGAGGGCTCGCGGCAGGTTTCAGCGACCTGCAAGGCTATGAAGGCTTTATCGCCGATGTCTCCTGGCTGGTCAGTGCATTTGCCTGCCTATTGGGTGCCCAACGTGTCGGCCTGCGCCTGCGCACGCTGGACAAGGCGATGTGCCCGCGCTTTCACGTTGACCACGTGCCGGTGCGGCTGCTGACCACCTATGCGGGCGTCGGCAGCCAGTGGCTTGAGGAAGGTGCCATGGACCGTCGACGACTTGCCGAGCCTGAGGCTGAGCCCAGTGATCCGCGCGTGATCCAGCAGTTTCGTTGCGGTGATGTGGGTTTGCTTAAAGGCGAAAAATGGCACGGCAACGAGGGCCTTGGCCTGATCCATCGATCACCGGAGCTCGCGCCGGGAGAGCGTCGATTGATTCTCACGCTGGATTGGCTGGCTTAAGGCTTGAGCCAGGTGCCTTGGCTCTGCCCTTCGCAAAAGGGCTGCAGATAAGCGGCATCGGTCGCCACGCCGTAATAGTGAATATCCTGGCGGTAAGGCATATTGGCGACCTGGGCGTTGCTGCAGACGCCGAACGCGCCGCCAGGGCATTGATCGACGTATTGCACCTCGACCTTCTGGCCGGCAAGGTTTGGCTGGCAGAAACCATCGGCAAACAGCTTCTGCGGGATGTTGCGGTTCTGCTGGCAGACTTTCACATCCAGCCGCTCCGCCTGGCTGTGGACCACGCAAGCCTGGGCCAATGCCTGGTTCGAAGTCAGTGCCAGTAACAACCAGCCGATCATTCGCATATTCACCTCCATCGAAAGCCGTCGATTATGTTGCAGCACATTCCCACTCATGTCATCGCCGGTCCCTTGGGCGCCGGCAAGACCAGCCTGATCAGGCATCTGCTGGCGCAGCGCCCGGCCAATGAGCGCTGGGCGGTGTTGATCAATGAGTTCGGCCAGATCGGCCTGGATGCCGCGTTGCTGACCCAGGCGGGCGATGGTATCGCACTGGGCGAAGTGGCCGGCGGCTGCTTGTGCTGCGTCAACGGCGCGCCGTTTCAGATCGGTCTTGGGCGTTTGCTGCGCAAGGCCCGGCCAGATCGGCTGTTCATCGAACCCTCGGGCCTGGGTCATCCGGCGCAGTTGATGCGCCAGCTGAGCGAAGCGCCATGGCTCGGTGTGCTGGCGGTGCAATCCTGTGTGCTGGTGTTGGACGCCCGGGCGATGGCGGACGGCAAGCCCTTGCCCGACGCGCAGCAACAAATCCTGGCGGATGCCGGACTGCTGGTGCTGAACAAGTCCGAGACCCTCACACAAGCCGATCGCGAACGGCTGACGGCGCAACTGCCAGGGCGTGCGTTGTACTGGACGCAACAGGCTGCGCTGCCGATCGATCGATTGCCAGGCCTTGCGGCTCGGGGCAGTGGGGCTGTGGATAACTTGAATCTACCGAAGAGCCTGGGCCAGATACCGGCCATTTGGTCCGACCCGACGCTGCCGATCTGCTTGTATCAGCAGCAGGAAGGCGGCTGGAGTATTGGTTGGCGCTGGCACCCCAGCCAGCAATTCGACGCAGCGGCGCTGACGCAATGGCTGCAAGGCCAGGACTGGAAACGGGCGAAGATGGTTATCCACAGCGTCGGTGGTTGGGTTTCAGCCAATGCGCTGGAGGGGGCGGTGGTGGGTTGGCAAACCAGTGAGTGGCGCCAGGATTCTCGGATCGAGCTGATTTTCGATCAGGTGCAAGACGTTGATCGCCTGCGAGCCGGGCTGGCGAACTGTCGGTGTCGCTGAGTCAGCCCCGTTTCAAGGCTTCCATTTGTTGTGTTCCTGGCGCCATTGGCTCAACTCGATGACTTCAGCCCTGGGTCTGGTCTGGACCGGTTCAATGGAGGGTGGCGGTGTTTCTTCGAAGGGCATCGGGTAGGGCGCTAGTTCTATTTGTGCGCTGTGGGCACCAAACTGAGTGATGGTGCCCGAATGGCGGCTTTCGCCGGTGACGGTGAACTCGAAGGTGTAGACGCGAGCCAGCCGTCGTCGTCCGCTGGCGTCTTTCACGAAACCGATCCTTTTCAGCGCCACGTTGCCGTCCAGCAGCTCGATCTTGAGGTTGGCGCAATGCTGCATGACCCTCGCCAACGCCCGTTCGCGCAAGCCATGGTTGTGCCACAGCCAGGCGCCGCCGGTAGCCAGCAGCATCAGCACGAAAATGTTTCCAAGGGTCAGCATGAACAAAGTGCTCCAACAAGTTGCTGCCAGCTTAACTGTCTCGCCGGTCTGTCGTACAGGCTGCGTTTAGTCGCATACTGCGCGGCTTGAATTTCAATCGTTTTACGGAAACTTCCCGCATGAAACGTACGCCTCATCTGCTTGCCATTCAGTCCCACGTGGTGTTCGGACACGCCGGCAATAGCGCCGCAGTGTTTCCGATGCAGCGGGTTGGCGTGAACGTTTGGCCGCTCAACACCGTGCAGTTTTCCAATCACACCCAGTACGGCCAATGGACCGGGGAAGTGCTGGCGCCAGAGCAGATACCGGCATTGGTAGAAGGCATTGCGGCCATCGGTGAGCTGGGTCACTGCGATGCGGTGTTGTCCGGTTACCTGGGCAGCGCGGCTCAGGGGCGGGCGATTCTGATGGGCGTGGCGCGGATCAAGGCCGCCAATCCGAAGGCGCTGTACCTGTGTGACCCGGTCATGGGGCATCCAGAGAAGGGCTGTATCGTGGCGCCCGAGGTGAGCGAGTTTCTCCTGGAAGAAGCTGCTGCCGTGGCGGACCTCATGTGCCCGAACCAACTGGAGCTGGACAGTTTTTCGGGACGCAAGGCGCAGTCTTTGCTCGATTGCCTGGCCATGGCCCGGGCGTTGCTGGCCCGTGGGCCGAAGGCGGTGCTGGTCAAGCACCTGGCCTACCCTGGCAAACCCGATGACAGCTTCGAAATGCTGCTGGTGACCGCCGATGGCAGTTGGCACCTGCGCCGTCCGCTGCTGGCTTTCCCGCGTCAGCCGGTGGGCGTGGGTGACCTGACGTCAGGGTTGTTCCTGGCGCGGATACTGTTGGGGGACAGTCTGGTGGCGGCGCTCGAATTCACTGCCGCAGCGGTGCATGAAGTGCTGCTGGAAACCCAGGCCTGCACAAGCTATGAGCTGGAACTGGTCCGCGCCCAAGACCGGATCGCCCATCCACGGGTGCGGTTCGAGGCAGTGCCGATCAGCCTCTGATCAATGCAAGCCCCTTGTGGGAGCGAGCTTGCTCGCGATAGCGATGTCACAGCCAACCTTTATGTTGAATGTGATGCCCTCATCGCGAGCAAGCTCGCTCCCACATCTCGGTTAAGGCCCGTCTGCCTTGATGTCCTGATAACGCTTTTCCAGCTCCTGGCGAATCTGCCGGCGTTGCTGGGCTTGTTCGTAGCGGCGTTTTTCTTCGCTGTTTTGCGGCTGCAAGGGCGGCACGGCTGCGGGTTTACGCAGGTCATCCACCGCGACCATGGTGAAGAAGCAACTGTTGGTGTGGCGCACCGAGCGTTCGCGAATATTTTCGGTCACGACTTTGATGCCCACTTCCATCGACGTGTTGCCGGTGTAGTTCACCGAGGCCAGGAAGGTCACCAGTTCGCCGACATGAATCGGCTCACGGAAAATGACCTGGTCAACCGACAGGGTCACCACGTAGCGCCCGGCGTAGCGGCTGGCGCAGGCGTAGGCGACTTCGTCGAGGTATTTGAGCAAGGTGCCGCCATGGACATTGCCAGAGAAGTTGGCCATATCGGGGGTCATCAACACCGTCATCGACAGCTGGGCGTTTCCGGGTTCCATAACGTACTCACGGTTCAAGGCAGCAATGTTGGAGTGCACCTCTGCGGGTGCTGGTGAGTGGCCTGCAAACAGGTCACCAGGTTTTTAAAACCACCGATATCGGGACGCTGCGCCTGTGGTTGCCGTCACGCGCCGATGGATCTGTTTCCATATATTGCACCGTCTTTTTGTCGGAAGTCGCGGTGTTACCCTTCAAAAGCCCGTTGTGAGGGCAATTCCTACAGAGGAAATGGATTTCTCCAGCTCTGCGATGAGTCATTTGAACAGGGAGCCCCGACATGCATGCCATCAGTTTCATTCAAGACTTGGCAATCATCATGATGGCAGCGGGGCTGGTGACCGTGCTCTTTCATCGTTTCAAGCAACCGGTGGTATTGGGCTACATCGTGGCCGGCTTCATCATCGGCCCGCATACGCCGCCGTTCGGTTTTATCCACGACGAAGACACGATCAAGACCCTGGCCGAGCTCGGGGTGATCTTCCTGATGTTTTGCCTGGGCCTGGAGTTCAGCCTGCGCAAACTGTTCAAGGTTGGGGCCACGGCCTTCATCGCGGCGTTCCTCGAAATCGTGCTGATGATCTGGATCGGTTATGAAATCGGCCGCTGGTTCGAGTGGAGCACCATGGATTCGCTGTTCCTCGGCGCGATCCTGGCCATTTCCTCCACCACCATCATCGTCAAGGCCCTCAACGACCTGAAGATGAAGAACGAGCGTTTTGCGCAGCTGATCTTCGGGGTGTTGATCGTCGAGGACATCCTCGGTATTGGCATCATCGCCTTGCTGTCGAGCATTGCCGTCAGCGGCACCGTGAGCTCCGGCGAGGTGTTTTCCACGGTCGGCAAGTTGTCGTTGTTCATGATCGTCGCGTTGGTCATCGGCATTCTGCTGGTGCCGAGGGTCCTGGCCTACGTGGCGAAGTTCGACAGCAACGAAATGCTGCTGATTACCGTGTTGGGTCTGTGTTTCGGCTTCTGCCTGCTGGTGGTGAAGCTGGAATACAGCATGGTGCTCGGGGCGTTCCTGATCGGTGCGATCATGGCCGAGTCCCGGCAACTGCTGAAAATCGAGCGGCTGGTGGAACCGGTGCGCGATCTGTTCAGCGCGATTTTTTTCGTCGCCATCGGGCTGATGCTCGATCCGGCGATATTACTGCAGTACGCCTGGCCGATTGCGGTGATCACGGGGGCAGTGGTGCTCGGCAAGATGTTGTCCTGCGGCCTCGGTGCCTTTATCGCCGGCAACGACGGACGCACCTCGCTGCGCGTTGGGATGGGCCTTTCGCAGATCGGCGAATTCTCCTTCATCATCGCGTCGTTGGGGATGACCCTGCAGGTCACCAGCGATTTCCTCTATCCAGTCGCGGTCGCCGTCTCGGTGTTGACCACACTGCTGACGCCGTACCTGATCCGGGCCGCCGACCCGCTGTCCGTCAAGTTGGCGACGCTCATGCCGCAACGGCTGACGCGGGTGCTGGGGATGTATGGCGAATGGCTGCGCAGCATCCAGCCCCATGGTGAAGGGGCGATGGTGGCGTCGATGATCCGGCGGATCTTGCTGCAGGTCGGCGTCAACCTGGCGCTGGTCATTGCGATTTTTGTCTCGGGCGGTTATTTCGCCGAGCGGATGTCGGCTTACCTGCAAGCGTGGATCAGCGACCCGAGCTGGCAGAAAGCCTTGATTTGGGGCGGGGCGTTGTTGCTGTCGCTACCGTTCCTGATCGCCGCCTATCGCAAGCTCAAGGCGCTGTCGATGCTGCTGGCGGAGATGGGCGTGAAGCCGGAGATGGCTGGCCGCCACACCCAGCGCGTGCGTCGGGTGATCGCCGAAGTGATCCCGATTCTCTCGCTGCTGGTGATTTTCCTGCTATTGGCAGCCTTGTCGGCCAGCATTCTGCCGACCAACAAGTTGCTCGTACTGATCGCCGTAGTGGCGACCGCCGTGGCGGCACTGCTCTGGCGCTGGTTCATCCGCCTGCATACACGGATGCAGGTGGCCTTGCTTGAAACCCTGGACAATCACAAGGACTCGTCCGGGCATTGACCGGCGACGGGGCTCAGCTTTCCAGCCAGACGTCCCGCGCCCAGTGCCAGACCGATTCCCAGGTTTCTTCGGCGACCAGTTCTTCCTCGGCCTGCCACAGCACCACAGTGCCGTCTTCTTCGACGCAATAATAATCGTCGCCGTCCTGGCAGATCGGGATCAGGCTGCGGTCGACACCGGCATCCCAGGCATTGGCGGCAACGTCCGGCAGGTAGGTGTGGGATTGTGGATCGGTGACGGTCACCGGTTCCAGGCTGCCATAGACGACATCGCTGACGGTCAGCAAAAACTCCCTGAAGACGAATGGGATATCGATGAACAGCTGCTCCTCGATCTCTACCAGCAAGTCTTCGTCGGGCAACTCCAGCGGGACCGGTACGGGCTCGTTGGCTTCACGCAATTGTTCGATGATTTCTTCCACGTCCGGGGATCCTCTTTCTCGATGGCGCGGTTTTATATGGAGCGGTTTATACAGTAGCTCGCTATAGATGCAACTGCGAAATAGAAAACCCCGGCCTGAGCCGGGGTTCTTTTATTTCAACATGCAAAACGGGCAAAGGTTCAACCGTTCTGGCGAATACCGGCCACCAGCCAAGGCTGGTCATCGCCCTGGGCACGTTCCATGTTCCAGCTTTCGCTGAACGCTTCGCCCTTGTCGAAGCGAGAATCCTTCGACACACCGCTGAAGGTCAGGGTGGCGATGGTCTTGTCGGCGCGATCGTCGACGCCGTCCAGTTGCACGTTCAGATTGTCGATGTAGGTGGACTGGAAGCCATCGCCCAGTTCGGCCCGCTCGCGCTTGAGGAACTCCAGCAGCTGCGGGGTCACGAACTCGGAGATCTTGTCCATTTCGTTCGCGTCCCAATGTTGCTGCAGGGACATGAAATGGTTGCGCGCGGCTTCGACGAAGCGGCCTTCGTTGAACCAGGCTGGCGCATTGATGACCGGACGGACGGCGGCAGGCGCTGCCGAACCGCCGAAGATCGAACCACTGGCAGGCTGCTGGTTGAACACTTCACGCTGCATCGGCGCGTGGCCGGCTGGAGCCAATTGCTCCTGCTGCTTGCGACGACGGGCGGCAATGAAGCGGAAGACCAGGAAGGCGATGACCGCCATGATCAGGATGTCGAAGATCTGCATGCCCTGGAAGCCGTCGCCCATGAACATGGAGGCGAGCAGGCCACCGGCGGCGATGCCGGCCAGGGGGCCGAGCCAGCGCGAAGCACCGCTGGCCTTGGTGGCAGCGCCTGCGGCACCGGCCGCGCCTGCGGTGGCAGCGGTAGAACCGGCGGCAGAGGACGGTGCCATCTGGCTGGTCTGGTGAGTCGGGGCAGCGCCCGAGCTTTTACCACCGCCAAAACGCTTGGCGGCATTGGCGTCGATGGCCATCGTCAGGCCGATGCACAGCGCCATGGCGATGCTAAGAAAACGTTTCATATAAAGGCATTCCCATTTGTGGATAGCACGCGCGCCATGTTGCACAGCTGAACTGTTGCTGGCTAGTGACAGAGTGTTTCGGGCTTTTGCGTGACAGCTTAGGTTCAGCTTCGGCTGTGCAAGAAGGCTTGTTCGCTTTGGGCTGTAGGAAAAGTAAATAAGTTCGGTCGGAAACTAATGTGGGATAGAGAGAGATACCTGTGGGAGCAAGGCTTGCCCGCGATAGCGATCTGTCTGACGCATCTGTGTTGAATGTGCCACCGCCTCGCGGGCAAGCCTTGCTCCCACAGCAAGGTGCTTCTTACGAAATCCTTAGATCGCTTCCAGCTTGGCATACCCCAGCATCAACCACTTGCTGCCTTCGCTGAAGTTCACCTGCACCCGCGCCTGGGCGCCAGCGCCCTCGAAGTTGAGGATCACGCCGTCGCCGAATACCGAATGCCGCACGGTCTGGCCGAGGCTGAAGCCGGTTTCCGGGATGTTGCTGCCGCCGAACAGGCTGCTGGTGCTTTGTTGCTGGCCGCCACCGAACGGTCGGCTGACACTGTTGGACAGCCGCACTTCCTGGATCAGTCCCTTCGGGACTTCACGTACGAAGCGTGACACCTTGTTGTAGGTCTCGCTGCCATACAAACGTCGGGTTTCGGCGTAGGTCAGCACCAGATTCTGCATGGCGCGGGTGATACCGACATAGGCCAGGCGCCGTTCCTCTTCCAGGCGGCCCGGTTCCTCCAGGCTCATCTTGTGGGGAAACAGGCCCTCTTCCATACCCACGAGGAACACGTAGGGGAATTCCAGGCCCTTGGCGCTGTGCAGGGTCATCAGCTGGATGCTGTCTTCATGCTCGTCGGCCTGGGTGTCGCCGGCCTCCAGGGAGGCATGACCCAGGAAGGCCGACAGCGGCGTCAGGTCTTCGTCTTCTTCGGTGCTTTCGAAGTTGCGCGCGGCGCTGACCAGTTCCTCAAGGTTTTCCACCCGGGCCTGGCCTTTCTCGCCTTTTTCCGCTTCGTGGTAGGCGATCAGGCCGGACTGTTCGATGACGGTCTGGGTCATCAAGTGCAGAGGCATTTCCCCGCACTTGGCGGCCAGGTCCTCGATCAGGTCCATGAAGGCCTTCAGCGCACCGGCGGCGCGACCGGTCATGCCTTTGTTGGCGACCAGTTGGTGCATGGCTTCCCACATGGACACATGGCTGTGGCGTGCGTGATCGCGAATCGCCTCGACGGTTTTCTCGCCAATGCCCCGCGTTGGCACGTTGATCACCCGCTCCAGGGCTGCATCGTTGCCACGACCTTCGATCAAGCGCAGGTAGGCCATGGCGTTCTTGATTTCAGCACGCTCGAAGAAGCGCTGGCCGCCGTAGATGCGGTAGGGGATTCGCTCGCGCAGCAAGGCCTCTTCGAGCACCCGTGACTGGGCGTTGGAACGGTACAGGATGGCGATGTCGCTGCGGGCCAGGCCGGTTTTCAGCGCGCTTTCGATGGTTTCCACCACGTAGCGGGCTTCGTCGTGTTCGTTGAAGGCGGCGTAGAGGTTGATTGCCTCGCCTTCGCCGCCGTCGGTCCACAATTCCTTGCCCAGGCGCCCGGTGTTGTTGGCGATCAGGGCATTGGCGGCCTTGAGGATGCCGGCGGTGGAGCGGTAGTTCTGTTCCAGGCGGATGACTTCGGCGTCCGGGAAGTCCGCCGAGTATTGGTGGATGTTCTCGATTTTGGCGCCGCGCCAGCCGTAGATCGACTGGTCGTCGTCACCCACCACCATCAGGCTGTCACCGCCCTTGGCGAGCAGGCGCAACCAGGCGTATTGCACGGCGTTGGTGTCCTGGAATTCGTCCACCAGTACATGCCGGAAGCGCTTCTGGTAATGGGCCAGCAGGCCTGGGTGGTCGCGCCACAGGTCCAGCGCCCGTAGCAGCAGCTCGGAGAAGTCGATGACTCCGGCACGCTGGCACGCCGCCTCGTAGGCTTCGTAGATGCTGCGCATGGTCGCCAGGAACAGGTCGCCGCTGGCCTGGATGTGTTGCGGGCGCAGGCCTTCGTCTTTCTGGCCGTTGATGAACCATTGCGCCTGGCGGGCTGGCCAGCGCTGCTCGTCCAGGCCCAGCTCGCGGATCACCCGCTTGACCAGGCGCTGCTGGTCGTCGCTGTCCAGGATCTGGAAGGTCTGGCTCAGCCCGGCCTCCTGCCAATGCGCCCGCAACAAGCGGTGCGCCAGGCCGTGGAACGTGCCGACCCACATGCCGGCGGGGTTGATGCCCATCAGTTGCTCGATGCGATGGCGCATCTCGGCCGCGGCCTTGTTGGTGAACGTCACCGACAGGATCGAATGGGGCGAGGCGTTCTCGACCTGGATCAACCAGGCGATACGGTGCACCAGCACTCGGGTTTTACCGGAGCCGGCACCGGCCAGGACCAACTGACGACCCACGGAGGCGGCTACGGCCTGACGTTGGGCATCGTTGAGGGAGTTCAGCAGAAGGGAGAGATCATCGCGCATCGGGGCATTCTAGGGTGCGGCGTCACCCCGGGCAAACCGAGCTTTGCATCAGCCGATAAAAGACCGGTTGTGGATGACCGGCGGGTCATAGGCTACAGCCATTGGCGGGACTCGCTTCGAAGGGGCGCGAGCCAATGAAATAGCGACTTTTTCCGTATTTTTATGAGCTGGGGCAGTGTGGGATGGCCCATGGCTTGTGTATGCTCGGTGCTTGTTTCGGGTTCTCCACGCTCTACTGAATAAGAACAAGAACAGTGCCAATGACCCTCAATTCCGATCCGGCGGGCCCCTGTGTGGAGCCGCGGATCATCTGCAAGCAGTACGCCATGGAGATGGCGGTCGAGCGCACACGTCTGCTGTATCAGGGCTCGCTGCTGCCTACGCTGTTCATGTTGCTCAACGGTCTGGTCTGCGCCGCGCTGTTGTGGGAGCCGCGGCGCTATTTCCTGGTCAGCGTCTGGCTCGTCTGGTTGCTGTCACTGGTGGCCTTGCGGGTGATCCAGGTGGCGGCTTTCGATTCGGCGATGCCGAGCCGCCAGGCACACCCGATCTGGTTGCGCATGTTTTTGCTGGGTTCCGCGATGACTGGCCTGACGCTGGCTGGGGCCGGTATCGCGCTGGTCCCGGCCGACAGCTTCCAGCAGCAGGCCTGGGTGTTCGGCCTGATTGGCGCGGCGGCCCTGTCCGCCAGCGTGGCCTACGCGGTGAGTCTTCCCGCCTTCCTGTCCTTTACCTTGCCCTGCCTGTTACCGGCCATCGGCTATCTCTTCTGGGGCGGCGATGAGCAGCAACGCGGGTGGGGCTGGCTTGGGCTGATTGTGCTGGTCTCGTTGAGCGTGGTGGCCTGGCAAGTCAACCGCTTGATTCAAAGCAGTCTGTTGCGACGCTTCCAGAACCAGGCGCTGATCGAGCACCTGCAGCAAGCGCAAACCCGCAGCGCCCAGCTCAACGACGCGCTGGCCCGGGAGGTCGAACAGCGTCGTTCTGCCGAGGAAAAACTGCGGGCGGCCCAGGTGGGCCTGGAGGCGCGGGTAGCGCAGCGCAGTCTTGAACTGGAGGTCACCAGCCAGGCCTTGAGCAAGAGTGAGGCGCGTCTGGCCCTGGCGCTCAAGGCCAGTGAACTGGGGTTGTGGGATTGGAACCTGCAGACTGACGAAGTCCATCACACCCAGCTCAAGGAGCTCTTCGGCCTGGAGCCCGAATACATCACGGCGATGCTCACTCACCTCACTCCGCGCCTGCACCCTCAAGACCTGCCGGCGCTCAAGCGAGCCCTGGTCGAACACCTCAAGGGCCGCAGCGAGGATTACCAGATCGAATACCGTGTGCGTCACGGCGACGGTCACTGGGTCTGGATCGAAGACCGCGGCCGGGCCGTGGAGCGCAGCATGAGCGGGCGGGTGCTGCGTATGGTTGGCACCCGGCGAGACATCAGCGCCAGCAAGGAACTCGAGCAGCAACGGCAACTGGCGGCCACAGTGTTCGAAGCCGCCAGCGAAGGGATCGTGATTTTCGACCCCCACTACGTGCTACTCGCTGCCAATCAGGCGTTCACGCGGGTCACCGGTTTCAATATCGATGACATGCTCGGGCGCAACGTGGTGGATCTGCCGTGCAGTCGCGACGCGCGCCGGCATTACCCCGTCATTCGCCAAGCGCTCAAGCAGCACGGCACCTGGCAGGGTGAGTTGGTAGAGGCACGTGCCAACGGCGAGTTGTATCCGCAATGGCTGCAACTGAACGTCGTGCGCAATGCGCGGGGAAATGTCAGCCATATCGTGGGCTTCTTCGCCGATCTTTCGGCGCGCCGCGAATCCGAAGAACGGATGCGCTACCTGACCCATTACGATGAACTGACCGGGCTGGCCAATCGCTCGCTGTTTCGCGAGCGCCTGCACGAAGCTCATCAGCGTGTGCGCCAGGGCGGACGGCGCAGCCTGGCGTTGCTGCATATCAACCTGGACCGTTTCAAATTGCTCAACGACAGTCTCGGCCATGACATCGCCGACCAATTGTTGCAGAAAATGGCACGACGCCTGATCAATGCGCTGCCCGAGGCGGATACCATCGCCCGGTTATCGGGCGATGAGTTTGCGGTGTTGTTCGATGCCTATGGCAACCTTTCAAGCCTGGCGCGGGTGGCGACCCGGCTGGCCGCCAAACTGCGTGTGCCGCTGACCATCGAAGGCCATGAACTGGTGCTCAGTGCCTCGATTGGCATCAGCTTGTTGCCCGACAATACGCGGGAAATTGCCACACTGGTCAGCCAGGCGAACATGGCTATGCAGCATGCCAAGCATTTGGGGGGCAACAACTTCCAGTTCTACACCGATAGCCTCCAGGCCAGCACGCTGGAGCGCCTGCAACTGGAGAATCAGCTGCGCAAGGCCTTGGAAGAGCAACAACTGAAGGTCTTTTATCAACCAAAACTGTGCCTGGCGACCGGTCGCCTGAACGCCGCCGAGGCGTTGGTGCGTTGGGATCATCCGGCCATGGGCCGGGTACCGCCGGGGGATTTCATTGGCCTGGCCGAAGAGACCGGGTTGATCGGGCCGATTGGCGAATTCGTGTTGCGCCAGGCTTGTTGGCAGGCATGCGAATGGCAGCGCCAGGGGCTCGCGCCGATCAGGGTGTCCGTCAATCTGTCGGTGCATCAACTGCGCCAGGGCAAGCTGGTCAGCCTGGTGCGGCAGGTACTGGAAGAAACCGGTCTGGCCCCGCAATACCTGGAGCTGGAACTGACCGAGAGCCAACTGCTCGACAGCGTTGAACACATCATCGCCACGTTCCAGCAATTGCGGGACCTTGGAGTCAAGCTGGCGATCGACGATTTTGGCACCGGCTACTCATCGCTGAGCTACCTCAAGCGCATCCCGGTGGATTACGTGAAGATCGACCAGGCGTTCATTCGCGGGTTGGGTGAGGGCAGTGTGGATGCGGCAATTACCCGGGCAATCATTGCAATGGCCCATGGGCTGTCGCTCAAGGTCGTGGCCGAAGGCGTCGAGCGGCAGGAGCAGCTCGAATTCCTCAGGAACGAACGTTGCGATGAGGTTCAAGGGTATCTGATCAGCCGGCCGGTGGAGGCTGAAGGGTTGGCTGGGTTGTTGCGGGCGCAACACCTGGTTGAATGAGCCTGAACCGCAACGATAACTTCCCGTCAGGCAACGAAGTCGTCTGACGGAAAGTTATGGGGTCTACGCTTAGTTAGTGATTAGCACGTCATCGATGTGGTGCAGTAACTGGCCTTCGAAAAAGATACTGACGCCAGTGACATTGGAGTCGCCCAGCTCTTTGTATTCAACGAACTTGTCGGTCAGTACTTGCAGTGAAACTCCATCGGAATGTTCAAGTTTCAATTCCAGTCGCAGGTCAAAGGACTTGTCCTGTAGGTCGCTGCGTACCAGCGTCGGGGTAACGCCGCTATTGGCTACAGTGACGGTGCCAAAGGTGCGGAAAGATGCGGCACCTGGCATGCGGTCGATTTGTGCGGTCCAATCTTTAGTCGTGATTTTCATGGTTGTAACTCCTGTAGTTAAGTTGATTGCGTCCTGCGGGAGCCAATATATCTACTTTGACTTGAGAGTGTCTGCTCAATTGCGGTTGGTATTGTAAGGAGAAATGAGTTTCCGATGGCTTACTTGGTTCTGTTTTAAGATCTACTGTCTATTGTTACTGGAAGATATTGTTGAGGGGAGCAAGTTGCTTTAGGTGTTGGCTATTGACCAATAGACGATTTTCCCCGCGTTGAAAGCCCAGGACGGGCCTGGAAATCAGCGGATCGGCAGCGTTGAAGGTTTGCGCTACGGCACAAGCTGCTACATCGGGGGATCCTCGGCCAAAACAAAGGGGCAGCGCGGCAATCCAGTTACGTTTTGGACGGGCAAAAAGCCAATTCTTGTAGTATAACTACAAGCTTGCTACATCCCGGCATCTGCCCATAACAAGAGTCCAGTCCCTTGAACCTGTTGCAACACATCGCCCAGTCACGCCACTTGCTACGCAAGTCGGAGCTGAAAGTCGCCGATCACGTACTGCTTGATCCTGCGGCCGTGATGCATAGCTCCATGGCCGATCTTGCCCACAGCGTCGGCATCAGCGAACCGACCATCGTGCGTTTCTGCCGGGCCATCGGTTGCTCGGGTTTCCAGGACCTGAAACTCAAGCTGGCGCAAAGCCTGGCCGCCGGCGCGAGCTTCGGTCAGTTTGCGATCCACGAAGACGATTCAGTGGCGGACTACAGCCTGAAAATCTTCGACACGACCCTGCATACGCTGATGGAGGTTCGCGAGAAGCTCGACCCGGTGGCGTTGCAAAAAGCCGTCACGGCCATGTCCCAGGCCCAGCGTGTCGAGTTTTATGGCTTCGGCGCCTCGGGCGCGGTAGCAGCCGATGCCCAGCACAAGTTCTTCCGGTTGCTGCTGACGGCTGCGGCCTATTCCGACCCGCACATGCAGGCCATGTCAGCGGTGACCTTGAAACCCACCGATGTGGCGATCTGCATTTCCCAGTCGGGGCGTTCCAAGGACTTGCTGATCACCGCGAACCTGGTGCGCGAAAGCGGTGCCTCGCTGATCACCTTGTGTCCGAGCCAGACGCCATTGGCGGAACTGTCCACGGTCAACCTGGCCATCGACGTCCATGAAGACACCGAGATCTACACGCCGCTGACCTCGCGCATCGCCCACCTGGTGGTGATCGACGTGCTGGCAATGGGTGTCGCCATGGCCCGTGGTCCAAGCCTGGTCAACCATCTCAAGAGCGTGAAGCGCAGCCTTCGCAGCCTGCGGCTGTCGCCCAAGTCGGTGAAGGCGCTGGACGACTGAATCCCAAGCCCTGAGGTCGAGGGGCTTTTGTGGCGAGGGAGCAAGCTCCCTCGCCACAGGGATCGTTTGCCCGAATTCATCGTTCTGTAACGCACGCGCCGCCAAACCGTCATCCCGCGCCGTCATCGTAAAGCTCCCGTATACGTCTTGGGAGTCTCGACATGACCCAGTCCTACGAAGAACGCAGCGCCGTCAAAACCCGTCGTCAGCAGGAAGACCAGCGCCGCATGGCGTTCCGTCGTGCCATCGAAGACCGCTATGAACAGCGCCAGCTCCTGGCCGAGATCAGCGAGTTTCCTGACGCGGCAGAGTTCAATTACTGGCAGGCAACGCCGGCGGCTTCCCGTCGAAACGCTCAACCAGGCCGATGATCTGAGCGCGCTCGCCGCGAACGAATGCCAGGAAGGCGTGAGCCACCGGTGACAGGCGTTTGGCCCTGGCTTGCACCAGGCACCAGCTGCGGTACAGCGGCAATTCCTCCACCGGCAACTCGATGAGTGCGCCGGACGACAGTTCCCGGCTCACGGCGTGGCGCGTCAACAGCGCCACGCCCAGCCCGGCCACTACACACTCGCGCTGGGCCTCCGCCGACGCCACCTCCAGTGTCTGGGTGAAATGCCCCCGTTTCTCCTTGAAATACTCCTCGCAGGCCAGTCGCGTGCCGGACCCCGGTTCGCGCAACAGCAGCGTATAGGGCTCCAGGTCCTGCAAGCGCAGCGGGCCCATGTGGCACAACGGATGATCGGGCGGCGCCACGGCGACGATGGGGTTGTTGAGAAAGGGCAGGAATTCCAGGCCCATGTCCTGGGGCACCATGGACATGATCACCAAGTCGTCACGGTTGTCCGAGAGCCGACGGATGACCTGGCCGCGATTGACCACCGTGAGGTTCAGGTTGACCTCCGGATGCTGGCGCTTGAACGCGGCGAACAGGTGCGGGACGAAGTACTTGGCGCTGGACTCCACCGCCAGCTTCAATTGGCCTTGCAGCGAACCCTGCATGTCCGAGAGCTGCATGTCGAGGTTTTCCAGGCGTCCGAAGATGTCCCGGCTGGCACGTTGCAGGGCTTCGGCGGCTTCGGTCATGTAGAGCTTTTTGCCAACATACTCAAACAGCGGTTGGCCAATCAGCTCTTCCAGGGAACGAATCTGTAGGCTGACGGCCGGTTGTGTGAGAGACATTTCATCAGCTGCACGGCTGTAGGACCTCAGGTCGCACACCTCGTTGAAAATCTGCAATTGACGTAATGTCATACGCATCAATGACTTACGCATCTTTCAAGCACCCTGGGCCGAGACGGATAGCGCAACTATAAGTCTTTGCTTATGCATGACCCAATAATTATTCATTTTTGTTAATCAACAGCCAGGACTAGTGTGGGGCTGCGACCAATTGTTACATCTGGTCACGCGTCGGCCTGGACCCCAGGCCGTGGTATCACCGGCTCAAGGGAACCTCCAATTGATAACAAAGATCCTGATCGCCAACCGTGGTGAGATTGCCGTCCGCATCGTGCGCGCTTGCGCCGAGATGGGCATTCGCTCGGTCGCGGTCTACTCCGACGCGGACCGCCATGCGCTGCACGTCAAGCGTGCGGACGAGGCCCACAGCATCGGCGCCGATCCGCTGGCCGGCTACCTCAACCCGCGCAAACTGGTGAACCTGGCGGTGGAAACCGGCTGTGATGCCTTGCACCCCGGCTACGGTTTCCTCTCGGAAAACGCCGAACTGGCAGACATCTGCGCTGAACGCGGCATCAAATTCATTGGCCCTTCGGCAGAAGTCATTCGCCGCATGGGCGACAAGACCGAAGCGCGCCGCAGCATGATCAAGGCCGGTGTGCCGGTCACGCCGGGCACCGAAGGCAACGTGGCGGGCATTGAAGAAGCGCTGACCGAAGGTGATCGCATCGGTTACCCGGTGATGCTCAAGGCCACGTCCGGCGGCGGCGGTCGTGGTATCCGTCGCTGCAACAGCCGCGAAGAACTCGAACAGGCCTTCCCGCGGGTCATTTCCGAAGCCACCAAGGCATTCGGTTCGGCGGAAGTGTTCCTGGAAAAGTGCATCGTCAATCCCAAGCACATCGAAGCGCAGATCCTCGGTGACAGTTTCGGCAACGTGGTGCACCTGTTCGAACGGGACTGCTCGATCCAGCGCCGCAACCAGAAGCTGATCGAAATTGCCCCGAGCCCGCAGCTGACCCCCGAGCAGCGTGCCTACATCGGCGACCTGTCGGTGCGTGCCGCCAAGGCCGTGGGCTACGAGAATGCCGGCACCGTGGAGTTCCTGCTCGCCGAAGGCGAGGTGTACTTCATGGAGATGAACACCCGGGTGCAGGTGGAACACACCATCACCGAAGAAATCACCGGTATCGACATTGTTCGCGAACAGATCCGCATCGCCTCCGGGTTGCCGCTGTCGGTCAAGCAGGAAGACATCCAGCACCGTGGCTTTGCGTTGCAGTTCCGCATCAACGCCGAGGACCCGAAAAACAACTTCCTGCCCAGCTTCGGCAAGATCACCCGCTATTACGCCCCTGGCGGCCCGGGTGTGCGCACCGACACGGCGATCTACACCGGCTACACCATTCCGCCGTTCTACGATTCGATGTGCCTGAAACTGGTGGTCTGGGCGTTGACCTGGGAAGAAGCGATGGACCGTGGCCTGCGGGCCCTGGATGACATGCGCCTGCAGGGGGTCAAGACCACCGCCGCGTATTACCAGGAGATTCTGCGCAATCCGGAATTCCGCAGCGGCCAGTTCAATACCAGCTTCGTTGAAAGCCACCCTGAACTGACCAACTACTCGATCAAGCGCAAACCCGAAGAGCTGGCCCTGGCCATCGCCGCCGCCATTGCCGCCCACGCAGGCCTGTAAGGAACTATGACCATGTCCAAGAAGATCTTTGTTACCGACACAATCCTGCGCGACGCCCACCAATCGCTGCTCGCCACCCGCATGCGCACCGAAGACATGCTGCCGATCTGCGACAAGCTCGACAAGGTCGGCTATTGGTCGCTGGAAGTGTGGGGCGGCGCGACATTCGACGCTTGCGTGCGCTTCCTGAAAGAAGACCCGTGGGAGCGCCTGCGCCAACTGCGCGCGGCGCTGCCCAACACCCGTCTGCAAATGCTCCTGCGCGGCCAGAACCTGCTGGGCTACCGCCATTACAGCGATGACGTGGTCAAGGCGTTCGTGGCCAAGGCTGCGGTCAACGGCATCGACGTGTTCCGTATTTTCGATGCGATGAACGACGTGCGTAACCTGAAGGTCGCCATCGAAGCGGTGAAGGCTGCCGGCAAGCACGCCCAGGGCACCATCGCCTACACCACCAGCCCGGTGCACACCATCGACGCGTTCGTGGCCCAGGCCAAGCAGATGGAAGCCATGGGTTGCGACTCGGTGGCGATCAAGGACATGGCCGGCCTGCTGACCCCATACGCCACTGGCGAGCTGGTGAAAGCGCTGAAGGCCGAGCAATCGTTGCCGGTGTTCATCCACTCCCACGACACCGCCGGCCTGGCCGCGATGTGCCAGCTCAAGGCGATCGAAAACGGCGCCGATCACATCGACACCGCGATCTCCAGCTTCGCCTGGGGCACCAGCCATCCGGGCACCGAGTCGATGGTCGCGGCCCTCAAGGGCAGTGAGTTCGACACCGGCCTGAGCCTGGAACTGCTCCAGGAAATCGGCCTGTACTTCTACGCCGTGCGCAAGAAGTACCACCAGTTCGAAAGCGAGTTCACCGCGGTGGACACCCGCGTCCAGGTCAACCAGGTGCCGGGCGGGATGATCTCCAACCTCGCCAACCAGTTGAAAGAGCAGGGCGCACTGAACCGGATGAACGAAGTGCTGGCGGAGATCCCGCGCGTGCGCGAAGACCTCGGCTTCCCGCCGCTGGTGACCCCGACCTCGCAGATCGTCGGTACCCAGGCATTCTTCAACGTGTTGGCCGGTGAGCGCTACAAGACCATCACCAACGAAGTGAAGCTCTATCTGCAGGGCGGTTACGGCAAGGCGCCAGGCTCGGTGAGCGAGAAGCTGCGTCGCCAGGCCATCGGCAGCGAAGAGGTGATCGACGTGCGTCCGGCCGATTTGCTCAAGCCGGAAATGACCAAGCTGCGCGGTGAAATCGGTGCGCTGGCCAAGTCCGAAGAGGACGTACTGACCTACGCCATGTTCCCGGACATCGGTCGCAAGTTCCTCGAAGAACGCGAAGCCGGCACCCTGACCCCGGAAGTGCTGATGCCAATCCCCGAGGCGGGCAGCGTGAGCTCGGCGGGCGGCGAAGGCGTGCCGACCGAGTTCGTCATCGACGTTCACGGCGAAACCTACCGCGTCGACATCACCGGTGTGGGCGTCAAGGCCGAAGGCAAGCGTCACTTCTACCTGTCCATCGATGGCATGCCGGAAGAGGTCGTGTTCGAACCGCTCAATGAATTTGTCAGTGGCGGCAGCAGCAAGCGCAAGCAAGCCACTGCACCGGGCCATGTCAGCACCACCATGCCGGGCAACATCGTTGATGTGCTGGTCAAGGAAGGCGACGTGGTGAAGGCCGGTCAAGCAGTGCTGATCACCGAAGCCATGAAGATGGAAACCGAAGTGCAGGCGGCCATCGCCGGCAAGGTCACCGCGATTCATGTAGCCAAGGGCGACCGGGTCAACCCGGGCGAGATCCTGATCGAGATCGAAGGCTGAGTAAACAGCCTCGATACAACGCTTTAACCTCGGGGGGGCATGTGCTCCCCTTTTTTTTTGCCTGTCAGAACATCATTCGCCACTGGCCCATGAGTGCACCGTTGCGGTTGTCCTGGCCTGTTTCGCCGTTGTAGCTCAATCCCAGGGTGTGCCGGGGCGAAACGGCCAGGTCCAGCCCCGCTTCCAGGAGCAGGCTGTCACGGTCCAACTCGATACCTTCGACGGTATAGATGCCACTTCCGCTAGCCATACGCTGATGTGAGGTGCCCCTTACGTCGCCATACAGGTGCTTCCAGCCGACATCCAGTCGCGGCGTCAACCGCATGCCTCGGTCGAAAATCAAAGGACGGGCGAGGCGCAGGCCGAGGTCGCTGCTGTAGTGTTCCTGTGCCTGGCCGTTGTACAGCAACGCGGCGTCCCCACCTTTTTCGGTATAGGCATCGCGTTGATAGCGCTGGTAACCCACTTGGACATAGGGTTCGATATCGAAATGTCCAACATCCAGGTTGTAGCCGATCTGTCCAAAGACCTGCTGTGTCGTGGCATCGTAACGACCCTTCAAGCGATCCCTGAATCCGTTGAAGGCAACGTGGCGCTTGGTGCTGCCGTCATGACTGCCATAGACAGCGCCCAGGCGCAGCGCCAGCGAACCTTCCTGGCGCAAGGCGTAAGCGCCTGCGAGCCAACTGTCCAGGGCACCGTCGAACTGATAACTGTCCATCCGCGTCTGGGTCTTGCTGCCGATGATGCCCAGCCGCCAATCGGGGCTGACAGCCCAATCAGTTCCCAGCATCAAACCTTTTGTCGAATGCTTGAGAGCAAAGTTTCCCAATTGCTTGGCGAGGCTACCGCTGTTGCCGATGGCCTGGACCCAGACTTGGCCGTTGTCGTACCCATCCGCCGGACTTCTCCGGCTCATGGCCGAGAGCATTCCCGTGCTGATCGGCGCGACACTGCTCAGGGTGACATTGCCCAGGTCGGCGGTGTCATAACCGCCCAGTTGGTCGATGGCATCGGCGGCGGTGGTCAGGTTGGTGCCAAGCAGGGCGTTGATGGCGGCGTTGGGTTTGGGCACAGGTTGGGTGGCCGACGATTGAGCCGCAGGTGTTGGCGCGGTACTGGCAATTTTTGGTGGTTCGGGGAGTTTTGACGTTGGGCGAGTGGCTTGCGGCTTGGCGGCTGGGGATGGTACTGGCGCTGAAGTGCCGCTAGGTGCTGGCGGCGATGGTTTGGCTGATTGCGGCGTCGGGATAGCGCTTACAAATTCTTGGCCGTTGGGATTTACCGTGGCTTTCTCAAGGAGCACCTCGTTGCGAGCGAGGACCAGTCCCACTTGTTTCTCCGTGGTGTAGTCCGGTGTAGCCGTCATGAAAGCGAGTTCATTGATGACCTTCCCAAACTTACTATCGATCTTGTCCGCCTTGATCACGACGTGCTTGCCGGCTTCGGTGGGTTCGCCCGATACAGAGATGATTTTCAGCGTCGCATTACCCAAGGTGGCTGTACCGCCAACCTTGATCATGGCGCTGCCTTTCTCTGCATCAATCCCATAAACCAGCGTTGCGCTCCTGGAAAACTTGAGATCGTTGATAACCGAAGGGGCACCCAGTTCTGGTCCGACTTCCATCAGGCCCGTGACATCCAGCGTGTCGACCGTCCCGTTACCGACGAACGTACCCTTCTTCCCGACAAGCACAGGTCCGGCCACGGTACCGCGGTTATCGAATACGCCGAGAACGTGCACCGCGCCCGTAATCTGGCCGGTGTTGGTCAGCCTGGCCTTCGAATCGACCAGGCTTCCTCCGTTGAAAGCACCGCCGTTTGACCATTCACCTTGCTTGAAATACGAATCCTGGAAGTTGCGTGTTTCGCCTAATGCGCCTCCCTCGGCAGCATCCAATAGCAAGACATTGGTACCTCCGCCACCGTCGGTGAGCCCGAAAAGTTTGCCTTGCTTGCTTACGATCACCAGATCATTGCTGTTGTCCTTCAACAAGGGTGTTTCGCGGGCATTGGTGACATTTTCACGTTTCGTATCCGCTGAAGGATCCATGAACGTCTTGAGGCGGGCTTGCATTTGGGCGGTTGTTTCAACGGGGCGGGCTTCCCCGGCAACTGACTGGGCCATCGAAACCTCGGCACAGCCAAGCGCCAAGGCTATTGCCAGCGCGAGATGTTGAGGCAGGAATGAATGTTGGGTTCGCATCGAATGTGACCTCTCATGAAGGAGGTCGCACTTTAAAAATTTCACCCTGGGCGGCGATGCCAGCCATCTCCTCGCCGTGGGAAAGATTCGGCGGATGAAATTTGTAGGCTGCTGGTGCTGCGATCAGCGTGTTGGTTCGTTGGCTTTCATGGTTCGAGGCTTTGCCTTACAGCCCGCACGGACCTTTCTGTTTGACCAGTATTTGACGGGGCAATCACTGCCGGCGGATGCCTTGTTTAAACTGTTGGGATGAAGACTTGAGGTTGTCCGGCAGCGCTCATTCGAAAGTGCAACTGACCAACTGCTCGATACAGATTGGGCTCGCGATGGTAGGCTTCCGGCCGATCAAAATTGAGCTTTGTAAACCCATTCTGTGTTTCGCGTAGGATGGTATCCGAGATACGGAAAATCAGCGTTGTATCGTTAGGGCCTCGCCTATAGTTCTCTCGTCACCGACAAATCGGTGATCGATCTTAGCCGGTCGAACAAGAGTGCACGAGCGCCCCCAATGGCGGCGCTTTTTGCTGCCTGTGTTTTACATTTATGGCGGCTGTGCGGGGGACATCTTCGGGTGTGCCGGATTCTCTTGTCCGGTCGGCTAACCCGCGTACAGCTGCCACCCACATTCGTTTAGCCGCGAGCGGTGGTAGCTCCCAACTCAAGAGAGCAACCCGATGATCAAGTACCATCCCCTTCAAGCAAATACCAGCGCCGGTGCCACACTGTTTATCGACACAGAAGCTGGCGCTTCCGATCTTTTGGAAACGGCTTCGCATCGCATCAAAGCCGCTCGAGACTTGCTCAACAGCGTTTCCTGTCTATGCATGAAAAACGCCGAAGGCTATGACCTGGAGCATTTCGCCAACGCCGCGCATCTGTTGTTGCAGGATGGTTGCGATGCGCTGGAAGTGTTGGGGTGGAGCATTGATGGGTGTGATTTCCAAACTGCACCTGCTAGCGATTCGGCTGCACCTCAGACGGATTTTCCTGTTTAGCCGTTGAGCTGGGTGGGATTTTGGGGGCGGGGTGTATATCCGTTTCTGCGGTAACGGCCACTTAAGGTTCCGCCCTGACGGCGGGTCACTTTCGAAAAGCGCGAAAGTAACCAAAGCGCTCCTGCCCCACCACTCGGTGCCTCGCTTAGGCTCGGCATGCCTGAACGAAGGCATTGCTCCGTGGGCCGCCGCGAAGGGCCATCCATGGCCCAGCGCGGCTAACCCGGCATCCATGCCGGGTTGCCCACT
>NZ_MUOA01000022.1:0-520 GCF_002001065.1 Pseudomonas sp. A25(2017) | reverse complement strand
TCCCCCACAGGGGATCTATGGTGAGCGCCTGATCTGTGAACGCTCGAAAACCAGTGTGGGAGCCGAGCTTGCTCGCGATGACGGCGATACATCCAACATCATCGGCACAGGCACGCCGCTATCGCGAGCAAGCTCAGCTCCCACAGGGGATCTATGGTGAGCGCCTGATCTGTGAACGCTCGAAAACCAGTGTGGGAGTCGAGCTTGCTCGCGATGACGGCGGCACATCCAACATCATCGGCACAGGCACGCCGCTATCGCGAGCAAGCTCAGCTCCCACAGGGGATCTATGGTGAGAGCCTGATCTGTGAACGCTCGAAAACCAGTGTGGGAGCCGAGCCTGCTCGCGATGACGGCGATACATCCAACATCATTGGCACAGACACACCGCCATCGCGAGCAAGCTCGCTCCCACAGGGGATCTATGGTGAGCGCCTGATCTGTGAACGCTCGAAAACCAGTGTGGGAGCCGAGTTTGCTCGCGATGACGGCGATACATCCAACATCATCGGCACAGGCA
>NZ_MUOA01000014.1:0-524 GCF_002001065.1 Pseudomonas sp. A25(2017) | reverse complement strand
ACCGCGCCGTTGCTCAGGGTCACGGTCACTGGCGAGCCAGCGGCGTTGGTCAGGGTCGCGGTGTAAACGATGGAGCCACCTTCGGCGACAGTGTCAGTTGCCGAGAGCGTCAGGCCGGTAGTGTCCTGCACGTCGGTAACGGTGGTGTCGGCAGGCGTGCCATCGATGTCCAGTTTTTCGTAGTTGCCGCCCTGGGCGTCGTCAATCTTGACGCTCAGGTTATCGCCGCCGGCGAGGGCGTCGTTTGGTGTAACGAAGTTCACCGAAGCGGAGCTGGCGCCGACTGGGATAGTAATGGTCTGGCCGTTCGACAGGGTGATAACCAACGGAGCTTCGGTCACGGGTGCATTGACCGAGGCGGTGTAAACCACAGTCCCGCCTTCAGCGACGGTGGACGTTGCGGTCAGGCTGACAGTCGAGGTGTCGATGGTGTCGGTAACGTCAGTCACCGCCGGGGTAGTGCTCGGAACCAGTTTTTCGTAGTTGCCGCCAGTCGCTTGATCGATGCTGACTTCGACTTTGCC
>NZ_MUOA01000015.1:0-535 GCF_002001065.1 Pseudomonas sp. A25(2017) | reverse complement strand
CCGCTATCGCGAGCAGGCTCGCTCCCACAGGGGATCCAGGGTGTAGCTCGAATTTCATGATCACCCCGGAAAACTGTGGGAGCTGAGCTTGCTCGCGATGGCGGCGGCACATTCAACATCCTTGCCAGCTGACCCTCCGCTATCGCGAGCGGGCTCGCTCCCACAGGGATTCGGGGTGTAGCTCGAATTTCATGATCACCCCGGAAAACTGTGGGAGCTGAGCTTGCTCGCGATGGCGGCGGCACATTCAACATCATCGCAAGCTGACCCACCGCTATCGCGAGCAGGCTCGCTCCCACAGGGGATCCAGGGTGTAGCTCGAATTTCATGATCACCCCGGAAAACTGTGGGAGCTGAGCTTGCTCGCGATGGCGGCGGCACATTCAACATCCTTGCCAGCTGACCCTCCGCTATCGCGAGCAAGCTTTGCTCCCACAGAGGATCCAGGGTGTAGCTCGAATTTCATGATCACCCCGGAAAACTGTGGGAGCTGAGCTTGCTCGCGATGGCGGCGGCACATTCAACATCCTTGCCA
>NZ_MUOA01000118.1:0-556 GCF_002001065.1 Pseudomonas sp. A25(2017) | reverse complement strand
GCTTTGCTCCCACAGAGGAGGTTTGGGTAGCCGGGAAATCGAAGTCTGCCGCAGATCCAGTGTGGGAGCTGGATGGGGCATAAAATAGGGGCACAAAAAAGCACCCCGAAGGGTGCCTTTTTATGCCTGGATTTCGACATGCCTCCAATTATTTGCAAGTTTTCAAGAGCAAAACCTGTGGGAGCAAAGCTTGCTCGCGATAGCAGTGGGTCAGCTTGCATCAATGCTGGATGTGCCGCTGTCATCGCGAGCAAGCTTTGCTCCCACAGAGGAGGTTTGTGTAGCCGGGAAATCGAAGTCTGCCGCAGATCCAGTGTGGGAGCTGGGATGGGGCATAAAATAGGGGCACAAAAAAGCACCCCGAAGGGTGCCTTTTTATGCCTGGATTTCGACATGCCTCCAATTATTTGCAAGCTTTCAAGAGCAAAGCCTGTGGGAGCAAAGCTTGCTCGCGATAGCGGTGGGTCAGCTTGCAAGGATGCTGGATGTACCGGCCTCTTCGCGAGCAAGCTTTGCTCCCACAGAGGAGGTTTGGGTAGCCGGGAAATCGAAGTCT
>NZ_MUOA01000016.1:0-581 GCF_002001065.1 Pseudomonas sp. A25(2017) | reverse complement strand
GTAGCTAGTCTAACCTTCGGGGGGACGGTTACCACGGTGTGATTCATGACTGGGGTGAAGTCGTAACAAGGTAGCCGTAGGGGAACCTGCGGCTGGATCACCTCCTTAATCGACGACCGCAGCTGCTTCATGAGCTCCCACACGAATTGCTTGATTCATTGAAGAAGACGAAAGAAGCAGCCCGAAATTGGGTCTGTAGCTCAGTTGGTTAGAGCGCACCCCTGATAAGGGTGAGGTCGGCAGTTCGAATCTGCCCAGACCCACCAATTTTGTGTGGGAAACGCCTGTAGAAATACGGGGCCATAGCTCAGCTGGGAGAGCGCCTGCCTTGCACGCAGGAGGTCAGCGGTTCGATCCCGCTTGGCTCCACCACTACTGCTTCGATTGTATAAAGCTTAGAAATGAGCATTCCATCGGTACGATGGTGAATGTTGATTTCTAGTCTTTGACTAGTTCGTTCTTTAAAAATTTGGGTATGTGATAGAAAGATAGACTGAACGTTACTTTCACTGGTAACGGATCAGGCTAAGGTAAAATTTGTGAGTGGCTCTCAGAGCCAGATCGAATTTTCGGCGAATGTC
>NZ_MUOA01000018.1:0-598 GCF_002001065.1 Pseudomonas sp. A25(2017) | reverse complement strand
GTCTTCACCGAAAATTCGATCTGGCTCTGAGAGCCACTCACAAATTTTACCTTAGCCTGATCCGTTACCAGTGAAAGTAACGTTCAGTCTATCTTTCTATCACATACCCAAATTTTTAAAGAACGATCTAATCAAAAGACTAGAAATCAACATTCACCATCACTTTGATGGAATGCTCATTTCTAAGCTTTCAGAAGCAGTTTATGGTGGAGCCAAGCGGGATCGAACCGCTGACCTCCTGCGTGCAAGGCAGGCGCTCTCCCAGCTGAGCTATGGCCCCATTACAAAATTGGTGGGTCTGGGCAGATTCGAACTGCCGACCTCACCCTTATCAGGGGTGCGCTCTAACCAACTGAGCTACAGACCCAATTTCGAGCTTGTAACTGTTAGCTGTGAGCTATCAGCTTGGAGCTTAAAGCTGCTTCTATCGTCTTCTTCAATGAATCAAGCAATTCGTGTGGGAGCTCATGGAGCAGCTGCGGTCGTCGATTAAGGAGGTGATCCAGCCGCAGGTTCCCCTACGGCTACCTTGTTACGACTTCACCCCAGTCATGAATCACACCGTGGTAACCGTCCCCCCGAAGGTTAGACTAGCTAC
>NZ_MUOA01000019.1:0-605 GCF_002001065.1 Pseudomonas sp. A25(2017) | reverse complement strand
CGACCATCAGGCGGGCGGCCTGACCGAGGTATTTACCCAGGCGACTCAAGTCATTGAACATCGTTGCAATCCTCTATCAAGCGTCTGGCAGGGCCTGGAATGGCGCTTCTTTGTCCGTGCGTTCCTTGGTGCCCCAGGCGGCGATGCCGACCTTGAGCGCGTAGAACAGGATGCTGAAGACCACGAACAGGAACAACACCGTCAGCGTTGCGTTGGTGTAGGCGTTGAACACCACGTGCTGCATCTGCTCGATGCTCTTGGCCGGAGCCAGGATCTGGCCGGCGGCCAGGGCATCGTTGTATTTTCGTGCCAGGGCCAGGAAGCCGATCGCCGGGTTGGCGTCGAACAGCTTGATCAGGCCCGCAGTGGTGGTGCAGATCAGCAGCCAGCTCGCCGGCAGCAGCGTGACCCAGACGTAGCGCTGGCGCTTCATCTTGATCAGGACCACGGTGGCGAGCATCAGGGCGATACCGGCCAGCATCTGGTTGGAGATGCCGAACAGCGGCCACAAGGTGTTGATGCCGCCCAGCGGATCGATCACGCCCTGGTACAGCAAGTAACCCCACAGCGCGACGCAACCGGCGGTGGCGATCAGGTTGGCCGGC
>NZ_MUOA01000041.1:0-615 GCF_002001065.1 Pseudomonas sp. A25(2017) | reverse complement strand
CTGGGTAATACGCTGACCATCACCGGCTACAACGCCACCACCGGCGTGGTCAGCTACAGCTACACGCTGCTGGACAATGAAGCCCATCCAAACGCCAACGGCGCCAACAGCCTCAGCGAACAATTTGCGGTCGTCGTCACCGACGACAACGGCACCACGGCCAACGGCAACCTGGACGTGAACATCGTCGACGACCTGCCTAAAGCCGTGGACGACAGCAACGCCAGCACGGCTTCGGAAACCAACCTGACCCTGACCGGCAGCGTGTTGACCAACGACACCCAAGGTGCGGACCATGTGGCGTCCGGCCCAATCACCCCCGGCACGTTCACCGGCACTTACGGCACCCTGGTGCTCAACGCCGACGGTTCCTACACCTACACCCTCAACACCGCTGATGCCGATTTCAAAGGCTTGCACGGTGGTGGCAATGGCAGCGAAACCTTCACCTACACCCTGACCGATGCCGACGGCGACACCAGCACCGCCAATCTGGTGCTGCAAGTGCACAACAACGACGACCCGGTGATCATCACCGGCCTCGACACCGAAGGCGGTGAGTTGTCATTGCAGGAGAAAAACCTCAGCGACGGCAGCAGCCCGGATGCATCGGCG
>NZ_MUOA01000069.1:0-716 GCF_002001065.1 Pseudomonas sp. A25(2017) | reverse complement strand
TTTGAACACTTGAAGGGTTCACCCAGAGGCGCAGGCTTGTTCCTATCGTCGGTCTAGGCCAGATGCATTCTTTATCGGCGCTTGGGTGAAAGGAGGAGGGGTGAAATCTCCCACGGTCTGTACTGCGCGAACAGTCAGAATCGAGCTTTGTCCCTCCTCCTCCCTTCAAGTCCTACCATACAAGCGAGCTTGCTCGCGATGAGGCCAGCAAGCCCAGCATCCATGCGACTGAACCACCGCCTTCGCGAGCAGGCTCGCTCCCACATTCGATCTTCAGCGGACACAAAATTCATATCCAACACAGACCTCCTGTGGGAGCGAGCCTGCTCGCGATGAGGCCAGCAAGCCCAATATCCATGTGACTGAGCCACCGCCATCGCGAGCAGGCTCGCGCACATTCAATCTTCAGCGAATACAAAATCCATATCCAACACAGACCTCCTGTGGGAGCGGGCTTGCTCGCGAAGAGGCCGGCCCATCCAACATCTTCATCGACTGCGACACCGCCTTCGCGAGCAAGCCCGCTCCCACAGAAGAAACGCGACCCCACCAAGAACCAGGTCGGCTGTTAGGCCGCCTCGTGATGGTCGTTGATCTCAGCGCCCCGTTAACCACGATGGCTGAACGAAGGTGTTGCGCAGTGGGCAACCCGGCATGGATGCCGGGTTAGCCGCGCTGGGCCATGGATGGCCCTTCGCGGCTGCCCACGGAGCAAT
>NZ_MUOA01000036.1:0-744 GCF_002001065.1 Pseudomonas sp. A25(2017) | reverse complement strand
TGTGGGAGATTCTATGGTACGGGGCTACCCCTTAAATGCCTTTCGGTAAGTATTCGCTCTGGTTCTTCAGCAGGGCGAATACCACTCGGGCAAGCTTGCGGGCCAGTGCCACTAATGCTTCGGTTGTGCTGAGTCCCCGGGCCCTCAGTGCCTCATAAAAACCCTTCCATGCCGCTGTGCGCCTCGCCGACATCGCGGCGTTATGCATCAATCGACGTGCCTCTGGGTCACCTCGCTTAGACAAGCAGCGGCGTCCCTTCTTTTTCCCAGAATCCGATATACGCAGGTCTAGGCCCAGAAAAGCGATGAAGGCATCGGCATTTCTGAAATCTCCACGCTGAAACGACGTGAGCAAACGGGCACCGCTCAATAGGCCAATGCCTTCGACTTTCATGCAACGCTTGAGCTGAGCGCCCAAGCCAGCTGCTTCCAACTGCGTCTGGATTGTTTTCTCGAGCAAGATTTCCAGTCGTTGCATGGCCTTTATCTGGTGCTCAAACGCCGTTTTGAGCAACGGTTCGTTGGACCAACTTTGCTTGAGGCTGACACGCGCCTGGACCAAGGCTGCCCGGCGCCGGAAAAGGCTTATAAGACGGCAATACAGGGGCGAAGGCGGAGTCCACGGGTGCAACTGGTGGCCTTCGTTGTTCAAGTAGCGAGCCAACAACCGAGCATCCAGCGCATCGGTTTTAGCGCGAACTTTCACACCTTTGCGGTAATGGCTGAGCTCGTAGCCGCCGATCA
>NZ_MUOA01000057.1:0-160738 GCF_002001065.1 Pseudomonas sp. A25(2017) | reverse complement strand
TGGCTTGTTTGACGTCTACTTCTGCCATCACTTTCTACGGACCTTCGACGTGAATAACCCTGACTACGGCGCATAATGTGTCCACTATGTCCCCGCACAGGTGTCAACCATGTGTCCGGTCCGTACAGAAGAGCGCCAAAAGTAACCAAAAGCGCTTTGCCCCACCACTCGGCACCTCGCCCAGGCTCGGTGTGCCCTCACTCCGGCATTGCTCCGTGGGCCCGCCGCGAAGGGCCATCCATGGCCCAGCGCGGCTATCCCGGCATCCATGCCGGGATGCCCACTCCACAATGCCTGCGTTCGGCCAGCGTGGTTAACGGGGCGCCGAGATCAACGTCCACCGCGAGGCGGCCTAACAGCCGACCTGGTTCTTGCGGTCGTACACCCGTCAGCTCTGTGGGAGCAAAGCTTGCTCGCGAAGGCGGCCTTACGGCCGACCTGTTTCTCCCTGGTGAACCCAATCCCTTGTGGGAGCGAGCTTGCTCGCGAAGGGGCCGGTGCATACAACCTCAATTGAAACTGCACATCCGGGTCCCCAAACACATTTAGTTAGCCTGCTTTCTTTTATCCCCTCCTCGCGCCATGATGAAACTCTCTTACCGCTGCCCGCGAACGAGCCCTATGCCCACGCCCTCACCTGCCTCCAGCTCCCTGTCGATCACCCTGCAGATCGTCTCCATCGTTTTCTACACCTTCATCGCCTTTCTCTGCATCGGCCTGCCCATCGCCGTGCTGCCGGGTTATGTCCACGAACAACTGGGCTTCAGCGCGGTGGTGGCCGGGTTGACCATCGGTTCACAGTACCTGGCGACCCTGCTCAGCCGCCCCATGGCCGGGCGACTGTCGGACAGCGTTGGCACCAAGCGGGCAATCGTCTACGGGCTGTCGGGAATTGTGCTCAGCGGCGTGCTGACGTTGATCTCGACCTTGCTGCAAAGCTTTCCCCTGCCCAGCCTGCTGATCCTGATTGCCGGCCGTCTGCTGCTCGGCGTGGCCCAAGGGCTGATTGGCGTGGGTACCATCAGTTGGTGCATGGGCCAGGTGGGTGTGGAGCACACGGCCCGCTCGATTTCCTGGAATGGCATCGCCTCGTACGGGGCCATTGCCATTGGCGCCCCATTGGGGGTGGTGATGGTCGGTGAACTGGGTTTCGCCAGCCTGGGCGTTGCCTTGTCGTTGCTGGCGGGCGCTGCGCTGTTGATGATTCGCAACAAGCCGTCGGTGCCGGTCATTCGCGGCGAGCGCTTGCCTTTCTGGGCGGTGTTTGGGCGCATTGCGCCGTACGGAGCGGGCCTGAGCCTGGCGTCGATCGGCTACGGCACGCTCACCACGTTCATCACCTTGTTTTATGTCAGTCGCGGCTGGACCGGCGCGGCCTGGTGCCTGACGGTCTTCGGTATCTGCTTCATCCTGGCGCGGTTGTTGTTCATTTCCAGCATCGCCCGCTTCGGTGGCTTCAACTCGGCCATTGCCTGCATGAGCATCGAAACCCTCGGTCTGGTATTGCTGTGGCTGGCACCGTCCACCCCGTTCGCCCTGGTCGGTGCCGGGCTGGCCGGCTTCGGGCTGTCGCTGGTATACCCGGCGCTGGGGGTGGAGGCCATCAAGCAGGTGCCGAACACCAGTCGGGGTGCTGGTTTGAGCGCTTATGCGGTGTTCTTTGACCTGGCGCTGGCGATTGCCGGTCCGCTGATGGGGGTGGTGGCGTTGAACATGGGCTATTCGTCGATCTTCTTCTGTGCTGCCTTGTTGTCCCTCACCGGGTTGGGCCTGACTCTGCTGCTGCGTGGCCGAGCCATAAGCGCACCTTATTGATCGTAATACTGCTCACTGCCGTTTTTGTTTTGAGAAGGTCCGGTATTTACTTGTTCTGGTGTGTATATCCGTTTCTGCGGTAACGGCCGCTTAGGGTTCCGCCCTGACGGCGGGTCACTTTTGGAAGAGCGCCAAAAGTAACCAAAAGCGCTTTGCCCCACCACTTGGCACCTCGCCTAGGCTCGGTGTGCCCGAACGAAGGCATTGCTCCGTGGGCCGCCGCGAAGGGCCATCCATGGCCCAGCGCGGCTACCTCGGCATCCATGCCGAGGTGCCCACTACGCAATGCCTGCGTTCGGCCAGCGTGGTTTAACGGGGCGTTCAGATCAAGATCCAAAGCAACAGCAAGAGCAGGAGCAGGAGCAGGAGCAGGAGCAGGACATATGCCCACATTTATTTAGCTGACCCACCGCTATCGCGAGCTGGCTCGCTCCCACATGGGGTTGCGGGTGCTCACCGCATCTGCGCACGACACAAAAACCTGTGGGAGCGAGCTTGCTCGCGAAGACGTCGGCACATCCAACATTACCGTAAACTGAACCACCGCTTTCGCGAGCAAGCTCGCTCCCACAGGAGAAACGCGATCACCCAGAACCAGGTCGGCTATCAGGCCGCCTCGCGGTGGACGTTGATCTCGGGCGCCCCGTTAACCACGATGGCTGAACGCAGGCATTGGTTCGTGGGTAACCCGGCATGGATGCCGGGTTAGCCGCGCTGGGCCATGGATGGCCCTTCGCGGCGGCCCACGAACCAATGCCGGAGTGAAGGCATGCCGAGCCTAAGCGAGGCACCGAGTGGTGGGGCAGAAGCGCTTTGGTTACTTTCGCGCTTTTCGAAAGTGACCCGCCGTCAGGGCGGAACCCTAAGCAGCCCTTACCGCAGAAACGGATATACACACCATCCTTACGTAAAACCATGCCTCTCTATTGATCAGCCGTCCTCATCCCCGCCCGGGTCGGCTTGCCCAAGGCCTCGCCAAAGAAGCGACTGGCCTCGGAAATCATGGTGCGGTGGATGTCCTTGCGGTCGACCCCGTCAGCATCCGTGCAAAGCGCCGGCATCGCAGCGACCTGCTCGTCGGTACACGGCGCCATGAAGACAAAATGTCCCGCGCCGGCCAGGGTCTTGAAATCCGGTGCGGTGGGCAGCTTGCGGGCCAGAGCGGCGGCGTTCTTGTCGAAGGCAACGAGTTTGTCGCCATCGCCGCTGTACAGCAGCACCGGCACATGAACATCAGCCAGGGTATGACGGCCGAACTTCAGGCTCAATGGCGCCATCAGCAGCAACGCCCGGACCCTGGGGTCGGCCACGGGTTGCAGGTCATCGCGGTCGGCGATCAGTTCGCCTTGGGTATTGCAGGCGTCTCGGTCATCCGGTCGCTCCACGCAGTAACGGCGCAGGCGATTGAGGTCCGGCGTCGCACCCGACAGGATCAGCGCGGTTTCGCCGCCAGCCGAATAGCCGATCACCCCAACCTGCCCGGCGTTGACGAACGGCGAGAGCATCGGGTCATTGAGCGTGGCGGTGATGGCTTCGGAAATCTGGATCGGCCGCCCGTACAGGTTGCTCAGGGTGCCAAGCCGACTGTGATCCTGGTTGTTGTCGCCGGGATGAATTACCGCCACCACGACAAACCCCTTGCGCGCCAGCGAGGTGGCCAGGTCATGCAGGGCCAGCGGCGTGCCGGTATTGCCATGGGACAGCATCAATAGCGGAAAGCGTCCGATGGCGATCTTGGCGTCCGGCGCGGCATCGATCTGGTAACCACCCAGCAGGCTGGACTGTTCCCGGTCGGTGGATGGATAAAAGGCGATGGCGTGCATCGGCTGCTGATCGAGCGGATCGAGAAAGCTCAGTTCATGGAAACCAGCGCTCCAATGCGGATGCGGCCCCGGTGCGGCCTGCACTGAACCGAGACTGGCAAACAAGCAAAGCAGCAGCGCTGCACCAAAACGTGTCATCGAATCTTCCACCTTCACCAGCGTACGGGAAGGCCCCGTCGCTCGCAGTCTTGGCCGTGCATAACCTGCGCCATAAAGCCCGGCGCCGAATGCAGCAAAACCCTGCATCCCGACCATCCAATGACGACGAGAATACAGGGTTTTACGAAGGTTGCCCGATTAGCTTGGCGCCTTTACGCAAGCCTTACGCAGCGGCGAACTGCTGGCCGATCTGCAACGTGGCTTCACTCATGGCTTTGGTGCGCATGTCGTCACCGTAGGCCAGGCCTTCGGCGCGGACGAATTCGATATCGGTGATGCCGATGAAGCCGAACAGTAGCTTCAGATAGTCCTCATGACCCACGCCGCTCGGTTGGCCGGCATGCAAGCCGCCCGCCGTGGAGACGATCACCAGTTTCTTGCCGCCGCACAGGCCTTCGGGACCGGCTTCGGTGTAACGGAACGTCTGGCCGGCCACGGCAATGCGGTCGATCCAGGCCTTGAGCTGGGTCGGCACGCTGAAGTTGTACATGGGGGCTGCGATAACGACCGCATCCGCCGCTTGGAATTCGGCCATCGTGGTAGCACTCAACTCTGCCTCGTGTTGTTGGGCAGCGTCACGCAGTTCAGCGCTGGTGCCCGCGGCGATCAAGGTCTGGGCGGAAAAATGGCTGATGGCATCGGCGGCCAGGTCGCGGTAGGTCACCGTGATGCCTGGCTCGGCAGCTTTCCAGGCGTCAACCACTTCACGGCTCAATTGGCGGGAAGCGGAGTTGTCGCCGAGGATGCTCGAATCGATGTGCAGCAGTTTCATGTGAGTGCTCTCCAAGTGAGGACCGCAACCAGGCGATCAATTGGAGACAATCCTATCGATGAAGCCAATATTCGATAAGTCAGCACAAATGCGATAGTTTGTCCCACTGACAGGACAATCGAGCTGAACATGCAAGACCTCAATGACTTGTACTACTTCGCCAAAGTCGTCGAAGCCGGCGGTTTCGCGGCGGCCGGGCGGTTGCTGGGCATTCCCAAGTCACGACTGTCGCGGCGTATCGCCGAGCTGGAAGAACGCCTCGGCGCCCGGTTGCTCCAGCGCACCACCCGCCAATTGAAATTGACCGCGGTCGGCGAACGTTATCTGCGCCACTGCCAGGCCATGTTGCTGGAGGCCGAAATGGCCGACGAAGCGGTGGCGAGCATGTCCAGCGAACCCCGCGGCCGATTGCGGGTATCGAGTCCGGTGGGCCTGGCCCACCAGTTCCTGCCGGTGATAATCGAAACCTTCCTGGTGAAATACCCTTTGGTGCAACTGGACATGACCCTGCTCAATCGGCGGGTGGACCTGATCGGCGAAGGCATCGACGTGGCGTTGCGCGTGCGCGACCTGGGGGACGAGGACCCCTTGCTGATGACCCGACGTCTGCGCCAGGCGCGACTGATGATGGTCGCCAGCCCGGCCTTTGTCGAAGGGCGGCGGATCGAAACCCCGGACGATCTCAAACAGTTGCCGGTGCTCGGGGCATTGGAAGCCGATCGCCAAGTGCACCTGCACTTGGTCAGCGCCGATGGGCAGCGTGTGGAACTGAGCCTGGAAGCCCGCCTGGGCATTGACGACTTCATTGTGCGCCGGGCCTGCACCCTCGCCGGCCTGGGCTTCACTTTATTGCCGAGCATGTATTGCGAGCAGGAATTGCAGGACGGCACACTGGTGGAACTGTTGCCTGGATGGTCGTCGCCCGATGGCTGGCTCCAGGCGGTCTACCCGCATCGGCGCGGCATGCTGCCGGCGGTGCGTGCATGGATCGATCATTTGGTGGAAGCCTTCGAGGGCTGTGGAGATAGAACGCTATGAGGTTGAGCGAAGAGGATGTCGCGCAGTTTTGCCTGGGCCTGCCCGGCGCCAGGGAGGACTACAAATGGGGCGGCGTGCGCGTATTTTCCATTGCCGGGAACAAGATGTTCGCCCTGCAGGGCCTGCGAGGCGACTCGTTGGCGTTCAAGGTCGACAAGGATCTGTTCCTGGGGCACTGCGACCGGCCGGGCATCCACCCGGCGCCTTACCTGGCGCGGGCCCAGTGGGTCATCATGCAAGTGCCCTACCCGCTGGGGGCCGAAGAGCTGCGAGGCCTGCTGCAACGCTCACACCAATTGGTGGTCAGCAAATTGCCCAAGCGCACGCAGGTGGGCTTGTTGCTCTAGCCATTCAGAACAGATAGCTGCCCAGGAACAACTGGTCGATCCAGAACACCTGGTGCAGCAGCACGATGAACCAGAACACCACCTGAAACGACACTTTGCGGGTCTTGTGGCGAAACAGCTGCTGGGCCAGCAAGGCTCCGGGCCAACCGCCGGCCAGTTCCACCGCATGCAACACGTTCTCCGGGGTGCGCCAGGTGTCGGCGCGTGCCTTGCGCTTGTCGCTCCAGTACAGCAGGAACGCCACCGCGCTGACGACGCCATAAGCCACCATCGGCACCCACGACACCGCCCGTAGCCCGAATAGCAGCGAACCGAACAGCGGCAAGGCACAGAGCAGCGCAAACACCATCAGTTTGAGCCGCAGGTGCTGCACGGTGCCTTCAGCATTGCGCCCGGCACGTTTGCGCTTGCCTGATTCGTTCATGGCTTGGCAGCGGTCCAGTCCACCCAGCCAAACTGCCAGGTTGCCAGGATCAACAGGCCGAAGGCGATTCGATACCAGGCGAACACGGCGTAGCTGTGGCTGGCGATAAACCGCAGCAGGCCCTTGACCGCAATCATGGCGAAAATGAACGCCGTGACGAAGCCAATGGCGAACACCGGGAAATCCGCCGGGACGAACAACTCACGGTATTTGTAGCCCGAGTAGACCGCCGCACCGACCATGGTCGGCATCGCCAGGAAGAACGAAAACTCGGTAGCGGTTTTACGCGACAGCCCGAACAGCAGGCCACCGATGATGGTCGCACCGGAACGGGAGGTACCCGGGATCATCGCAATGCATTGGGCCAGGCCGACCTTCAGTGCATCTTTCCAGGAGATCTCGTCCACCGTTTCGGCGTGCACCTGGTGCTGGCGCTTTTCGGCCCAGAGCATCACCAGGCCGCCCACCACCAGTGCGGCGGCCACCGTGATCGGGTTGAACAGGTAGTGATGGATCCAGTCGGCAAACAGCACGCCCAAGACCACCGCGGGCAGGAAGGCGATCAGCAGGTTGGCGGTAAACCGGCGGGCGCTGGGTTGCGTCGGCAGACCCAGCACCACGTCGAAAATCTTGCGCCGGAACTCCCAGACCACCGCGAGGATCGCGCCGAGCTGGATGATGATGTTGAATGCCATCGCACGTTCGCCACCGAACTCGAGCAAGTCGGCGACGATGATCTGGTGCCCCGTGCTGGAAATCGGCAGAAACTCCGTCAAGCCTTCCACTACGCCAAGAATCAGTGCCGAAAAGGCAGTCCACAAATCCATTCATCCCCCAAAAAAGACGCTGCTCATGCAGGTCTTATCAATATTCAAGTGTCATACAGGTCCACGCAGTGGCTGCACGATAGCTGCGATCTTTCAAAAAAAACCAATGAAAAAATCAGAACAGGCTCAGGTTTTGCGCTGCGGGGCCGAAATCCTATCAGACAAGCCCTGATAACGCTGCCGCGTTGTGACTCAGGTCAATGACCGATAGCGGCTGGGCGTTACAGTGCCGGCCGTCGATATGACAAGAATAAAAAACCGGAGTGACAGCGTATGAATAGCTTGCGCAGTGTGTCGATCAGCCGACGCTTGTGGCTCATCCTGGTGGTGGCCATCGTGATGTTGTTCACGCTCGGCGCGTTTATGCTCAAGCAGATCCACACGGATCTGTATCAGGCCAAGGTGCAGAAGACCCAGCATGTGGTGCAGACCGCCAGTGGCGTGCTGAGCTACTACCATGGGCTGGAAACCGCCGGGACCCTGACCCGTGAGGCGGCGCAGAAGCAAGCCCTCAGCGCGGTGCGAGGCCTGCGTTATGACCAGAGTGACTATTTCTGGATCAACGACCTGGCGCCGGTCATGGTCATGCACCCGACCAACCCGAAACTTGAAGGCCAGAACCTCTCGGCGATCCGTGACCCGAACGGTTATGCGCTGTTCAACGAGATGGTTGCCATCGCCAAGTCCAAGGGCGCCGGCATGATCAACTACCTCTGGCCGAAGCCGGGCGCCGAGGCGCCGGTGGGCAAGACCTCCTACGTCAAACTGTTCGAACCCTGGGGTTGGATCATCGGTTCGGGCGTCTACATCGATGACGTCCAGGCCGAGTTCCAGTCCCAAGTGATCAAGGCCACGGTGGTCGGCCTGATCATCACCCTGCTCATGGGCCTGCTGTTGACCCTGATTGTGCGCAGCATCGTCGGCCCGCTGCAGGAAACGGTCAACGCCATGGCCAACATCGCCAGCGGCGAAAGTGACCTGACCCGCACCCTCGACACCCACGGCCAGGACGAAGTCACCCAACTGGCGCGGCATTTCAACGCCTTTACCGCCAAGTTGCGGCAAGTAGTGACCCAACTGCAAGCTTCGGCCAGCGCGCTGGGGCAATCCTCCAGTGAATTGGGCAACGACGCCACCCAGGCCCAGCAACGCAGCCAGCAGCAATCGCAACAAATGGAGCTGGTGGCGACCGCGATCAATGAAGTGACCTATGGCGTGCAGGACGTGGCCAAGAACGCCGAGCACGCAGCCAGCGAGATGCGCGACGCCGAATCCCAGGCCCAGCAAGGCCAGGTCAACATCGATGGCAGCTTGCAGCAGATCGACCGCCTGTCCCAGACCATCGACCAGGCGGTGGAAGTGATCCGCACCCTGGCGAGTGAAAGCACCCAGATTGGCAGCGTGCTGGAGGTGATTCGCTCCATTGCCGAGCAGACCAACCTGCTGGCCCTCAATGCCGCGATCGAAGCCGCCCGCGCCGGCGAACAAGGCCGGGGCTTTGCGGTGGTCGCCGATGAAGTGCGGCTGCTGGCCCAGCGTACACAGAAGTCCACCGCAGAGATCCAGGCGATGATCGAGCGCCTGCAAACCCATTCCGAAGCCGCCGTGAAAGTCATCAGCGACAGCAGCCGCGCCTCGCAACTGACCATCGAACAGGCCGGCCTGGCCGGTGCCAGCCTCAACGCCATCGGCCAGGCCCTGCGCAACCTCAACAGCCTGAACGCCTCCATCGCCAGTGCCACCCTGCAACAGGCCCATGTGGTGGAAGACATCAATCAGAACGTCACCCAGGCCGCCGGACTGTCCCACAGCACCGCCATGGCCGCCGAACAATCCAGCCAGGCAAGCGGTCGCCTCAAGGCACTGAGTGAAGAATTGAACGGGTTGCTCAAGCAGTTCCGGGTCTGAAGATTGATGGGCTATTTGTGGGAGCGGGCTTGCTCGCGAATGCGGTGTATCAGTCAGCAAATACCTAACTGACAGATAGCATTCGCGAGCAAGCCCGCTCCCACATTGTTCTGTGCTGGCCCCAGATTGGGTGTCCACCGCAAATCCCTTGTGGGAGCGAGCCTGCTCGCGATAGCGGCGGCACATTCAACATTGGTATTGGAGCTGCCCACGCCATAGCGTTTACAATCGCCGCCCTCTCCTATCTCCCCAAGGAACCGCCATGTCCGGGCTTGAACTGTTTGCCGCAGCCCTCGGCGTGATCGCTGTCTGGTTGACCGTCAAGCAGAACCCCTGGTGCTGGCCGATCGGCCTGGTCATGGTGTTGCTGTACAGCTGGATTTTTTTCGAGGTGAAGTTGTACTCGGACATGCTGCTGCAGGTTGTCTACGCGGTGCTGCAACTCTACGGTTGGTGGCAATGGACCCGAGCCGGGCACAATCATGATGGACGCCAGGTCAGCCGCCTCGGCGGGCCGTCGGTGTTGCTCGGCCTGGCCATCGGCGCGGCAGGCAGCCTGCTGTTGGGCGCCGCCATGGCCCACTGGACCGATGCCGCCCAGCCCTGGCTCGATGCCGCGCTCACCGGTTTCAGCCTCGTCGCCCAGTGGTGGATGGCGCAAAAACGCGTGCAATGCTGGCCGCTGTGGATCGTCCTGGACGTGATCTTCGTCGGCCTGTTCATCTACAAGGGCCTGCACCTGACCGCCGCGCTCTACGCCCTGTTCACCCTGCTGGCCGTGCAAGGCTGGCGGGAATGGCGCGCCGACCCGGCCCTGCGCGCATGAAGGTGGTGGTCCTGACTGGCCCGGAATCCAGCGGCAAGAGTTGGCTGGCGGCGCAATTGCAGGAACACTTTGGCGGCGTGCGGGTGGATGAGTACGTGCGCCACTTCATGGAACAGACCCGGCGCGATACCTGCCTTGCCGACATCACCGACATCGCCTCCGGCCAACTGGCCTGGGAAGATCAGGCCCGTGCCCGCCGTCCCGCGCTGTTGATCCTCGACACGCACCTGCTGAGCAACATCCTCTGGAGCCAGACCCTGTTCGGCGACTGCCCGGACTGGCTCGAGCCGGCCCTGCTGGCCCGTCATTATGACCTTCACCTGCTGCTGAGCCCCGAGCAGGTCGAATGGACCGGCGACGGTTTGCGTTGCCAACCCGAACTGGCAGAACGGCTGGCGTTTTTCGAGACGATCGAGGCCTGGCTGAGCGTACATCGGCAACCGTTCCAGGTCATTGAAGGCGATTGGGCGCAACGCCAGCAGCAAGTGTTCGCCGCCGTTACCCGCCTGCTTGAAGCCTGACCACAAGGGTGATCTGTTCCATTGCTGAAACACCACGGTCGCTGCAAACCCGGATCCAACGTCGCTTCACCAAATTGCCATCAAGACTGTCAAGCTTCTGAAACACCCCCCCAAAAGCCTGGATCCATGGCCCTGGGACAGTGTGTGACCGCCTGGTCACCATGCCCCTTGTCTCAGCGCTGAAACAGGTCCCTTCCCCGGCATCCCCCCATAAATCCAACTCATTGAATCCAAAGGCATTCCAAAACTCGGCACGACACCTGCTCTCCACCTTCGTAACGCTGGCTAGGGCCGCGTACCTAAGAAGGAATCGATGCCATGGGGATTTTCGATAGGGGCATGACCTGTCTGCTGTTGATCGGCTGCGCCGCCAGCGCAACGCTCAGTCTGCCAGCTCAGGCCGAGGGCAACGGCGTCATTGTGCTCAACCGTGACGTGCAGCCCATCGCAATTGGTCGCAACGGTGGCAAAGACCCCTACCCGACCACCGTCAATGCCAACCCCTCCGAACGAATCAACCAGGCGACCGCCAGCACCGAACTGAGCGATGGCGAGTTCGCCAGCGTGGCCAGCGGCTCGTCGATCCGCAACACCCTCAACCCGAACACGGGCGTGCAGGGCCTGAACGTCGTGACCAACCCCAACGGCATGCCGGGCATGAATGCCGGTCACGGTGGCGGTAGCGGCGGCGCGATCTCCGGCACCATCAACCGCTCGTTGAGTTCTGGCCTGGCCCCGTTGGGTCGGCTGGCGGGAGGTCAGTGATATGAAGCCCGCGCTGTTCCTACTCACTCTGTTCATGCTTTCCCTGCTCAGCTCTTTCACCGTATTTGCCGATTCAGGTGTTGCGGTGGTCAGTAACGCCAACCTGCAGGATTCCGGCAGCCATTACACCGGCAACTTCAACGTCAACCAGGCGGCCGGTGACCAGATCCAGCAGACCAATGCCCGGGCCATCGCCATTGGCAGCCACGCCCAGGCCAGTACCCGCGTGCAACAACGGGTCGACACGCAGGCCAACCCCTCCATGAACGCCACCGCCCGCATCGGCGGCCAATCCTTTACCAACGGCAACGGTGTGCTGGGCGTCAACCAGTCCGCCGGGGCCAACAACCAGATGGCCAATGTCATGCGGGTGGGCATCAGTGCCCAGCCGCAGAGCATTGACGACAGCGCCCTGTCTCAACAGAACGTGGCGTTGCTACCGAACTCAGGAGCAACTGGCGCCCCAACCGGCAGTCGCCAGGTCGTTACCAGCGACCAGGCCTTCACCGGCAGCCGAGGGGTAATCCAGGTGAACCAGAGCGCCGGGGTGGGAAACCGTATGGCCAACACCCTGAGCATCCGAGTCGCTGATTGACCCGGAGGCTACATAAGAAAGTACTGACACTTAACCAACGACACGCAAGGAGAAACACCATGAAACCTACAATGGCACTCAAACCATTGGTTTTCGCTCTCGCCGCTGTCATGGCAATGGCTGCACAGGCTGGAGGAAACGGCAACGGGCACGGCGATGGTCACGGCCACCATGGTCCCAAAGGCCCAACGTGGCAAGAACAGCTGTCCATCAACGCCAGCGCGATGGCTACCGTGATCGATGAGCAGAACAGCGACGGCAACGAGGTGCTCAACCAGGGCACTAAAAACACCGCCGACGCTACCGATTCCCTCAATGGCAGTAACGGGAACATGGGGGCGAACATCGCCGCTGGCGATGGTAACCAACAAGACAACGCCGCCGCGCTGGCTACCGCTGACGAAAGCTTCATCTTCGGCTCGGCTGTCGCCGCCTCAAGTGCCACGCAAACCAATACCAACAACTATGTAAAAAACAACTCGACCCACAACAACGCCTCGCTCACCAATGCAGGCAACGACGGCTCCGGCAACATCGGCATCAACGTGACCGCCGGCAACTTCAACCAACAGAAAAACAACCTGGCCATTGCCGTATCGGGTGGCCGTGTCGCACAGGCCTCTGCCGAGGCCAATCAGTCCTCCACTGGCCTGGTGGTCGACAATAAGGGTGTACGGACCTACAAAACCGACACGCTCACCAGCACCTACGCCGCTTCTGGCACCTTCAAGGCCAAAGGCACCGGCACCGTCGAAGAGGACGATCATGGTGGCTGGGGCAACAGAGGCGGTAACGGCGGTCACGATGACGACAAGTTCAAGTTCTCCGCCGTGGGGACTTTCGAACTGGCCGGCAGCAACACCCAGCAGGTGCTGACCCGCGACGGTTGGAAAAACCCTGTGATCAACAACGCCACCATGACCAACTCCATGAACGGCTTCTCCGGTAACGGCGGCGCCAACGTATCGGCAGGCGTGGGCAACCAGCAAAGCAACTCGCTGTCCATCGCGGCCGGCTGCAGGGCTTGCATGTAAAAAAGTACCGCTGTAGGGGCGGGGCTGTGGGAGCAAAGCTTGCTCGCGATGAGGTCGTTACATAAAACGCCTCTGTTGGCTGTAAACCGCTATCGCGAGCAAGCTTTGCTCCCACGGACTCGCTCCCACAGTGGGCTTTTTTCCCGGATGTCCACTAGGCGTATTGATCATGCGTGTCACTGCCGTTTCCCTGCTGCTCTGCCTGGCTTGTATGGCCGAAGCGGCGCAGATACCGGTCGCCGCCCTGCCTGGCGGCATGCTGGTCTACAAACCGGTGCAAAGCGTACGCGAGCGTAAGTTCAGCGACATCGTCGAGCAGAAAACCGATTTCAGTTGCGGCGCCGCCGCACTGGCCACGGTGTTGCGCCAGGCCTATTGGCTTGACGTCGATGAAGAGCACGTCATCAAAGGCATGCTGGTCAATGCCGACCAGGACCTGGTTCGCACCCAGGGTTTTTCCATGCTGGACATGAAGCGCTACGTGGAAAGTATCGGCATGCGTGCCCGAGGCTACCGGATACCGCCAGAGAAACTCGAAGCGGTGACGATCCCGGTGGTGGTCCTGATGGATATACGCGGCTACAAGCATTTCGTGGTGTTGCAGCGGGCCGACAAGCAATGGGTCTACATCGGCGACCCGGTGCTGGGCCACAAGCGCTACGCCCATGATGAGTTCGTCAAAGGCTGGAACGGCATCGTCTTCGCGATCGTCGGCCCGGGCTATGACAAGACCAATGCGCTACGCAGCCCTCCTCAACCCCTGACAGCCCGTAACAAGCTGGACGGTTTCAACCCGGTCAGGGATGCGGAACTGATGGATTTCGGCTTCATACAGAGCGACTTTTTTTAATCGCCGACCTACTGCCAACAATAAGTACAAAAAGGAGCAGGAAGCTCCGGGAGCAACACATGAAAACCTCACACTGGCTGTCGCTGGCCTGCCTGCTCGCGACTGCCTCGGGCTATGCCCATGCCGGCTTCAAACCCATCGAAGTCAAGGACCAGGAGCTTGCCGAGCTGCGCGGTCGTTATGTCATGCCCGGCCGAGTCATCAGCTTTGGCATCGTCATGAGCAGTACCTGGCGCAACGCCAGCGGCGACTTGATCGGCGCCACCAGCACCATGCAGATCCAGGCTGCCACCGTCAAACCCGAGTTTTATGTCTCCACCGTCAAGCAGACCGGCAACGGCAGCGTCCCGGAACAGGGCAGCGGCAACATTACCGGTGGTGCGGGCCTTGGCACGAGCCAGGGCGTGACCCAGAGCGTACGTGCCGCCGGCGACGGCAACACGGCCTACAACAACGTCAACATCAATGTGAAGGAGAGCAACCGGGCGCCAGCGCTTGTGCCCTCCCAGGGCCAACTGCTGACCAAGGGCCAGACCATCAGCGGCAGCAACGCCGCCGGCAGCGTCGCGGTCACCGCCACCGGCAGTGGCGTGCAAATGGCGATCCAGGCCAGCCACAACCAGGGCAGCAGCCTGCAACAAGTGGCCCAAGGCGGTTTGCTGCAAAACACCCGCCTGCTGGGCAACAGCAACCTGGTCAACAACATGACGCAACTCAATGTGGTGCTCAACAATAACGGCCCCAGTGCCGGCGCCTTGGACTGCAATCTGACCCAACTGCGTGGCCTGCGTAACCTCGGTTATTGAGCTACGCTGATCTCCGATCATTGGGCAAATAGGGACGACATATTTCATGTATCGATCCGTATCGTTGCGCGCTGTCATGTGTTTAAGCACGTTGTTCCCTGCGGCCGTGTTGCACGCGGCCCCGGATGCGGACATCGAGGCCCTGAAACAGGAACTTCTCGAGCTCAAGCAACGATACGAGGTCCAGCAAAGGGCCCTGGCGGTGCTCGAACAGCGGGTTCGCCAGGTGGAAGATCAACCCGCGGCGCCACCGCCCAAGCGCCTGGCCAAATCCCCGGCCGACATGAAAGGCAACCAGACCGTGGCCGGCGGTGGCGCGGCAACGGCTGGCGGCAGCGGCTACGGGCAATCCCTGGCCGATGATTCCCAACCGGCCCAGAGCGTCTCCAACCTCTATGACGAGGCCAGCGGTTTCTTCGGCGGCGGCAAATTCAGTTTCGAGACTGGCGTGACCTATTCGCGCTACGACACGCGGCAACTGATCCTCAACGGTTTCCTGGCCCTGGATTCGATTTTCCTGGGCAACATCAACCTCGACCGGATCAAGGCCGACACCTGGACGCTGGACCTCACCGGTCGCTATAACTTCGACAACCGCTGGCAGTTCGACCTCAACGTCCCGGTGATCTACCGCGAATCCACGTACCAGTCAGGCGGCGCGAACAACGGCGCAGCCGGTGTCACCAGCGAAGAGACCGTGACCCGCAACCCCACCATCGGCGACGTCAACTTCGGCATCGCCTACAAGTTCATGGATGAGTCGATCAACTCCCCGGACGCGGTGGTCACCTTGCGAGTCAAGGCCCCCACCGGCAAGGACCCGTTCGGTATCAAGCTGCGCCAATCCCAGGCCAACACCAACCTGTTCGTGCCTGACGACCTGCCCACCGGCAACGGTGTATGGTCGATCACGCCCGGGCTTTCGCTGGTCAAGACCTTCGACCCGGCGGTGCTGTTCGGCACCCTTTCCTACACCCATAACTTCGAAGAATCGTTCGATGACATCAGTTCCACGGTCAACCAGGAGGTCCCGGGCAAGGTGCGGATCGGCGACAGCTTCCAGATCGGCGCGGGCATTGCCTTTGCCTTGAACGAGAAGATGAGCATGTCATTCTCGGTCTCTGACCTGATCCAAAAGAAAAGCAAGCTCAAACAGGACGGTGGCGACTGGGAGTCGGTGACCTCCAGCGACGCCAACGCCGGCTACTTCAATATCGGCATGACCGTCGCCGCGTCCGACAACCTGACCATCGTACCCAACCTGTCCATCGGGCTGACCGACGATGCGCCGGATTTCACCTTTAGCCTGAAATTCCCGTACTACTTCTGATGAGGATGACGATTCCATATCATCCCCTGTGGGAGCGAGCCTGCTCGCGATAGCGGAGTGTCAGTCACAGCAAAATGACTGATCCACCGCTATCGCGAGCAGGCTCGCTCCCACAAGGGATTATGTGGCACCCGTTTCAGCGGATCTGGTGCTTGTGCAGCAGACGATAGAACGTCGGCCGGGACACGCCCAGTACCCGGGCGGCGACGCTCAGGTTGTCACTGTGACGGTTGAGCACATCGCTCAGGGCCTGGCGCTCGGCGCGGGTCTTGTAGTCCTCCAGCGTGCCCATCGGTGCCACGACGCCCTGGTGGCTGGCCAGGCCGAGGTCACGGGCCTCGATTTGTCGGCCTTCGGCCAGTACCAAACCGCGACGGACGCGGTTGGCCAGCTCCCGCACATTGCCGGGCCAGTCATGCATGCCCATCGCCACCAACGCATCCTCGCTGAAGCTGCGGGGACGGCGGCCGGTTTCCTGGCTGTAGAAATGGGAAAAGTGGCTGGCCAGCATCGCCAGGTCACCATGGCGTTCGCGCAACGGCGCCATCGACACTTGCAACACGTTCAAGCGGTAATACAGATCCTCGCGAAATCGCTTGTGCTCAATGGCCGCCTCAAGGTCCACATGGGTGGCGGCCAAGACCCGCACATCGACCGCAATCGGCTGACTGCCACCGACCCGCTCAATGTGTTTTTCCTGCAGAAAACGCAGCAGGTTGGCCTGCAGCTCCAACGGCAGGTCGCCAATTTCATCGAGAAACAACGTGCCACCGTGAGCCGCCTCGATCCGTCCGATCTTGCGTTGGTGAGCCCCGGTGAACGCGCCCTTCTCATGCCCGAACAATTCGGACTGGATCAGGTGCTCCGGAATCGCACCGCAGTTAATGGCGATGAACGGCTTGTTGCGCCGGTGAGACTGACAATGCAGGGTGCGCGCCACCAGTTCCTTGCCGGTGCCGCTCTCACCCCGAATCAATACCGGCGACTCGGCAGGCGCCAGCTTGCTCAACAATTTGCGCAGTTCGCGTATCGGCTTGCTGTCGCCCAGCAGTTCATGTTCGGGCTGATCAATGTGGACCGAGCCCTGCCCCCGCAGGCGCGCCATGCCAAACGCCCGGCCCAGTGTCACCTGGACCCTGGACACGTCGAACGGCAAGGTATGGAAGTCGAAAAACCATTCACAGACAAAATCACCGACGTTTTGCAGGCGCAACACTTCCTGGTTGAGCACGGCGATCCATTCGGTGCCGCTACGGCTGATCAACTCCTTGACCGCTTCCGGGCGCTCCAGGTGAAAAGGTTGTAATCGCAAAAGGCCGACGTCACACGTCCGATCGCCAGCGTGTTCAAGGGCGCAACTGTCCACATCCCAGCCAATGGTGCGCAGACCTGGCAACAGGCGATGACAATCGTCGCAGGGATCAACCACGAGCAAACGACGTGACGTACTGGCTTCGATCATGACTGATCCTTGGCGCCAAAATAAGGAAATATGATTAGAAACAGTCGTTTGGCAAACCTGCATGTAACAGTAGCAAGAAGTTGACGCCCCCTTGTATCGATTGATTATCGAGATCGCGTCAAACTGGTTATAAGCGAGCGTTTCGTTAGTTGTCGCAGGCGTATTTCTTTCATGGCGCTTTCAAACAAAAGCCAAAAAGCCTGGTCTGAAAGAAAATCGAAATTTATTTAAATAATGTGTGACCCGCCTGTGGGTTCGGGACATCAGTACAAGTAACCAGCCGCACGGTACGCCCAACCGACGGCACATCATTTGTTTGGGCACACTTAAGAGAAAACGCCATGAACGCCCCGCTCCGTATCAACGAAGCTCTTTTGATTGCCGACCGCGCATTCCGTCCTTTCCACTGCGTGGCCTGGGCTCCACAAGACGGTAACGGTGAACTTAGCCTGACCGTCGTCGACCGCACCAATACTCATATTGGCCGCACCCAGATTCCAAGCAGCGCCTATACCGACCCGGTCCAACTGGCCGACCTGTTGAAACAGGCCCGTGCCGAACTGAGCCAGGAAGGTTACACATTGCAATCGTGGTCGATGCCTGAATAACCACCGGTAACGCCTGTTATCGATTGCAGGCTTGGCTCTGGATTGTAAAGCCATTGTTATGGCACGAATCGCTGCTGTATCTGTAGAACATGACAGTTGTGCATTGTCACATTCAGGGATTGAATGTTGCCCTCATGCAGTCGTCGCCCTTCCGGGCCTTTCGACACGCAAGGAGAGGCAGGCATGCTCGATCAGTTCGCGTTTGTGCTCCCCCGGACCATGGCCCACGCCGGGCAGCTTGACTCAGGCTTTGCCGCCAACGGCAAAGCCTGGGTTCATTTCGAAGACAGCACCTCGAGCCTGACCACTGGATTGACCCTCGACCACGCAGGAAGAATCCTGGTGGCGGCCAGGATCGAGACCACCCACGGCAGCCGGTTCGGGCTGGCAAGACTCAACCATGACGGTTTAACCGACCCGGACTTCGGCACTCGCGGCTGCGTGATCGGCGCATTTGAAAACGGTTTCGACGCGACGGCAGGCAAGGTGATCGCGTTGCCCGACGGGCATATCCTGTTGTCCGGCCTGCACTACGAAAACAACGACCATACCTTTCCGGCCCTGGCGCTGTTCGATCAGCAAGGCCGCGCCGTTCAAAGCTTCGGCAACGCCGGCCGGCACATCATCAGGCTTTGCGGCAATCTCTCCCAAGGCCTGCGCGATCCCTGGCTGCCGCCCGGCGTGCCGGGACTTGAGGCTTGCGACATGCAAGTGCAGGCCGATGGCCGGATCCTTGTGCTCGCCAACCATCACTATCAATTGTCCGACCATGTCGGCGTACTGATCCGGCTCTTGCCCTGCGGGGCATTGGATACCTCATTCAACGGTCGCGGTTTCGTGATGGTCCGACGCTTGTTGAAAAATACCTGGCTCGGCTGCCTGGCGCTCCAGGCTGACGGCCATATTGTCGTCGGTGGCGCCATCGACTTGCCCCAGCATGGCTTGATTGCCCGCTATGACAGCAGCGGCAAGCTCGATGACAGCTTCGGTGAAAACGGCTTTCTGTCGATCCTGGCGCAGGATCACAGCGTGATGGTCAGCCAGATCGTCCAGGACACGAACGGTGATCTGCAGGTGTTCGGCAGCAGCCGTGATCCGATGCATAGCCTGTCCCTGAAAGTGCGCCCGGACGGCAAGCCGGACCGTCATTGCAACCAGGGTCAGTGCCAACTCATGGCGATCGGGAGCAATGCCAGTCAGTGGACCGCCGCCCAGCTTCAAGCGGACGGAAAACTGCTGACCGCTGGCGCCACCATCGGCGGTATCGAGGCCGATTTCGTGCTTGCCCGACATCTGCCAGATGCCAGCCTCGACCCGGATTTCGGCCAGGGCAAAGGCTGGGTTCGCACGCGACTCGGCTACAGCCTGGACACCGCCACCGCCCTGGCTGTGCAGACTGACGGCAGAATCCTGGTGGGCGGCTATTCGCTCCACGGTCATTATCGAGCGGTGGTTGCGCGATATTGGGCCTGAGTCGAATTGTCGCGGGTGAACGGTATTTATTCTTACGCTTGATATTCCTCATTTCTTACGGCAACTTGCGCGCTTCTAACTAAAAGGAGCAGCCGATGTCCGGCCCAATGGCTCAAGCGTTCGCGCACAACTTTCTTGGCCACTCACCGCGCTGGTACAAGGCGTGCATCATCACCTTCCTGATCCTCAATGCCGTGGTGCTGTGGACCCTGGGCCCGGTCGTCGCAGGCTGGATGCTGGTGCTGGAGTTCATCTTCACCCTCGCCATGGCCCTTAAATGCTACCCATTGATGCCTGGTGGGTTGCTGCTGGTCGAGGCCCTGGTGCTGGGCATGACCACCCCCAAGGCGCTGTACGACGAGCTGCTGCATAACTTCCCGGTCATCCTGCTGCTGATGTTCATGGTGGCCGGGATCTACTTCATGAAGGATCTGCTGTTGTTCCTGTTCTCGCGCCTGCTTTTGGGTGTGCGTTCCAAGGCGATGCTGTCCTTGATGTTCTGCTTTCTCTCGGCGTTTCTGTCGGCCTTTCTCGATGCCTTGACCGTCACGGCAGTGATCATCAGCGCCGCGGTGGGCTTTTATTCGGTGTACCACCGCGTGGCGTCGGGCAACGATCCGCGCCAGGACAGCAGCATCGATGAAGACCATGACCTGCCGACGCTGCATCATGCCGACCTGGACCAGTTCCGGGCCTTTCTGCGCAGCCTGCTGATGCATGGCGCCGTGGGCACGGCGCTGGGCGGCGTCTGCACCTTGGTGGGTGAACCACAGAACCTGCTGATCGGCCATGAAATGGGCTGGCATTTCGCCGACTTCTTCCTGAAAGTCGCGCCGGTGTCGCTGCCGGTGCTGGTAGCCGGGCTAGCGACCTGCGTGGCGCTGGAAAAGCTGCGTTGGTTCGGTTACGGCACGTTGTTGCCAGACAACGTGCGTGCCGTGCTGGCCGACTACGCCGAGCAGGACAATCGCGAACGCACCGCACGGCAACGAGCGGCGCTGATCGTTCAGGGTATCGCCGCGCTGATTCTGATCGTGGGCCTGGCGTTACACATTGCCGAAGTCGGCCTGATTGGCCTGATGGTCATCGTGTTGATTACCGCCTTCACCGGCATCACCGACGAGCACCGGCTGGGCAATGCGTTCAAGGACGCCATGCCGTTCACGGCGCTGTTGGTGGTGTTCTTTGCGGTAGTGGCGGTCATCCACGACCAGCAGTTGTTCACACCGCTGATCCAGTGGGTCCTGGCCCTGCCCGCCGACCAGCAGCCGGGCATGCTGTTCATTGCCAATGGCCTGCTCTCGGCCATCAGCGACAACGTGTTCGTGGCGACCATCTACATTACCGAGGTCAAACAGGCCTTCGTCAACGGCCACATGAGCCGCGAACAGTTCGAGACCCTGGCGGTGGCCATCAACACCGGCACCAACCTGCCGAGCGTCGCCACACCCAACGGCCAGGCCGCCTTCCTGTTTCTGCTGACCTCGGCGATTGCCCCGCTGATTCGCCTGTCCTATGGCCGGATGGTCTGGATGGCGCTGCCCTACACCGTGGTAATGGGTGGCTTGGGGTGGTATGCGGTGACTTACTGGTTGTAGAAATATTGGAACATCGATGGCAAGGGGATCCCTCTGTGGGAGCAAGGCTTGCCCGCGATGAAGGCGATGCGGTCTATCAGGAACCGAGGCGCCTGTTTCGCGAGCAAGCTTTGCTCCCACAGTAGGAATAAATTCCCCTGCCACAAAAGCCGGGGCATCCTATCGCGGCAAGATGTACCGTTCGATCGCCAGCGCCGCACCGTCATCGATAACGGCGGCGGTCACGACATCCGCTTGACGCCGGATCGCCTCCTCCGCCTGCCCCATGGCAATCGACAACCCCGCGCGGTGGAACATCGCCGGGTCGTTGCCACCGTCGCCCATGGCCGCCGTCTGTTCCAGTGGCACATCAAGGAAGGCTGCCAGGGTCGACAGTGCTTCCCCTTTGTTGGCCTTCATCGCCGTCACGTCCAGGTAGATCGGTTGCGAACGCGACACCTGGGCCTGGCCCTTGAGCAGCGGATGCAGCCGAGCTTCCAGTTCCACCAGCAGGTCGGTGTTGGCGCTGGTGGCGACGATCTTGTCGATCCGCTCCAGATACGGCTCGAAGCTTTCGACCTCTACGGGTGGGTAGCCCAGGCCACGCGTCTCCACCGGTACCATCGGACCGTTGGCGTCGCGCACCAGCCAGTCGCCATCGGCAAACACCCAGACTTCGATGCCGGGTTGATCGGCATACATGGCCAGCGTGGTCAGAGCGGCCTCGGGGGGCAGGTAATGGACGGCAAGAAAGCTGCCATCGGGATGAACCAGCGTGCCGCCATTGAACGCCGCCGTGGGCAGGTCGACGCCCAAGGCCTCGATCTGCTGCAACATGGCCCGCGGCGGTCGCCCGGTGGCGAGGCTGAACAACACACCGGCCTCACGCAATGAGCGAACCGCTTCAATGGTGCGCTGGTTGAGACTGTGATCAGGCAGCAGCAAGGTGCCGTCCATGTCACTGAGCAAGAAACGGATGGGGTACTTCAGCAGATCACTCATCCGAGGCCATGCCAGACGCGATTGTCGCGGGTCAGCAAGTCCTCGGCGGCCGCCGGGCCATCTTCGCCGGCCTTGTAGGACTGGAGTGCCGCGTCCTGCTGCCAGGCATCGAGGAACGGCTGCACGGCGCGCCAGCCGTTTTCAATGTTGTCGGCACGCTGGAACAGCGTCTGGTCACCGGTGAGGCAATCGTAGATCAGGGTTTCGTAACCTGTAGACGGCTGCATTTCGAAGAAGTCCTTGTAGGCAAAGCCCAATTCGATATTGGCCATGTCGAGTGCCGGCCCCGGCCGCTTGGCCAGCAGGTCGAACCACATGCCTTCATTGGGCTGAATCTGGATTCTCAAGTACGTAGGTTGCAGTTCGTCGACCTCGGTGTCGCGAAACTGCGCGTAAGGCGCTGGCTTGAAGCAGATGACGATCTCCGTGTCCCGCACGCTCATGCGCTTGCCGGTGCGCAGGTAAAACGGCACGCCGACCCAGCGCCAGTTGTCGATCATGACCTTGAGGGCGACGTAGGTCTCGGTGCTGCTGTCGGGCGCTACGTTGGCCTCCTGGCGATAACCGTTTACCGCCTTGCCGCCGACTTCACCGGCAGTGTACTGGCCACGGACCGAGTTGGCCCGGGCCTGCTCCACCGACCAGGGCCGGATCGCCCCGACAACCTTGGCCTTTTCCCCACGCACGGCGTCAGCACCAAACGCCGCTGGCGGCTCCATGGCCACCATCGCCAGCAGTTGGAAAAGATGATTGGGCACCATGTCTCGCAGGGCGCCGGTGTGTTCATAGAAACTGCCACGGGTTTCCACGCCGACGGTTTCGGCGGCGGTGATTTGTACGTGGTCGATGTAGTGGTTGTTCCAAAATGCCTCGAACAGGCTGTTGGAGAAACGGCTGACCAGAATGTTCTGCACCGTTTCCTTGCCCAGGTAATGGTCGATGCGATAGATCTGTTTCTCGCTCATGACCTTGAGCAGGCAGACGTTCAGCGCTTCGGCGGTAGGCAGGTCGGAGCCGAACGGCTTTTCGATCACCACCCGCCGGAAGGCGCCCTCCTGCTCCTGAAGCAGCCCGGCCGCACCGAGGCGGCTGACCACTTCACTGAAAAAGCGCGGCGCGGTCGCCAGGTAGAAAACCGCATTGCCGGTGCCGCTGGCCGCGATTTTCGCCGCCAGCGCCTGGTAGGTGCTCTCATCGAGGAAATCACCCTGGACGTAGCTGATGCCCCGGGCCAGCTTGGCCCACAGCACTGGGTCGAGCGCGCGGTTGGCATCACCGCCCTTGCTCGCCGCTTCGTTACGGATGAAATCCTCGAGTTTCTTGGCAAAATCCACATCGCTGATGGCGTTGTGGTCAACACCGATGATGCGCAGCCCATCGCCCAGCAGACCGTCGCGACTGAGGTGGTAAAGCGCCGGCATCAGCAGACGCTTGACCAGATCGCCATGGGCGCCGAACAGAAACAACGTGGTCGGCGGCGCGGGTTCTGCCTTGGATTTGCTGGCGATCGAGGTCATTTTTTCGGCGTCTCCACGTGGCCGCCAAAGCCGAAGCGCATGGCCGAAAGCATTTTGTCACCGTACGTGCTTTGCTGGCGCGAGCGGAAACGGGCGAACAGCGAACTGGACAGGACCGGAACCGGCACCGCTTGCTCAATGGCGGCCTCGATGGTCCAGCGGCCTTCTCCGCTGTCGGCGACTTCGCCGGAAAAACCGTCCAGTTTCGGGTCGCTGGCCAATGCGTCGGCGGTCAAGTCCAGCAACCAGGACGACACCACGCTGCCGCGACGCCAGACTTCGGCGATATCGGCGACGTTCAGGTCGAAACGCTGCTCAGCCGGCAGGCTTTCGCTGGATTTGGTCTTGAGGATGTCAAAACCCTCGGCGAAGGCCTGCATCATTCCGTATTCGATGCCGTTGTGGATCATCTTCACGAAATGCCCAGAACCGGCCGGGCCCGCGTGGATGTAGCCACGTTCGGCGCGGTCATCGTCGGATTTGCGATCACGGGTGCGCGGGATGTCGCCCATGCCCGGCGCCAGGCTGTCGAACAGCGGGTCCAGGCGCTTCACCACGTCGGCCTCACCGCCAATCATCATGCAGTAGCCGCGCTCCAGGCCCCAAACGCCACCGGAGGTGCCGACGTCGATGTAGCTCAGGCCTTTTTCCGACAAGGCCTGGGCGCGACGGATGTCGTCCTTGTAATACGTGTTACCGCCGTCAATGATCACATCACCCGGCTCAAGCAGTTCGCTGAGGGCGTTGATGGTGTCTTCGGTGGGTGCGCCGGCCGGCAGCATGACCCAGACCGCCCGTGGTTTTTCCAGGCCGGCGACCAGTGCCGAGAGGTCCGCGACGCCCATCGCGCCTTCCTGGTGCAGGTTTTCGACAAAAGCGGCATTGCGGTCATAGACGACGGTGGTGTGCCCATTGAGCATCAGGCGCCGCGCAATATTGCCGCCCATGCGGCCCAGTCCAATGATCCCGAGTTGCATGTGCTGATGCTCCCTACTACAAATAAAGGTAAGTCAAAGATTTAGCTCGTAAGACACGTGGAGGTTAGTCCAGAGCATTGCTGCATAGTTTCCGGGTAATTCGAGCGATCACAAGGGATAAAGCTCAAGATCCGGCCGAAGCCACAGCGACCATGAAAAATAAAAAAGTTCCAATCACAAGCAAAAGAAATCAGAATCGGCGCCGATAGTAGAGGTGTCGACCAAATACTGGCGACATCTCTATAGTTGATGTACGCCATTTGCGAGGTGAGCAATGGGCCCTGTCGTTACCGCACGTCCTCCCCAAACCCTTTATGTGACCATTCGTCGCGATGAATTGCGCCTACTCAAGGAAGAACGCGATCTACTGCTTGATGAAGTGATGCAGCTGCGCATGCAGTTGCAACACGCACAGCTGCCCCACCAAAGCCAGTCCCTGGCTCGGTAACCGCCCCAGAGGGTAGGAGCTGGCGAAGCCTGCGATCTTTTGATCTTGATCTTTCGCTTGAGACTTAACTGTCTGGGGCAAGATCGCAGCCTCGTTGCACTCGACAGCTCCTACACAGTTCCTACACAGCACCTGCAGGCAAAGGCCAGCGGGTGCAAGCTCCCTCGCCACAGCGTGGGGCGCTTCTTTGCCTGTCGTGCTACCGGCTCATCACCTTCCCTGCGTTTTGTAACCGAAAAACTCATAATTTTTTCACAACCGGCTCGCAATACTCCGCGCCTTTAGGGTTGCTCGGCGTATGCCTGCGGTCACCAATCAGGTGCCGACAGCTTCGTCGATAAGGGCTGGAGCGCTTGATGAGCTTGTTCAAACGCAGCAAAACGACAGCGAAAGGTTTCGACTGGGCCGGATTCGGCTGGCTGTTTCTGTTCTTCTGGTATTTCTCGGGCATCACCCAACTGCTCATTTTGCTGAGCGACACCTCCGGTTTCACCGGCTTTCGCCAAGCATTCGTGATGAGCGCGATATGGCTGGCACCCCTGCTGCTCTTCCCCGCCCGTACACGCTTGCTTGCCGCATTGATCGGCGTGGTGCTGTGGGCCTGCTCCATGGCTAGCCTGGGCTACTTCTTCATTTATCAGCAAGAGTTTTCCCAAAGCGTCATCTTCATCATGTTCGAATCGAACGTGCCTGAAGCCGGCGAGTATCTGACACAATATTTCGCTTGGTGGATGGTGGCGGCGTTCCTGGCCCATACCGCCGTCGGCTATTGGCTCTGGACCCGCCTGCGCCCGGTGTACCTGCCCCGAGGTCAGGCCATGGTGGTGGCAGCCGTCATCGTGCTTGCCGTGGTCGGCTACCCGTTGATCAAGCAGACCCTGCGCACCGGCAGCTTCGCCTACGGCCTGGAGGAGTTCGAAGATCGCATCGAGCCGGCGGTGCCGTGGCAGATGCTGGTGGCCTATCGTCACTACGGTGAACAGTTGGAGAACATGCAAGGCATGCTCCACAGCGCCAGCAAGATTGCGCCACTGCGCAACCTCAAGGATGCCATGGCCGACCAGCCGGCCACCCTGGTGCTGGTGATCGGTGAGTCCACCAACCGCCAGCGCATGAGCCTCTACGGTTACCCGCGGGAAACCACACCGGAGCTGGACAAGCTCAAGGACCAGTTGTCGGTGTTCGACAACGTCATCACCCCGCGCCCCTACACCATCGAAGCGCTGCAGCAGGTGCTGACGTTCGCCGACGAACAGAACCCGGACCTGTACCTGAGCACACCGTCGTTGGTGAGCATGATGAAACAGGCCGGCTACAAGACGTTCTGGATCACCAACCAACAGACCATGACCAAGCGCAACACCATGCTCACGACCTTTTCCCAGCAGGCCGACGAACAGGTGTACCTGAACAACAACCGCAACCAGAATGCCGCGCAGTATGATGGCGACGTGATCGAGCCGTTCAACAAGGCCCTGGCCGACAGCGCCCCGCGCAAGCTGATCGTGGTGCACCTGCTCGGGACCCACATGAGCTACAAGTATCGGTACCCGCCGACCTTCAACAAGTTCACCGACCGCAAGGACGTACCGGCGAGCCTGCGTGATGATCAGGTCCCGACCTACAACAGCTACGATAACGCGGTGCTTTACAACGATTTCGTCGTGTCCAGCCTGATCAAGGACTACGCCAAGACCGACCCCAACGGTTTCCTGTTGTACCTGTCGGACCATGGTGAAGACGTGTTCGACTCGCAGGGCCACGGCACGCTGGGCCGCAACGAAGGCAAGCCGACCGCACCGATGTACACCATTCCCTTCATGGCCTGGGCGTCACCCAAATGGCGCGAAAACCATGACTGGAACTTTGCCGGCGACCTGTCACGGCCCTACAGCAGCTCGCACCTGATTCACACCTGGGCGGACATGGCTGGCTTGAGCTTTGATGAGCTGGACCACAGCAAGAGCCTGGTCAGCGATGACTTCAAGGCCCGGCCGCTGCTCATCGGCAACCCGTATCAAGCCCCACGCAAGGCCCTGATCGACTTCAGCCTGATGCAGCCCAAGTCGACATTGACTAAAGTCGTGCAGAAATAACCGAAGTCGTCCAGATGCACGCTTTTACAGGGGCTTGATCCAGAACTGCATAGGCCCGTGGGCCGGGTCGAACATGCCGGCGGCAAAGCCGAACTTGGCGTAGCTGCCCTGGGCCACGGCATTGCCCTCGAGCACCTCCAGGGTGATCTTGCAGCAACCGCGCTGGCGGGCGATGTCCTCGACCTTCTGCAACATCTTCTGGCTCAACCCGAGACCGCGAAAGGCCGGCATGACCGCCACGTCATGGATGTTCACCAGGGGCCGGCAGGCAAAGGTTGAAAAACCTTCGAAGCAATTGACCAACCCCGCCGGTTCGCCGTTGACGAAGGCCAGCACGCTGAAAGCATGGGGGCGCTTGGCCAGTTCCCCGGGCAGGTGCAACAGCACCTCGGCCGGCAATGAATGCCCCCCTCCCATCGGGTCCTGCGCATAGCCATTGAGCACATGACAGATTGCTTCGGCGTGGACCGGGTTGCTGTAGCTGGCTTGCAGAACAAGAATGTCCTTGGCTTCTTCCATGACCTTCCATCTCACTTCGGTAGTACCGGCGACTCGACGCCGTCGGCGGGATACAGGTCAGACCTGCTGACCAAAACGTTGCATTTGCATTTCCTGGAGGCGACTGAGCGTACGGCGAAACGGGAATTGCAGATAGCCCTCGGTGTACAACTCATCCATCGGCACCTGGGCCGAAAGGCACAGCGGCACCTTGCGGTCATAACATTCGTCGACCAGGGCGATGAAGCGCCGTACGCCATCGTCATGGATCGACAACTGCGGCAGTTCGCGATCACCCGCCGCGACCCGTTCGACGCCGTCCTCGGTGCCACGGGCAATGCGCCCTTCGCGCTGTTCGGCGCTCAGGCACGGTACATCACTGAGCAGGATGACGCTGAAGCGGTCGCACAGCGCCATGAAATCCAACGCCGAGAACGGCTGTTCGCACAGGTCGGAGTAACGGCTCCAGAGCACGCTGTCGCTGGCCTGGACCGGTTCAAGCAGGCGATGACCGACCTCGATCGGCGCACTGTTCGACGTTTGCCCGGCGGTCAACTGGATGAAAACATTGGCCAGCGGATCAGGTTGCCCGGGATCGCGCAGCCAATAACGCTGCTGTAACTGGCCTGGGTGCTGGCGATGGTCTTGCCAGCCGTTCACCGGCACGACCTGCATATATCGATTGATCGCGGTGATAGTCGGCAGGAAACGCTCACGGTTGTGGCCGTTGGCATAGAGTTCTTCCGGCGGCAGGTTGGAGGTGCTGACCATCACCATGCCCAGTTCGAACATCACTTGGAACAGGCGCCCGAGGATGATCGCGTCGCCAATGTCGTTGACGAACAGTTCGTCGAAACACAGCACCCGTACTTCAGCGCTCAGCTCCCGGGCCAGGGCTTGCAAAGGATCCGGCGTGCCGGTGAGCTGGAACGAACGCTGATGCACCCACGCCATGAAATGATGGAAGTGTTGACGACGGGCCGGCACCTTGAGGCTTTCGTAAAAACGGTCCATCAGCCAGGTCTTGCCACGCCCCACCGGTCCCCAGAGGTAAACGCCCCGGATCGACTTGCGCCCTTCGTGCAACGCCGTGTGGCATTGCTCCAACGCCATGATGGCCAATTCCTGGGCCTCGTCCTGGACGAAGCCGTGGTGTTCGATGGCATGCTGCCAGGCGCTCAGGGGGGAATCGAAGGTCATACGGCCCGGGTCCGGAAAACGAAGGTGGGGAGTATGCCCTGTGGGAGCAAGGCTTGCCCGCGATAGTTGCGCCGCGGTCCAACAGCCAAACCGCGTTATCGTTCATCGCGGGCAAGCCTTGCTCCCACAGGCCTTGATCCCACAAGGCCTTGCTCCCACAGGCCTTGCTCCCACAGGGCATGCTTCCACAAGACCTGGGTGCAGAATGCTAAATCGAGATATCCAACCGACTGATCTTGCCCTGCTCATCGAGCCGGAAGGTATAACGCAACTCCAGCGGGCTGCCGGGGAATGTCCCGGAGATCAGGTTTTGCACCAGCACCTTGCCAGTGCGTTGCTGCACATTGAGGACTTCCACACGTGGCTGGAAGCGTCGGGCAGTGTCTTCCATCCATTGGGCGATGGCCTGGGCGCCAACACGGTGCTGGCCTTCATCGAACACGTTGGCATCCTCGGCGAAGAAACGCATCGCCGCCGAACTGTCACGGGCATTGGCGGCCGCAATGTAGCCGGCGATGGCCGGGGCCAGGGAAGAGACGGGATTGGACATGATACGGCTCCTTGTTTTATCGATCTGGCACCATGCTAGACCAGCGCTGTGTCAGTTTTTGTCAGGAGTGAAACGCCCGGTTTCGTCCAGTTTCATCAGCGCAAACCAGTCGCGCAGCAAGTCGCTGCGTCGGCCCGGATAACGCTCGCCCTGCTCGGTGGCAGAGGCAATCCGGTCGGTGCGAAAAGTTCGATAGGCGCTGCGCAATTCGCACCAGGCCACCACCACCCGCGCCTCATTGAAAAAGCCCAGGGCCAGCGGCCAGATCAAGCGCTGGCTCGGGGTCTTGTTCACGTCGGCGTAGTCGATGTGCAGCTTGGCCTGGGCGCGAATGGCTTGGCGGTAGACATTCAGTTCCACGGTGTTCTGCGGATAACCATAACCCGGCGGGCCAGGCAACACCGTGGGGTTGCGCAACGCGTCTCGCACATCGGGCGCCAGCACCGCTGCGACCTTCGCCAGCGCGTCGGCCGCCGCCTTGCCCAGCACCTCGTCGGCGCGCTGATCCACGTAGCGCAAGCCCAGCACAATGGCCTCGATTTCATCGGCGGTGAACATCAGTGGCGGCAGGAACAGGCCACTGCGCAATACATAACCAATGCCCGCCTCGCCCTGGATCGGTGCACCGAGGGCTGTGAGTTCGGCAATGTCGCGGTACAAGGTGCGCTCGGAGACGTTCAGTTCGCCCGCCAACGTCGCAGCGGTGACCGGGCAACGCTTGCCCCGCAGGACTTGCAGCAAAGTGAGCAGACGAGTGGTACGCGACACGATGGACAGTCCGCAAAGAAAAAGATGACGCAGATTAGCAGAGACTGGTGTCAGAAACTGTCAGGAGCCATGAACCTTGTTCGGATCCAGAGCAAGGTGGAATCTGCCCCGCAAGGCTGTGGGAGCAAAGCTTGCTCGCGAAACAGACACCTCGGCCCCTGAAAGACCGCATCGCCTTCATCGCGGGCAAGCCTTGCTCCCACAGGGTGGTTTGCCGTTGTCATGGGGCCGCTGTGGGTTATCGTACTCAATCGTTTCCGAGTTTTTCCCTTCCTCGAGAGTCTATCCATGCGCAGAATCCTCGGCCTTTCCGTTTTCCTGATGCTGCTCAACCTGAGCGCCTGCGCCCTCTTCCCGCACCGTGACCCGCTGAACATCAACGTGGTCGGCATCGAGCCATTGCCCAACCAGGGCCTGGAGGTGCGTTTCGCCGTGAAACTGCGCGTGCAGAACCCCAACGAAACCGCCATCGACTACAACGGCGTGGCGCTGGACCTGGAGGTCAACGGCCGTACGCTGGCGACGGGGGTCAGTGACCAGAGCGGTTCGATTCCGCGTTTTTCCGAAGCGATCCTGAGCGTGCCGGTGAGCATTTCGGCGTTTTCCGTGTTGCGCCAGACCCTGGGTCTGAGCCAGACCCAAAGCCTGGATAACCTGCCCTACGTGCTCAAGGGCAAGCTCGCCGGCGGCGTGTTCGGCACCCTGCGCTTCGTCGACCGCGGAACCCTGGACCTGCCGGGCTCCGCAGCCAACTGGTGATCAGGCGGTGAAGCGCACGCCGGGCTTGGCGCGCTCGTCCACCACCAACTCGAACACGTCCGGCCTGGCGTAATGCCCGACCACGTCATAGTCGTAGCGCGCCCGCACCAGCTCATCGGTGTCGATTTCAGCGGTCAGTAATCCGGCGGTGTCTTTCAGCGGCCCGGCCAGCACGTCGCCCATCGGGCCGACAATCGCACTGCCGCCAGCAATCAACGGCCGCTCGGCCGGCCAGTGTGCGACCTCGATGCCCAGGGCCTGCGGCGAGGCCTGGACCTGGCAGGCACTGACCACAAAACAACGACCTTCGTGGGCGATATGGCGCATGGTCACCTGCCACATCTCCCGCTCATCCACCGTTGGCGCACACCAGACTTCCACTCCTTTGGCGTACATCGCGGTGCGCAGCAGCGGCATCATGTTTTCCCAGCACACCGCCGCGCCGACCCGGCCGACCTGGCTGTCGATCACGGGCAAGGTCGACCCATCGCCCTTGCCCCAGATCAGCCGCTCGGTGCCGGTGGGCATCAACTTGCGGTGCCGGGCCACCAGGCCCGCATCGGGTTCGAAATACAGCGCGGTGCAGTACAGGGTGCTGCCGACACGCTCGATGACGCCCAGCACCAGGCTCGCCCCCGTACGCGCCGACAGCCCGGCCAGCGCGTCGGTTTCAACGCCGGGCACGTCAATGGCATTGGCAAAATAGCGGGCAAACGCCTCGCGCCCCTCCGGCAACCGGTAACCCAACTGAGTCCCGAACCCCTCGCCCTTGGGATAGCCACCCAACAGCGCTTCAGGCATCACCACCAGGCGCGCGCCAGCCTCGCGAATGGCCTCTTCGTAGGAAAGGATCTGCGCCAGGGTCTCGCCCTTGCCGCCGGGCAACGAGCCGACCTGCAGGGCAGCCACAATAGATTTGGGCATGGTTTTTCAACTCCTTGATCATCAGGTGTTGCTGATTCTCAAGCCGCGGCCGATCATGAATAAAGCCCAGAATGCTGCTAAATGATATGAGCCTTATGAATATCGCCGACATCGACCTCAATCTGCTCAAGACCTTCGAAGCCCTGCATGACGAATCCAGCGCCAGCCGCGCCGCCGTGCGCCTGGGCGTGACCCAGTCGGCCATCAGCGCGGCGCTGCGCAGGCTTCGCGCGGTGTATGACGATCAATTATTCGTGCGAACGGGCCGGGGCCTGGCGCCAACGTTGCGGGCCAATCAACTGAAGCCGGTGATCAGTGAAGCACTGGATAAATGTCGCCAGAGCCTGGCGATGGTCGACCCGGGCGCCAGCCATTACGAAGGCCGTTCGGTCATCGTTGGCCTGTCGGACGATTTCGAGATTGCCCATGGGCGTCGCCTGATCGACGAAGTGGCCCGACGCGCACCTGGCCTGCGCTTGATTTTCCGCCAGACCCACAGTCAGATCGTCGGCCGGGCCCTGATGGAGCGCGACCTTGATCTGGCGATCACGGCGGGCGGTTTCGCCCAGCGGTTGCTCAGCCGCCAGGTGTTGGGCGAAGGCGATTACGCCTGCCTCCTGGACCCGGCGAGCCTGGCGCAGGGCCAACAATCCCTCAGCCTGGAGGCGTTCGTGGCCCGCGAGCATCTGCTGGTGTCTTCGGGGGGCTTCATCGGCATCACCGATGAAGGGCTGGCCGGGCTTGGCCGGACTCGACGAGTCTGTGCCTCGACCACCCACTTTGCCGCGTTGCCGTTCCTGCTCAAGGGCAGCCAGGCCGTGGCGACGATTCCAGCCCATGCCGCCCGGGCCATCGCCGACCTCAGCGGCCTGGCCTTGCTGCCCTGCCCTCTGGCCTTGCCCCGCTACCCCATCGAACTGGGCTGGCGTACCCACACGCAAATGGATCCGGCAATGCTCAAGGTGCGCGAGGCCATTACCGCGACGTTTGCCTGAGGTTTACTTGTTGGCGGCCATCAGTCGATTGACTTCACTGCGCACCATGTTGGCGTATTCCGGCGGCGACATGCCGTCCAGTTCGGCACGCACCCACTCGGCCCACTTGCCCTTGCGCTTGGAGCGCTCGCCGAACAGGCGGGCGGCATCGCCCTTGGCCTTGCCCAGGTTGTTTTGCCACAGTTCAAAGAGTCGGGATTTTTCGTCTTCCAGCGCAGCGCGCTCGGCCAGGGGCTTGTCAGCCAGATTGAAGCTCATGGGAATTACCTGTTGCGTAAATAGGCGCCATCTTACACCTTGCAGGGAAACGTCTTAACCACGATTTGTGATGGGCTGCGCTGCCAAGGCCAAACGTTGCAACTTTTGCTCAAGTGCAGCACTCCATTGATCAATGCCATCATCAACAAGGAGCACTTCAATGGCCCGTAAAAGCACCGTGCAAGCGAATGGAGAGCAAATCAAGGATCAAGCCTTCAGCGAACTGAAGGCGTTGATCGAGGAATCGGAGAAACTGCTCAAAAGCAGTGCCTCGCTGGTGGGTGAAGAAGCTGACGACCTGCGCGGCCAGATCTCCCAGAAACTGCAACAAGCGCTTGATTCGGTCGCCAGCGCACGGGAGCGTACCCGTCCGATGGTCGATGCCACTGAGGTCTATATTGGCGGCCACCCTTGGCAGACCGTGGCGATTTCCGCCGGTTTCGGGCTGGTGGTGGGCTTGCTGCTGGGGCGGCGTTAAACATCACGACTGTGGGAGCGGGCTTGCTCGCGAAGGCGGTGTGTCAGTCGACATTATCCTTGACTGATAGACCGTCTTCGCGAGCAAGCCCGCTCCCACATGGCTTTGTGCTTAGCCCAACGTCCCCGCCCGCAGGATCGACGCATCCTCCCCGCGATACAGCGCCTCGACCTTCCCCGCCCGCCACTGCAACACCGCCCGTTGGTTGATCGAGCCCTTGTCGGTGATTTCACCGCGGTCGATGGAAGCTGGCTCATCGAGCAAGGCGATCCACTCCACGCGACTGGCGTTGCCGCTGGCTTCGCGATTCAGGCGTTGCAGCCAGTCGGCGAACCATTGACGTACCGACGGGCTGGCGAGGACCTGGGCGTCACTGGCGTCCGCGCCCAGGCCTGACAGGCGCCGGCATTCAGCAAGCCGTGGGAACACCAGCGCCCCCAGGCACTCGCGATCCGGTGCGGTGATCACCAGATCCAGCACGTAAGGCGTGCCCTCCAGCACCGCCCGGTTGCGCAACGGCCCGACGCTGACGAAGACACCGGAAGACAATTTGAAATCCTCGGCGATCCGCCCATCGAACATCAGCCCCAGTTGCGGATGGCTGGCATCGGCCAGCTTGATCGCATCCCCCGAACAGTAGAAACCGTCCTCGTCGAATACCTCGGCCGTTTGCTGCGGCGAGCGCCAGTAGCCGGGCATGATGTGCGGCCCGCGAAAACGCCCTTCGAACTTGCCGTCCACCGGCACCAGGCGCACCTCGCAGCCAGGCGCTGGAAGGCCGATGTAGCCGGCCATGGACAACGGCCCGGTGGTGAAGGTGCAGGACGGCGCCGCCTCGGTCATGCCCAGGCCCGCCATCATGCGGATACGTTCGCCGCAATGCTGTTCGGCGACCTTGTCGAGTCGGTCCCAGGTGCTTTGGGACAAGCCCGCCGCCGCAAAGAAGAACAGGCTGATGCGCTTGAAGAAACGCTCGCGCAACTCACCGTCCCGCTCCAGGGCACTGACCAGTTCCTCCCAGCCTTTGGGCACGGTCAGGTAGGCGGTCGGTGAAATTTCCTTGAGGTTGCGCAGGGTTTCGGCGAAGCCCTGGGCGGTGGGTTTGCCGTCGTCCAGGTAGAACGTGCCGCCGTTGTACAGCACGATGCCGACGTTGTGGCTGCCTCCGAACGTGTGGTTCCACGGCAACCAGTCCACCAGCACCGGCGGCACCTCGCCGAACACCGGAAAGGTCTGCAGCAGCATCTGCTGATTGGCACAAAGCATACGCTGGGTGGTGATCACCGCCTTGGGCAGCTTGGTGGAGCCTGAGGTAAACAGGAACTTGGCGATGCTGTCCGGGCCCGTGGCAGCGAACGCCTGCTCGGCCTCGACGCCGCCGGGTTGGGCCAGCAGGCTGGTGAAGCTTGTCCTCGGCCGGCCTGCCATCTCGCCACGCACCGTGATCAAGGGCACGTCCGCCGGCAATACGGCAGTGATTGCCCGCTCGAACGGCGCGGCTTCACTGACAAACACCAGCCCCGGCTGCAACAGATCGCAGACGTGGCGTAGCTTGGCGAAATCCTGGGACAGCAATGAATAGGCCGGCGAAACCGGGCAATAGGGAATACCGGCGTACATCGCGCCGAGGGCCATTTGCAGATGCTCGATGTCGTTGCCCGAGAGCAGCGCCAAGGGTTTCTCCGCCGACAAACCGTAACCTAGCAGGCTTTGGGCGATGGCCCGGACACTGTCGAGCATTTGCGCATAACTGACTCGACGCCAGTCACCGCCGGTTTCACGGGCCGCGATAAACGTCTGCTCTGGGCGCACCTTGGCCCAGTGCACCAGGCGCTCGAGCAATCGCGCCGGCAGCGGGGCCAGGGGCTCCAGGGAGCGCATGTGCAAGATGCCACGCTCTTCCCGGACTTCGACGGCAGGATGACCAATCGACACCTGGCGATACCGCCCGGCCTCGGGTCGGGAGGACGATCTGGACTCGGAACTCACGTACATTTCCTCCACCAAGGCACACTCGGGTCGCAATGCGAGCGGAGCGTGGCAGCACCAGGCTGCGGCCTTGTCATTGTTATTCTGGCCTGCATCGGGGCGATGGCCTTCAAGGCTCGATCGCCCGCGATGCGACGGGTTTCAGATCGGGTAATGCCGGGGACCGTTCTGCAAGGTCACCCAACGCAGCTGGGTGAAATGCTCGATGGACGCCTTGCCGCCAAAGCTGCCGTAACCGCTGGACTTGACCCCGCCGAAGGGCATTTGCGCCTCATCATGCACGGTCGGCCCGTTGATGTGGCAAATGCCCGACTCGACCCGTTGGGCCAAGGCTAGAGCACGACTCGTGTCGCGACTGAAGATGGCGGCCGACAGGCCGAACTCGGAATCGTTGGCCAGGCGCAGCAGCTCTTCATCGCCGTCACCGCGCAGCAACACGGCTACCGGCCCGAAGGACTCTTCGCGGTACAGGCGCATCTGCGCAGTGACGCCGTCGAGCAAAGTCGGCTGCAGGATGCTGCCTTCCAACTGCCCACCCGTGACCAGCGTTGCACCTTTGGCCAGGGCATCGTCGATCAGCCCCTTGATGCGTTGGCCGGCACTGACGTCGACCAACGAGCCCAACACCGAATCAGCGGCCGTCGGATCGCCGGCGCGCAGGGTGGCGATCTTGGCGGTCAAGCGGGCGATGAACTCATCCGCCACGCTGGCATCGACGATCAGTCGCTCGGTGGACATGCAGATCTGGCCCTGGTTGAAGTAAGCGCCGAAGGCCGCCGCTTGCACCGCCGCGTCCAGGTCGGCGTCGTCCAGCACCAGCAGCGGAGCCTTGCCACCCAGTTCCAGCAAGGCCGGCTTGAGGTGGCGCGCCGACAGTTCGCCGACGATGCGCCCGACATGGGTCGAACCGGTGAAATTGACCCGACGCACCGCCGGGTTGGCAATCAATCGCTCGACAATGGCCGGCGCATCCGCGGGGGCGTTACAGATCACGTTGACCACACCGTCACCCAACCCTGCGTCCTGCAACACCTGGCCGATCAGCCGGTGCACCGCCGGGCTTATTTCAGAAGCCTTGAGCACTACGGTGTTACCGCAAGCCAGGGGCATGGCGATGGCGCGGGTGGCGAGAATCACCGGAGCGTTCCAGGGGGCGATGCCCAGCACCACGCCGCAAGGCTGACGCAGGGCCATGGCGAAACTGCCAGGCACGTCCGAAGGAATGATTTCGCCATTGATCTGGGTCGTCATGGAAGCGGCTTCGCGCAGCATGTTCGCCGCCAAGTGCACGTTGAAACCGTACCAATTGGCCATGGCACCGGTCTCGCCGGCAGCAGCGACGAACTCACTGCTGCGGGCCTGTAACTGCTCGGCCGCACGCAACAGCCGCGTCCGGCGTTCGTTGGGCGCCAATGCGGCCCAGGCGGGAAACGCCGCTTGGGCAGCAGCTACTGCGGCGTCGGCATCTTCCAGGGTGGCGGCGGCCACGCGAGACACCACCTCACCGGTCACCGGGTTGCAGCGTTCGAAGGTCCGGCCGTCACGGGCCGGGCACGACTGGCCGCCAATCAACAGGGGCACGTCCAGCATGGTGATTCCTCTTTATTGTCTTTATCGGGAATACATCGCAGCGGTGTAACAGTAGCGCCAGGGCGACGCAGCGAACAGCGGGATGCGGCCCGCCATTCGCCGGTCGATTCAGCGCTTGTAGGTTTGCAAGCCCGGCTTGATGCTCTTGTCGTCCAGGAACTGCTTCATGCCCTGCTCGCGGCCACCTTCGGTGTCGAGCAGGCGCGACTGGTCGAGCTTGGCGTACAGGTAATCCTCGTTCTGCTCCCAGGTCAGTTCGCGGCAGCGCTTGAAACCATGCTTGGCGGCCCGCAGCACCACCGGGTTCTTTTCCAGCAGGTTGCGCGCCAGCTCCACAGTCACTTCACGCAGTTGTGCCAGGGGTACGCTTTCGTTGACCAGGCCCATCTCGGCGGCTTTCTGCCCGCCGAAGGTCTTGCCGGTCATGATGTAGTACAGCGATTGGCGATGGCCCACGGTATCGGCCATGGCCTTGCTGACCAGGTTACCCGGCGGGATGCCCCAGTTGATTTCCGAGAGCCCGAAGGTGGCTTCGTCGGCGCAGATCGCCAGGTCACACGCCACCAGCGGGCTGAAACCGCCACCAAAGCACCAGCCGTTGACCATGGCGATGGTTGGCTTGGCGTACATGCGCAGCAGCTTCCATTGCCATTGCGACGCTTCACGGCGGATTTTTTCCTGGAGGATTTCCGGCCCGGCATCCACTTCGCGGAAATATTCCTTGAGGTCCATGCCAGCGGTCCAGGCATCACCGGCCCCGGTCAGTACCAATACGCCAGCGGCCGGATCCTGCTCCAGTGTCTCGAGCACGTCGATCATCTCGCGGTTGAGGGTCGGGCTCATGGCGTTGCGTTTTTCCGGGCGATTGAGGATGACCCAGGCGATGCCCTCCTCGATTTCGACCTTGACCGTTTTCCAGCGACCTTCGTAATTGCTCATGATGCGTGCTCTCTTGTTCTTGGCTGAAGATGATCAAAAACTAAACCGGAAAATTAGTTATGTCAATTAACTATTAATCGATTTATCTGTATTTTTCCGGGCCTGGATCGAAGGTTACAAATCTCGAATATGCGCGAGCCCATAGCCAGGGCGCCGCAACCCCGGCAAACTGGATAGCCTTGTTAACCACTCCCCTTGAGGAAGCTCACTTCGATGGCCAAGTCTTCCAAGCTTGCCGAACCCGCCGAGCCCCTGGCCGCCGGTACCGACGCGCAAGCGCCGCTGGACTCCGCGCTGGACGACCTGATCGGTTACGCCCTGCGCCGCGCCCAGTTGAAACTGTTCCAGAACCTGATTGGCCGGCTCGCCGTCCACGATCTGCGCCCTGCCCAGTTCTCGGCCCTGACAATCATCGACCAGAATCCCGGCCTGATGCAGGCCGACCTGGCCAAGGCCCTGACAATCGAGCCACCGCAAGTGGTGCCGCTGCTGAACAAGTTGGAAAGCCGCGCCCTGGCCGTGCGCGTTCGGTGCAAGCCGGATAAACGCTCCTACGGGATTTTCCTGAGCAAGACTGGCGAAACGTTGCTCAAGGAGCTCAAGCAAATCGCCGCGCAGAGCGACCTCGACTCCACGGCGACCCTTTCAGGGGCTGAGCGTGAGGAGTTGCTGCGGTTGTTGAAGAAGGTTTACCAATAAAGGACACCGCTCCCCTGTGGCGAGGGAGCTTGCTCCCGCTATGTGGGAGCAAAGCTTGCTCGCGACGAAGGCACCTCGATTTCTGAAAAACCGCAGTGCGTTCATCGCGGGCAAGCCTTGCTCCCACAAGAGCTAGCCAGGCACCTCGAAACTCACCAGATCGGCACACTGTACGTCACCAGGAACCGGGTCTGGTTCTCGTCGCGAAATGCCGCCGTACCCGGGAAGTTGTTGCGATAGATCGATTTGCGTGCCAGCAGCCCGACGTTTTTCAGCGGGCCACCCTGGATCACGTACCCCAGCTCCATCTGGAACTCGCGCTCCTTGCGATCCTCGGCATTGAGGGCCGCCAGTTCGATGTGATCGCCACGCACATAACGCAGCCGACTCCGCAGGCCCGGCACGCCCACGGCCGCAAAGTCGTAGTCATGGATCGCCTGCCAGGTGCGCTCCTTGGCATTGAGGAAGTCCGAGCTCATGGTCATTTCGCTCAAGCCCATCAGCTCGGTGCCGGACACATAAGGCGTGGCCGTATCGCCACTGGCATGCATGTAGCCCAGGCTCACGCGATGCCCGCCCAGGCGATAACCGACCAGCGCCGAGACATTGCGGTTATCCACCTTTCCAGCCTTGGCCGCACCGTCTTCGTCGCTGAAAAAACTGCGCAGGTCGGTGGTCAGGACGCCTTCGCCCAAGGGCAGGTTGTGCAACAACGCCAGGGTGTTCTGTTGATACAAATCCGCCACTTCGGCGTGGTAAGCCCGCAGGCTGAGGTCTTTGTTGACCTGGTAGTCACCGCCCACGTACGCCATGTGGGAAGAAGTCGCCGCACCGTTGAAACGACGGTTGGGCGAGGCGATGCTCATCGCTTGGTAGTCGGTGGAATCGCGCCGGGCGATGCGATCGATATAACCGGTGTTCAACGTCAAACCGTCGATGTCCTTGGAACTGAGGGTCGTCCCGCGAAAGGTCTGCGGCAGCAGCCGCGACGGGCTGGCAAAGGCAAACGGCAGGAAGATCGACACATCGCCGGTCTTCACTGTGGTTTGCGCAAAACGCAGCTTGCCGGTCACGCCCAGGCGCGAATACTCATCCGCCGCGCGCTTGTCGCTGCTCGACACTGGCAACAGTTCGGTGCCGCTTCGGTCCGGCGACGAGTCGAGCTTGATGCCCAGCAATCCCCTGACGTCGAGGCCGAACCCAACCGTGCCTGGGGTAAACCCCGACTCGACGTTCATGAACACACCTTGAGCCCACTCCCTGGCCGCGGTCTTGGCGCCGTCGTCCTTGTAGTCGCGGTCCATGTAGTAATTGCGCAGGGTCAGGGTACCGTGGCTGTCGTCGATGAAGCCCTCCGCCCGCAAGGTGGGAGCCCCCAGGCTCAGCCCGAGACAGGCCAGCAGATGAACGAGCGATGAAACAGGGCGCGCCGTCAGGGCGGCCCGGGCAAGGTTTGGCATGTTCGATATCCACTTATTGTTGTTGTTTTGTTCGGCCCAGCCTTGGTGATGGGGGCCGAGGGAACCAAGAATGGAAACCGCACGGGTGCTTCGTCAATCAACAATGACCGATAATCGAACATTAATATCATTAACTAATTTATCAATTAGCCTGAAGATTCTCGCCAAACCGCTGATTTTCTTAATGATCTGGTCCGTTATTGAATTCCCTTTGGCCGCCTTCATTTTTTAGTTAGCTTTGTTAATCTTAAATGCACCCGCCGGTTTTCCTCCGAGCCGGTGTTCCCTCACAAAAACAATAAGAGGATTTGCCATGAACCAGCCGGCGCGTCGTGCGACGCTGACCATCGCCTTGTGTTTCATCGTTGCATTGATCGAGGGTTTCGACCTGCAATCAGCCGGTACCGCAGCCGCTGGGCTGCGACAGACGTTTGCCCTCGACCCTAAAATGATGGGTTGGGTATTCAGCGCCGGGATCATCGGGCTGTTGCCAGGTGCGTTCTTCGGTGGCTGGATCGCGGATCGCATCGGTCGCAAGAAAATCCTCGTCGCCGCGGTCTTGCTGTTCGGCGTGTTTTCCCTCAGCACCGCTTATGTCGAACACTTCTCCAGCCTCTTGCTGGTGCGCTTCATGACCGGCCTGGGCCTGGGCGCCGCCCTGCCCAACCTCATCGCCCTGTGCGCCGAAGCCGTGGGCGAGCAGCGCCGGGGCACGGCCATCAGCGTGATGTATGCGGGCGTGCCGTTGGGTGGTGCGTTGGCGGCAGTGGTCGCCATGTTGTTTGGCGAACACTGGCAGATGACGTTTTTCATCGGTGGGTTGGCGCCCTTGCTGGTGGTCCCGCTGATGCTCTTGTGGCTCCCCGAGTCCAGCGCCTTTCGCCAGGCGCAGGATGGTGGTTCATCGCGCGATTCCACCGCCCAGGCGCTGTTCGGTGAAGGTCGCGGCCGTACCACCATGGCGCTGTGGCTGAGTTATTTCTTCACCTTGACGGTGATGTACATGTTGCTCAACTGGCTACCGTCGTTGCTGCTGGAACAAGGCTTCAGCAAACCCCAGGCTGGCCTGGTGCAGATGCTGTTCAACATCGGCGGAGCGCTTGGCTCGTTGCTCGGCGGCCTGCTGTTGGACCGTTGCAACGGCATCAAGGTGGTGCTGTTCGTCTATGCCGGCCTGCTGAGCGCCCTGGCCGGGGTCGGGTTGTCCGTCGGCATCGTGCCGATGGCCATTGCCGGGTTCGCCGCCGGGTTGTTCGTCATGGCCGCGCAATTGGTCCTCTATGCCCTGGCACCGCCCTCCTACCCTACGGCCATCCGTGCGACGGGGGTTGGTGCAGCAGTGGCCATCGGACGCCTGGGGTCGGTGGCCGGGCCTCTGGCCGCCGGGCAGATCCTGGCGGCCGGGGGCGGGACCACGGCCGTATTGCTGGCGACGTCTCCTGGGTTGGTGGTTGCGACGCTGGCTATTCTTAGTGTGATTCGTCATTCGGCAGCGCCGCGGTTGAGTACGACGAAACCGGTAGGGGGGCATTCCTGAGCAGGCCGTCCACAAAGTCGATAGGCGCTCATCCCAGAAGATCAAAACACTGGCATCATGCCTTTTTCCTTGCACTCATGGAGTGACTGTGACGAATCTGTGTACCGCCTCTGAGTTGGCATCCGCCTCCACTTTATCGCCCTACCGCTTTTTTCCCCGACTCGGGATGTTTGCGCTTGCCACCCTGGTCGTCTTCCTGGCAGCAGTGCCCGAGTTACTTTTCGTACCCGCAGACATGCAGGCCTACCTGGCGTTCACGACAACCTCCGGTATCACCGCGCTCGTTCTCCTCGCCCTCTTCGCCTTGCAATACCGTGCCGATGCGCGCACCCAATGGCGTGGTCATTCCATACGCAACCCCCTGCGGTGGGGGGCGCTTGGCATCATTGGGGCCTACCTGCTTTTCGGGGTCGCCATATTCGTGCTGGGGTTGCCGCGAGAAGTGTTCATGGCCGAGCTCCTGGAGGGGCTCAACCGTTGGCAGGCCACGATCAAGATCGCCTCGCTGATCGTGCTGCCGCCCATCGCTGAAGAGTTGTTTTTCCGCCATTACATGCTCCGGCTGTTCCCCTACGAGAACAGCCGTGCCTGGACATGGATCGCGATCATCGTCACGTCAGCCGTGTTCGCCAGCATGCACATCCAATACGGGAATTGGATGACTGTCGCGCTGATCTTCGCCTGTGGAGGCGTATTCGCTGTTGCGAGAGTGGTCAGCGGTGGCCTGCTGGTGCCGGTGCTCCTGCATTCGCTGGCCGAAATTGTCGCACTGACCACTGACAGGTCTTTCTCGCTGATGGGGCTTTACGGTTGAATCAGGCAAAGGTGCAATACCAGACGATGATTTCGCGAACGCCAGCACCTCAAACAAGGGTAACCATGAACACTCACGCAGCGTGCCTCGGACTGCTTGCCTTGACGCTCCCCTTCCTGTGCGAGCCCGTCCAGGCCTCGACGTGGCAGATCTGCCATATGGAGCTGCGTATCGTCGAGGTCCTGAAACAACCCTACCCGCAGCTTCAGGCGCAGATCGTGAAAGCCCGGCCGAAATCCGCCTCGGTGGAGTGTCCTGCACAAGGCTCATCGCTCACCTTCACCCCGGAAACCCCGGACTACCAAGCCACGCTTCCTCGCCGACAATGGCCCCGAAAAGGGCAGTCGGTACGGGTGGACTACCGCTACCTGGATGGCGTTTGTAAAGGCGACGGTAACTCGTATGCGTGTCGTATCAAACACTACTCAGTGGTCGGTCAGTAGGTAATGACAAGGCGGGGGCATTAGCGACAATCGTCGTAATGCCTGTCGAAATGGAACATCAATACTTCAAGGAAATGCGTAGATGCTGGAAAAAATTGTGAAGTCCAAGGGGGTCGGTTTTCTGGTGGTCGACGCTGAGTTGAATCAAGACAACGCCGAGGCTTTTTTTACTATCGCTGGGGCTGGCGATGCGGGTGTGCTGGGCAAGGCACTGAAGAAATTCAAGGAAAAACACGGGGGACTTTGGGTAGGCGGGAAGATGCTGCTGACCCCGACCACGATTCACTTGAACGCCAATTGGATGAATCGAATTGCCCAAGATGGAACCCTGGATATTGAGGTCCCATTGGCATCGATCCGAAATGTCAGATTCGAAAAGAGTCTTATCACCCATATCGTCCGACTGGACACTGACGAGCAGTGCATCAAGTTTCGCTGCTTCGGGGCAAAGGAAGTCGCCGCGCTGATCGAGGAGACGATCCTGGCGCAGGCATCGGTCTCGGTGCTCTGAATGCAGCGTTCACCAACGGGGGGCTGCTACGCAGCCCAGCGAAAGCAAGCTCTCTCACCACAAGGTCTCAGGCGGCCAACAGCTCGCTGATCCACCGGACCTGCCGAGCAACCTCTTGCAGCTTATCTTCCGGCACGGCTTGCCGCGCCTTGGCGAAGCTGGTGAGGGTCTTTTGTTTCTGGCGCAGCAGGCGCTGCCACTTGGCCAGGAAGATCGGGGTGCGGGCTTGCAGCTGCAGCGGGCCGAAGTACAACTCCTCGGCGGTGTACGTCACCGGCCCGGTGCGCTCGGCGACGATGATCTCGTAGTAGAAACGGTTTTCCCGCAGCACTTCCTCGCAGAGGATGCGGTAGTCGTTCTCCATCAGCCATTGGCGCAGCGGTTGTTCACCGCCATTGGGTTGCAGGATCAGGCGCTCCTGAGCGCTCAACCGCGCTTTGCCGCTGTCCAGGATGTCGCGGATCGTCTCGCCGCCCATGCCACAGAGGCTGATCGCCGTGATCCCGTCTTCCGGCTCGATCGCCGCCAGGCCATTGGCCAGGCGCACGCTGATCTGCTGTTCCAGGCCATTCTCGCCAACGGTGCGTTCGGCGGCGCGAAACGGCGTCAGCGCCACCTCGCCAGCCACCGCCATCACGATGGCGCCACGGCGCAGCAAGGCCACCGGCAGGTAAGCGTGATCCGAGCCGATATCGGCCAGTCGCGCGCCCGCCGGCATATGCGCCGCCACGCGCTCCAGGCGCATGGACAAGGTCTGTTCGTTCAACTGCAATTCCCTGGATTAATCGTAGAACGGCTCGACCGCCGTCCGGCTGCCGACAAAAAAGCTGTCCGCGACCAACCGCAGCGGCTGCAGGTCCATGTCGCTGGTTTGCTCGGCAATCAGTTGTTGAAAATGTCGATACACCGCTGCGTACTCGCCTTCCTCGGAAACAGCCTGGCCCACGCCGTCGATGCTCAACAGTGCACCGCCGTTGTCCAGGCGCAGGACGCCTTCGGCGCAGCGAATCTCGATGTTCCAGAGCTCGTCATGACCATGGTCGAAATCAAATTCCGCACGAATATCGAGGTGGCGCGCGTCGGCCATCTTGATGCTGGCGGCAATCGGCGACTGGCAGTTGTCCGGCACGCGCAACTCGGCGGACTCCACGAACAGCGGCAACGCCAGCAGATGGGTCACTATCGACAACGCATTGATACCCGGATCGAACACACCCAAGCCGCCGGGTTGCCAGATCCATGCCTGGCCGGGGTGCCACTTGCGCACGTCTTCCTTCCAGTCGATCTGCACGCTCTGCAAGGTGCGACTCGCCAGCCAGTCACGGGCGGCTTCGATGCCCGGGGCGTAACGCGAATGCCAGGCGAACAGGCCACTGACGCCTTGCTCGCGGACCTGCTCCACCAACGCCATCGCCTCCCCCAGGGTCGCGCACGGCGGTTTTTCCACCAGCACGTGTTTGCCTGCCGCCAGCGCCTGTTGCACCAGGGCGAAGCGACCTTGTGGCGGTGTGCAAAACGCAATGGCATCGACCTGCGGACCGCTTTCGAGCAACTCGCCCAGGGACCGGAAGTTCTCCACCCCGGCGCAAGGCTGCCCTTGCGTGGCGACAGCCACCAGTTGGAACGCAGGGTTGGCGTGGATGGCAGGAACGTGTTGATCCTGGGCAATCTTGCCGTAGCCCACCAGCCCGAGACGAATCGGTTGCATCGATGACTCCTGATTTTTGTACTTGTGATCGGCCAGCAAACTAGACGCAAATCGCCCGGCGGACAATGGGGGCCGTGCAGTCTCTATACGATTGTCCTGCGCAATTGGGCAACAGCCGTGCAGCAAAGACCTCAGCTGTGCCGCGGCTCACTGGCTGCCGTCACGACGTTGGTCACCCGTCCGAAGAAAGGTTCGAGTCGCTCCCGCGGCGCATCGTGCTCGACCACCAGGGTGGCGACCTCTTCGCAGGAGGCCACCTGATAGTGGGCAACGCTGGAGAGTTTCTCATTGGTCACCGCCGCAATCACCTGCCCGCTTGCCGCGACCACCGCGCGCTTGAACTCCGCGTCATCCAGGCCGAACGCCGTGACGCCATTGTCCGGATCGATGGCGCAGGCGCCGAGGACACACACGTCGAAACTGAATTGGCGCAATTGCTGGACAGCCGTCAGCCCGATCACACCCCCCGCGTTTGGACTCAAGCGGCCACCCAGCAGAATGACCTCAGCGCGGGGCAGCTTCATCAACTGAACCGCAATCAACGGCGAATTGGTGGTGAGGGTCAACTGAAGTTGCGGATCGATGGCGCAGGCCACGGCCAGGTTGGTTGACCCGGCGTCGATGAAGACGTGCTGGCCCGCGCGCAGCAGTGCCGCGGCCGCTTGGCCGAGACTGCCCTTGCGCGCCGGGTCTTTGCGTACGCGTACGTCCAACGACCCTTCGACAGCGGGCAAGAGTATCGCGCCGCCATAAACGCGCTTGCACACCCCCGCCGCTGCCAATGCGCCCAAATCACGCCGTATCGAGTGCTCGGACACATTGAATTCGCTGGCCAAGTCGGCCGCGATCACCCGGCCATACCGGGCAAGACGCTGGCTGATCAATTGCTGGCGTTCGCCGGGGAACGCTTCGTGAGGAGAAGTCATGATGCTACAACCTGCATAAACGAGCACTAATGATCACAAACGAGCAAATAGTGCCGGTTATGCAGCGAGGCGTCAAACCCGCTTGTTCAAGCGGGCTGCCAAACGTCAGAGGTCAAGCGGCCCCAGGGACATTCGTGCCCATACCCAAGGGCAGGAAAGGTTGAATCTCATCGATTTCCTCGGCACTGAGGCGCAGCTGTGCGCCGGCAATCAGTCCATCGACCTGCCCGGGACGGCGGGCACCGACGATGGCACCGGTCACCACTGGCTTGCGCAGCACCCAGGCAATGGCCACTGCCGCCGCGCTCACCCCATGTCGTTCACCGATACCGGCCAAGACCTCGACCAGCGCCAGGTTCGCGCTCAAGCGAGGCTCCTGGAAGTCCGCGCTTCGGGCCTTGCGCCAATCGTCATCGGGCAATTGGGCGATGCGCTCGCGCGTCATGCTCCCGGAAAGCAGTCCCGATTGAAGGGTGGAATAAGCCAGGACCCCCATTCCCACCTCCTCGCAAAATGGCAGGACGTCCTTCTCGATGTCTCGCATCAGGGCGGAATAAGGCGGTTGGAGAGAGACGATCTCGGTCACTGCCTGGGCCCGCTGGAGTTGCGCGACGTCGAAATTGGAGACGCCGATAGCGCGAATTTTTCCCTGTTCGCGGGCGGTGGCCAACGCCGAAAGCGCACTCTCGATTCCTTCGCTGCTGCCGTCGGCAGGAAAGGCCGGCCAGTGGATCTGATAAAGATCGATGGTTTCGACTTGCAGCCGGCGCAAGCTTGCCTCGACCTCGGCGAGCAGCGATTGAGGCGCCAGCGAGTGCGAGATCGCTTTGGTGACCGGGTCCCAGACCAGACTGCCCTTGGTGAACACCAGCGGGCGCCGCGAAGCCGGCACCCGACGTAACAGTTGCCCGACCAGTTGCTCGGCATGGCCCAAGCCATAAACCGCCGCCGTATCGATCCAGTTCACACCGCGTTCGACGGCATATTCAAGGGCGCCCAGGCTGTCCTCGTCATCCTGCGCGCCCCAACTGTATTCCCAGCCGGTGCCAGCAATGGCCCAGGTTCCCAGGCCTATGGGTGAAATCAGGAAGTCCGATGATCCAAGACGATTCTTTTGCATAGCGAGTTCTCCACAGATGATGTGGGCAGTATCCGCGAGCAATCTCATGACGATAAGATGGGTAATCTTATTTGAACTACTGAACATCATTCATGAGTCAACACCCCGATCTGTCCGAACTGGATGCCTTTGCCGCCGTCGCTCGCCATCGCAGCTTTCGCAAGGCCGCCGACGAGCGCGGCGTTTCGGCCTCGGCACTGAGCCACGCCATGCGTGCACTGGAAGCGCGCCTGGGTGTCAGGCTGCTCAACCGCACCACGCGCAGCGTGACCCCGACCGAGGCCGGCCACCAGCTATTGGCAACGCTGGCCCCGACCCTGCAGCAGGTTGCCGATGCACTGGCGCAACTGACCTCGATGCAGGAAGTGCCCGCCGGCAAGCTTCGCCTCAACGTGGCGCGTCCGGCGGCGCGTGCGGTATTTGCGAAAGTGCTCGCGCCATTCGTGGCCAGGTATCCACGTATTCAACTGGACCTGGTCACCGATGATGGCTTGACCGACATCGTGAACGGCGGGTTTGACGCTGGCGTGCGTTTTGGCGAAAGCCTGGCCGGCGACATGATCGCCGTCCCTGTCGGCCCTCCTCAATCGTTCGTGACCGTCGCTTCACAGGCTTATCTGGCCGCAAAGGGGATGGTCCAGGCCCCACGGGACTTGCTCGACCATGCCTGTATCGCCCGACGTTTTCCCAGCGGCAAACTCTATGCCTGGGAGTATCAGGCAGAAGGGCAACCGATCCGTTTGTCCGTCACTGGCCCGCTCATTCTTGAAGACGATGCGCTGATGATCCAGGCCGCAAAAGATGGCGCAGGGATTGCCTACGTCTACGAGGAGCTGGTGCGCGATGACATCCGCAATGGGCAGCTCACGGAACTGCTTGCACAATGGAAAGCACCGCCAAGCCGATTTTTTCTCTACTACCCCAGCCGACGCCATGTGCCACCGGCCCTGAAAGCGCTCATCGCGTTCATCCGGGCGGATGATGGGCCAACCTGAAACCGGCAGGCAAAAAAAGCCCCGCGACCGAGGACGGTGCGGGGCAAGGGAATTGGTTGGTTGCGGCCAACCAAAGGAGCACAGTGAAAAACGTTTACGGGCCGGTCAGATGCATTCCTGTGCGGCGCGTTCAAAACTCGAAGGCAAGAGGTTGGAGGCCAGCAAATGTCGCTCGTAGATGAACACCTTGCCGCCGCTGCCAGCCTTGTAGGCTTCCAGCACGTTATCTGCCGAGACTTTGCTCGGCACCACGATGCGGTAGCTGCGCTGGGTCTGCGAGACCATCGGGTTCAAGGCATTGCCCTGCAATTTCGGTACGACGCATTCAGCGTATTGAGCCGGCGTCTTGCTGGTCTGCAAGGTCAAGGTCGGGTCGTTCGGCGCCGAGGCACAACCGGCCAGCAACAACGGGGAAAACGCCAGGGGAAGCAAAAATAAACGGCGCATGGGTCGGGTCCTGAAAATAAAAAAATGGGCTGCGTGTTCGATGGCGCTGATTTTCCAATGATTGCCGCCAAAGCAGAACTTGCATTTGGTAATGGTCACTATTACTCCTAGCAATAGTTGCAAGCCGAGAAAGATTGATGAGGTATAGCCATGAGAACGTTTGATCTGATTCGCGACGCGGTATTGCCCGACTTCCGTGAGCGGGTGGCGGACTACCTGATCCAGTACGAAAGCGTGCTGTTGAGCAGCACCGAACCCGACCCGGAGCTCAGGCGCGCCACGGCCAATCAACTGCGCGGTTATTTACGCGGGTTGAACACCACTCGGGTATTGGGCATGGCGGATTGGGAGGAACTGGATCGGCGGGTGGTGGATACGTGGCTTTAGCGCCCGGCTGGATTCATTGTGGCGAGGGGATTTAGCGAAACGTCGCACCGCCCCGCTGGGCTGCGCAGCAGCCCTAATACAGTGAGCTCGATCTTCCTAGCACACTGAGTTGCCTGGTTTGGGGCTGCTACGCAGCCCTACGGGGATAAATCCCCTCACCACAATTGCGCCCTGTTCAGCAACCGTTGCACCCACGCGGCATCCTCGTCATTGACCACCCCATAGCGGTTCGGCGGTAAAAAATTCCAGTGATGAGCGGCCTCGTCCAGGCGCTTGAGTTCATCGGCAGACAGCCAGTACGGCGTCTCCACCAACGGCATCGGCGCACCGTCGAAACGTCGGCCCAACTGCAGGTTCGTGCCGGGGGCGAAAGCAATCGCCAGATGCTGGAGGGGTTGCAGCCGCTTGTCCGGTGCCGGTATTTGCCCTACCCGCCCGTAGCTGAAGTCGCCCGAAAACTCCTCCTTGAGCACCAGCCAGTGCCCCGCCGCGGTCTTGGCCAGGATCCATTGCGACACACCGCTGTCTTGCACGTACTTCACCTTGCCGTCGGACCATTGCATGAGGGTATTGCAATCCGGGTCATAGTCGTTGGACCACAGGCAGATGCCGGAGACCAGGGTATGGTGTTCGAGCTCGACCAGCCCTTGATCAGGCATCGATTGCCAATATCGCTTGGTCGGGTCGCGCTTATCGCGCAAGTAGTTATGCAGGACCCAGGCAGCCATGAACAGCAAGGTGGCGAGCACAAGCCAGCCAAGGGAATCCCCGACGATCTGGTCAAGGTCGACGCCTGGGGCGGATAACCCTTGATAGACCAGCAGCCCCAACAGAAACGCGATGCCCGGCAACACCGGGCCCAGGCACAACGGCGGCACCAGCACCACGATCCAGCTGAAACGATGCATGGCAGCACGCTCACGCGCCCAGGCCTGCTCCTGGGCAAGCATCGGCACCCGCTCCCGTGGGTCGATGTCAGGATCGGGAGTCTGGAAGCGTGTGAACAGGTTGTAGATGTCATCGCTCATGGATCGGATCATGCCTTTGAAATCATCATGGTCGAGCAACCCTTCGGGACGCCCTTTGACGCTGGAACACGCGTATTATCCGGGTAACCAAGCGCCATGTAGACACCCATTCATGCCCATCTCCCAAACTCGCCCCTCACCCGCGCCCTTGCTCAAGCCCGGCGAGACAGTGGTCCTGTTCGACGGCGTTTGTAAACTGTGCAATGGCTGGGCAAAGTTCCTGATCCGCCATGACCACGCCCGACGCGTGCGGTTGGCCTCCGTACAGTCGCCCGAAGGGCAAGCCCTACTTGCCTGGGCGGGCCTGCCCTTGCAGCAGTTCGACACCATGGCCGTGGTTCGCGATCAGCATTACTGGGTGCGTTCGGAGGCGATTTTTGAAGTCGTAGCCCTACTGCCCTGGGCCTGGCGCCCGGTGAAGCTGCTGCGCTACGTCCCCCGCAGGCTTCGGGACTGGGCCTATGATCGTATTGCCCTGAATCGTTATTGGCTGTTTGGCAAATACGACGTGTGCCTTTTGCCGAGCCCGGATCATGAGCGGCGTTTTTTGAAGGCTCCAACGCCTGGGAGCAATCCGGTGGAACGGATCGGTACTTAGCCCGTCAGTAGCTCGATCCACTGAGGTGGCGTCATCTTCGTCACCATGATCAGCACAATGACAAACATCCCCAAGAATCCAAAAACGCCCATCCAGAACCACTTCTGATACACGGATGAGTATCGATCATCGAGCGCCCGCCCGTCCCCAACCGCGCTCGAAGCCATCACGTATAAACGCTTCTGGAGCACCAGCACAGGAAGCCACAGCGCCCCCACGCAAAGGAAAATGATCAACGACGTCATTATCCATTCCGTGGTCAGGGGAAGTCCGGCCAGTCTCATTAACAGATAGCCCGTCGCTATCTGAATAAAGCCCGCCGGCGTGGTAATCCAAGTGTCGAACTGGACGACCGTCCTGGCCACGTGGGCAATGACCTGAGGGTTGGCGGTGCGGCTGGCCGCGATCAGGTAAAGATAGGACCCCATGCCGAAGCCGAAGAGGAAAATGGCAGCAATGATGTGGAGGTACTTCAGGCAAAGATAGAGCATCTGTCAGCCCTGCGCCTCAGAGAAGTGAACGGACAGGTTCAAATTTTCGGGGTCGTTGATGGCGGCCATGTATTCGTCGACGGTGATTTCACCCACGCAGGCCCGAGCACCGGGTTCGGGCCGATACCCTTGGGCGACTTTTGCCGCCAAGGCAACGGCTGCGCAGCTGGGAATCTCCGGCCCCTTGTCGTTCATGGCGGTGAGCTGCACGTTCATCGACAACGGTTCGCCATTGGCCCCCATGCCATGGACGTCGATGTACATTGCGCTTTTGCCATCGCCAAATCGTTCGAACCAGAGCCCCCACCGATGAAGCCTGGCGGCCCAAGGGGCATGGTCACGTACCATCCCCATCCTCGTTGCCTGGGCCAGCAGGTAGTTGGCAATGCCGCCGAGCTTCAGGCCTGAGCCGGCCTTGAAGCTCAGGGTCTGGGCACCGTAGCGGCTGGCGAAGATATCCATGTCCGGCACGTCGACGTTGGCCAGTACCCGGGTCCCCATATAACGCATTCTACGAAGCGTCAGGTCCTGCCATCCCAGGACCTCATGTACCCGACCATTCCGGAGTTGCTTGATCGGCTTGCCTGCATAGGCCAGAACGCCTTCGACAGTGGACAACCCCGGCATCTTGGCCGAAGAGGAAATACCATGTTCGATCGTGTCGATGCGTTTAAAGCGATCCCGCTGCTGATCGATGAGGGCGGCCGAAAGCGTCGGCACTGAGCTGCAACCACTGAGGACCGCTACGCCTGCCTGTTTTGCCCGGGCGTCGAGTGCGCTAATGCCGGTGACGAAGGCCCTGGAATCGGACAGGTCGCAGTAGTTCACGCCCGCGTCGATGCAGTTCTCGGCGACGGCATAGGACTGCCCTTGAAATGGGCCACCGGTATGGATGACCCATTGGATGTTCATCAAGCCCAGGACAGATTTGAAGCCCGCGCCCATGGCGTCGCCGCACCAGCTTTCACACACAGCGCCCGATTGAGCGTTCAACTCATCGACTTTGCGCTGCAGTTTTTGGGCGTCGCGCCCCGAAATCACCAGTTCTACACCTGGCATCACCACCAGGTGCCTGGAAACGATACTGCCGAAGTTTCCATACCCACCGACCACCATCACCCTGAGCGTCATTCCATCCGTCCCTAAATATTCGATGAAGCCCGCAACCTTGCCACAAGGAAGACGCGGAGGTGTACCCCTTGTGGTGGGTCACTGTCCCTTTGTGGCGAGGGAGCTTGCTCCCGCTGGCTGCGCAGCAGCCCATGTCGTCAACTCAATTAACCTGACACACCGGGGGTATCAGGTTTCAGGGCCGCTTCGCGCCCCAGCGGGAGCAAGCTCCCTCGCCACAAGAGCGGTTCGGTGGTGTGCCAACTCATCAGGCGCAGACCTGTTTTTTTTGTGGCGAGGGGATTTATCCCCGCTGGGCTGCGCAGCGGCCCCAGGTCGTCAACTCAATTAGCCTGACACACCAGGGAGCCAGGCTTCAGGGCCGCTTCGCGCCCCAGCGGGGATAAATCCCCTCGCCACAAGAGCGGTTCGTCGGTGTGTCAGTTCATCAGGCGCAGACCTGTTTTTTGTGGCGAGGGGATTTATCCCCGCTGGGCTGCGCAGCGGCCCCAGGTCGTCAACTCAATTAGCCTGACCCACCAAGGTGCCAGGTTTCAGGGCCGCTTCGCGCCCCAGCGGGGATAAATCCCCTCGCCACAAGAGCGGTTCGTCGGTGTGTCAGTTCATCAGGCGCAGACCTGTTTTTTGTGGCGAGGGGATTTATCCCCGCTGGGCTGCGCAGCGGCCCTATGTCGTCAACTCAATTAGCCTGACACACCAGGGTGCCAGGCTTCAGGGCCGCTTCGCGCCCCAGCGGGGATAAATCCCCTCGCCACAAGAGCGGTTCGTCGGTGTGTCAGTTCATCAGGCGCAGACCTGTTTTTTGTGGCGAGGGGATTTATCCCCGCTGGGCTGCGCAGCGGCCCCAGGTCGTCAACTCAATTAGCCTGACCCACCAAGGTGCCAGGTTTCAGGGCCGCTTCGCGCCCCAGCGGGGATAAATCCCCTCGCCACAAGAGCGGTTCGTCGGTGTGTCAGTTCATCAGGCGCAGACCTGTTTTTTGTGGCGAGGGGATTTATCCCCGCTGGGCTGCGCAGCGGCCCTATGTCGTCAACTCAATTAGCCTGACACACCAGGGTGCCAGGCTTCAGGGCCGCTTCGCGCCCCAGCGGGGATAAATCCCCTCGCCACAAGAGCTATTGGGTGGTGTGTCAGCTCATCAAGAGCGGTTCGGGCGTGGGTCAGTGAGTGGCCGCATTTGCTCCCTGCTGATACTCCCGAGGGGTGCAGCCGAACTCGCGGCGAAACACGGTGTGCAGGTATTGCGCCGATTTGAAGCCGCAGTTCTGGGCGATGTCGGCAATCGGTGAGTTGGTGTTTTCCAATCCGTTGGCCGCGGCGGCCAGTTTGAAGCGCAGGATTTCGTCGTGGACGCTGCAACCCCGCTCCTTGCGAAAGTGCGCTTCCAGCGATGAGCGCGACACTCCCACATAGGCCGCCACCTGGGCCGTCTTGATGCCCTGGCAGGCGTATTGGCGGATGAAGAGCAGTGCCTGCATGACATAAGGGTTGCCCAACGGTTGATGCAGGCTCGACACCTGCACATTGATCGCGTCAGGCGGAACCAGAATCTGCGTGCCGGTGGACGGCATGCCGTGCAGCATTTGATGGAGCAGGCGCGCGGCGGTGCGACCCATGGTTTCGGTGCCCTGGATCACCGAGCTCAGCGGCACCCGTGTCAGGCTGCGGGTCAGGGGGTCGTTGTCGATGCCGATCAACGCCACTTGCTCCGGCACGGCAATCCCGGCGGTCAGGCAGGCTTGCAGCAACTGCCGGGCGCGGGCGTCGCTGACGGCGATGATGCCGATGGGTTTGGGCAGGCTTTGCAACCAGGCGATCTGCTGTTCAACGGCGCTGTCCCACAGCGGTGCGCTGGTGCCCATGCCACGATAGACCTCGGCGTGCAGGCCATCGCGCTGCACCAGCCGGCGAAAGGCTTTTTCCCGTTCCTGGGCCCAGCGATTGGCTTGTGCCTCAGGCAGGCTGAAACAGGCGAAGCGGGTCAAGCCGGCCTCGATCAAGTGCTCGTAGGCCAACGCCATCAACGCATCATTGTCGGTGGCGACATAGGGAATACCCTTGGGGTAGGCGCGTTCATCCTGATAGGAACCGCCCACCGCCACCACCGGCAGCTTGATCCCGGCCAGCGCCTCGCCGATCAGCGGGTCGTCGAAGTCGGCGATGATCCCGTCGCCCTGCCAGCGTTCGATGCCTTTCAAGCGGCAGAGAAAATCTTCCTCGAGGAACAAGTCCCAGGACGCGCGCGTGCTGCTCAGGTAGTTGCCGATGCCGCTGATGATGCCGCGGTCGTAGATCTTGCTGCCGTTGAACAACAGTGCAATGCGGTGAACGGGCGGGACGGTTTTCATTGGTTTAACCCTCGGCCGATGCACACAGACTAGGCGCGCAAGCAGCGAACCTCAATACTCAAAATCGAACTGCTCGTTGGTGATTTTCATAATCAGCAGCCACGGGGCCGGCGTTAGTATCGAGACACCGCCAAGAATAAAAAGGAACTCGCCCATGTCGTACTTCCCCGCTGTCGACAAGATTCGCTATGAGGGCCCCGCCAGCGATTCGCCGCTTGCCTTCCGTCACTATGACGCCAACAAACTGGTGCTCGGCAAGCCCATGCGCGAGCACCTGCGCATGGCGGTCTGCTACTGGCATACCTTCGTCTGGCCGGGGTCGGATGTGTTCGGTGCCGGTACCTTCAAGCGCCCGTGGCAGCACGCTGGGGATCCCATGGAAGTGGCCATCGGCAAGGCCGAAGCGGCCTTCGAGTTCTTCTCCAAGCTGGGCATCGACTACTACTGCTTCCACGACACCGATGTGGCCCCGGAAGGCTCTTCGCTCAAAGAGTACCGCGACCACTTCGCCCAGATGGTCGACCACCTGGAGCGCCATCAGGAAGAGACCGGGATCAAGCTGTTGTGGGGCACCGCCAACTGCTTCAGCAACCCGCGTTTTGCCGCCGGTGCCGCCAGTAACCCGAACCCGGAGGTGTTCGCCTGCGCCGCCGCCCAAGTGTTCAGCGCCATGAACGCCACCCAGCGCCTCAAAGGCTCCAACTACGTGTTGTGGGGCGGCCGTGAAGGTTACGAAACCTTGCTCAACACCGACCTGAAACGCGAGCGCGAACAGCTGGGCCGCTTCATGCGCATGGTGGTCGAGCACAAGCACAAGATCGGCTTCAAGGGCGACCTGCTGATCGAGCCCAAGCCCCAGGAACCGACCAAGCACCAGTACGATTACGACAGCGCCACGGTGTTCGGCTTCCTGCAACAGTTCGGCCTGGAAAACGAGATCAAGGTCAACATCGAAGCCAACCACGCGACCCTGGCCGGGCACAGCTTCCATCACGAGATCGCTACGGCCGTCTCCCTGGGCATCTTCAGCAGCATCGACGCCAACCGTGGCGACCCGCAGAACGGCTGGGACACCGACCAGTTCCCCAACAGCGTCGAGGAAATGACCCTGGCCACCTATGAAATCCTCAAGGCCGGGGGCTTTCGCAATGGCGGGTTCAACTTCGACTCCAAGGTCCGGCGCCAGAGCCTGGACGATATCGACCTGTTCCACGGCCACGTCGCCGCCATGGACGTCCTCGCCCTCGCCCTGGAACGCGCGGCGGCCATGGTGCAGAACGATCAGTTGCAACAGTTCAAGGACCAGCGCTATGCCGGCTGGCAGCAACCGTTTGGCAAAGCGCTACTGGCCGGTGACTTCAGCCTTGAATCACTGGCCGAGCATGCCTTCACCAACGAGCTGAATCCCCAAGCCGTCAGCGGTCGCCAGGAGATGCTCGAGAACGTGGTCAATCGCTTCATCTACCCCTGACAACGGGCAATGGTCGGGGCACAGGGGCTGTTACATTCGCGCGACAAATCTGTGCCCACGGCGCACTGCAACGCTCTACAGTTCTACCCGGTATCACGCTCATCGTCAGGCAGTGTCTTTCAAACAACAATAAAAGGACGCACCACATGAATACATTCAAACGTACCCTGCTCGCCGGCGCCCTCGCCCTGCTCTCGCTTCCGGTCATGGCCGATGCGGCCCATCCGAAAATCGGTTTTTCCATCGATGACCTGCGCCTGGAACGCTGGTCGCGCGACCGTGACTACTTCGTCGCGGCGGCGGAAAAACTCGACGCCAAGGTCTTCGTCCAGTCGGCCGATGCCAACGAGCAGAAGCAGATCTCGCAGATCGAAAACCTGATCTCCCGCGGCGTCGATGTGATCGTCATCGTGCCATTCAACGCCACCGTGCTGACCAACGCTGTCGCCGAAGCCAAGAAGGCCGGGATCAAGGTCGTGTCCTACGACCGACTGATCCTCAACGCCGATATCGACGCCTACATTTCCTTCGATAACGAAAAGGTCGGCGAGATGCAGGCCAGCGGCGTGCTGAAGGCCGCGCCCAAGGGCAACTACTTCCTGCTCGGTGGCGCGCCCACGGACAACAACGCCAAGGTTCTGCGCGAAGGCCAGATGAAAGTGCTGCAACCGGCCATCGACAAGGGCGACATCAAGATTGTCGGCCAGCAGTGGGTGAAGGAATGGAACCCCACCGAAGCCTTGAGCATCGTGGAAAACGCCCTGACCCGGAACAACAACAAGATCGATGGCATCGTCGCCTCCAACGACGCCACCGCCGGCGGCGCCATCCAGGCCCTGGCCGCCCAGAAAATGGCCGGCAAGGTGCCGATCTCGGGCCAGGACGCCGACCTGGCAGCGGTCAAGCGGGTGATCGATGGCACCCAGACCATGACCGTCTACAAGCCGCTGAAGCTGATCGCCTCCGAAGCCGCCAAGCTCTCGGTGCAACTGGCGCGCAACGAGAAGCCGACCTTCAGCTCGCAATACGACAATGGCAGCAAGAAAGTCGACACCATCCTGCTCACCCCCACGCCGTTGACCAAGGACAACATCGACCTGCTGGAAAAGGACGGGTTCTACACCAAGGCGCAGATCGCCGGGCAGTGACTTGGGGGCAACCCTGGGAGGCCTGTGGGAGCGGGCTTGCTCGCGAAAGCGGTGCACCAGTCAACATTGATGGTGCCTGACATACCGCCTTCGCGAGCAAGCCCGCTCCCACAGGTCACATGGCTTGACTGCCTGCCCCACTGCTGATGTGTGAGCCCTTTTTCATGAGTCCTTGCCATGTCCGACTACCTGCTGCAAATGAACGGCATCGTCAAAACCTTTGGTGGTGTCAAAGCCCTGAACGGCATCGACATCAAGGTCAGGCCGGGTGAGTGTGTCGGCCTGTGCGGTGAGAACGGCGCCGGCAAATCCACGCTGATGAAGGTGCTGTCGGCGGTCTATCCCTACGGCACCTGGGAGGGTGAAATTCTTTGGGACGGCCAGCCGCTCAAGGCGCAGTCCATCAGCGAAACCGAAGCCGCCGGGATCGTCATCATTCACCAGGAGCTGACCCTGGTCCCCGACCTGTCGGTGGCTGAAAACATCTTCATGGGCCATGAACTCACGCTGCCCGGCGGGCGCATGAACTACCCAGCGATGATCCACCGCGCCGAGGCCCTGATGCGTGAACTCAAAGTGCCGGACATGAACGTCTCGCTGCCGGTTTCGCAGTACGGCGGTGGCTACCAGCAACTGGTGGAAATCGCCAAGGCGCTGAACAAGCAGGCGCGGCTGTTGATCCTCGATGAGCCCTCCTCGGCCCTGACTCGTTCGGAAATCGAGGTGCTGCTGGACATCATCCGCGACCTCAAGGCCAAGGGCGTCGCTTGCGTGTACATCTCCCACAAGCTCGATGAAGTGGCCGCCGTGTGCGACACCATCTCGGTGATCCGCGATGGCAAACACATCGCCACCACCGCGATGACGGACATGAGCATCCCGAAGATCATCACCCAGATGGTCGGACGGGAAATGAGCAACCTCTACCCCACCGAACCCCATGACGTCGGCGAGGTGATTTTCGAGGCGCGCCACGTCACCTGCTACGACGTCGACAACCCCAGGCGCAAACGGGTCGACGACATTTCGTTCGTCCTCAAGCGCGGGGAAATCCTCGGCATCGCCGGGCTGGTCGGCGCCGGCCGCACGGAACTGGTGTCAGCGCTGTTCGGCGCCTACCCCGGCCGCTACGAAGGTGAAGTCTGGCTGGGCGGCCAAAAAATCGACACGCGCACACCGCTCAAGTCAATCCGCGCCGGCCTGTGCATGGTCCCCGAAGACCGCAAGCGCCAAGGCATCATTCCGGACCTGGGCGTGGGCCAGAACATCACCCTGGCGGTGCTGGACAATTATTCGAAACTGACCCGCATCGACGCCGAAGCCGAACTGGGCAGCATCGACAAGGAAATCGCGCGCATGCACCTCAAGACCGCGAGCCCGTTCCTGCCGATCACCAGCCTCTCCGGTGGCAACCAGCAAAAAGCCGTGCTGGCGAAAATGCTCCTGACCAAACCCCGCGTGCTGATTCTCGATGAACCCACCCGCGGCGTGGACGTCGGCGCCAAGTACGAGATCTACAAGCTGATGGGCGCGCTGGCGGCCGAAGGCGTGTCGATCATCATGGTGTCCTCGGAGTTGGCCGAGGTGCTGGGGGTGTCCGACCGTGTCCTGGTGATCGGCGAAGGCCAGTTGCGCGGCGACTTCATCAACCACGAACTGACCCAGGAACAGGTGCTCGCCGCCGCGCTCAGCCATCCCGATGGCCATAACAATAATGATCGGAAGTCCGCGTAGATGAATCAGGTCAAACAGCTGTTTTCCCGCTACAAAATGCTCGCGCTGGTGATCGCCGTGGCGCTGATCTGGCTATTCTTCAGCTGGCAGACCGACGGCGGGTTCTTGACCCCGCGCAACCTCTCCAACCTGCTGCGGCAAATGTCCATCACCGGGATCCTTGCCTGCGGCATGGTGCTGGTGATCATCAGTGGCGAAATCGATTTGTCGGTGGGCTCATTGCTTGGGCTATTGGGTGGCCTGGCGGCGATTCTCGATGTGGTCTATCACATCCCGCTGCTGGCGAACCTGAGCCTGGTGGCCCTGTGCGGCTTGGTGATCGGCTTGGGCAACGGCTACATGACCGCCTACCTGCGCATCCCATCGTTCATCGTCGGGCTGGGTGGCATGCTCGCGTTTCGCGGCGTCCTGCTGGGAGTCACCGGCGGCACCACCATTGCCCCGGTGTCACCGGAACTGGTCTACGTGGGCCAGGGTTACTTGCCGCACACGGTCGGGACCGGGCTCGGCATCCTGCTGTTCGCCCTGACCCTGTTCCTGACCTGGAAACAGAGGCGCAACCGTGCCCTCCATGGCCTCGCGGCCCACTCCCTGGTGCGCGACGTCTTGCGCGTGGTGGTGATCGGCGCAGTGCTGGCCGGGTTCGTCTATACCCTCAACAGTTACGACGGCATCCCGGTGCCGGTGCTGCTCCTGCTGATCCTGCTGGGCGTATTCAGCTACGTCACCAGCCAGACCGTGTTCGGCCGACGTGTCTATTCGGTGGGCAGCAACATGGAAGCCACGCGCCTGTCCGGCATCAACGTACAGGCCGTGAAGCTGTGGATCTTCGGCATCATGGGCGTGATGTGCGCCCTCGCCGGCGTGGTCAACACCGCACGCCTGGCCGCTGGCTCACCCTCGGCCGGCAACATGGGCGAACTCGACGCCATCGCCGCCTGCTTCATCGGCGGCACCTCCATGCGCGGCGGCTCCGGCACGGTCTACGGCGCCCTCCTCGGCGCGCTGGTCATCACTAGCCTGGACAACGGCATGTCCATGCTCGACGTCGACAGTTATTGGCAGATGATCGTCAAAGGCAGCATTCTGGTGCTGGCGGTGTGGGTGGACGTGAGTACGCGGACGGGGCGGCGCTGACCTGTACTCGTCACTTGCTGGCAGACGCCATCAGCACGCCGAACCCCAGGAAGGTGATGCCCGACAATTTGCCGACAATCCTGGCGCCCTGGCTCGACGAGAGCCAGCCCCTGGCGCCATTGGCCATCAGCGCATAACCGCAATGCACCAGCACCACAAGCACGCTATAGGACGACACCAGCAAGAAGAACTGGCTGTAGTAGTCACCCGCCGGCTTGATGAATTGGGGGAACACGGCGAGGAAGAAAAACCCGGCCTTGGGGTTGAGCAACTGGATCGACAGCGCCTCGCCGAATCGCCGCCACGGGCGCGTGGACGTGACCGTGAGTTCGGGCACGAAGCGTTGGGTGCGCCACATCTTGATGCCCAGGTACAACAAGTACAGCGCCCCGATGTATTTCAACAGCGTGAAGGCCGTTGCCGAGGCGGCCAGGATCAACCCCAAGCTGCTGGCGCAGATACCCGCCACGATAAACGCGCCCGACGCGATCCCGAAGATGCCCGGCAGTGCGCCGCGCCAGCCATGGCGCAAGGCATTGGAAATCGTCAGCACCACACCGGGGCCCGGGCTGAGCACCGTCAGGGTCGCCAGGATCAGAAAAAGTCCGTAACCGGCCATGCATCACTCCACATTGAAGGCGAATTACTGTGGCCTTCAGGGTGGCGTGGCACCGGGACGCTGACAAACGCTTTAATTGCAGCGCCTATGTGACTAAATTAGACACATGATCGCCAACCTCCCCCCGTTGAACGCCGTCCGCGCCTTCGCCGCTGCCGCTCGCCACCAGAGTTTCAGCCGCGCCTCCGAAGAACTGCACGTCAGCCACAGCGCCGTCAGCCGCCACGTAAAGTTGCTCGAAGAGCGCTTGGGCGTGCTGCTGTTCGAACGTCGAACCCGCCAGTCCTTGCTCACCCCGGCCGGTCGGGCTTTCTACGAGCAGGTCAGCGAGGCCCTGACCCAGATCGCCAACGCCGCCAGCGCACTGACGCGCAATGCGGCCCAGCGCAAAGTGACCATCAACGTGCGCCCCTCCTTCGCGGTGCGTTGGTTGATCCCTCGGCTGCCGGACTTCATGGCGCGCCATCCAGACATCAAGCCCGACGTCGTCACCAGCACCCGGCCTCCCGATCCATCACGGGAAACGTTCGACGTGGTCATCCGTCGCGGGCACGCCGGCTGGTCGCCCCATGTACAGCCCACGGTGCTGCTGGAAGACGACCTGCTGCTGGTCGCCGCACCGTCGTTGCTGCGCAGCGTGCCATTGGAAAACGTCCACGACCTGGCCCGGCACACCTTGTTGTCGGGCAGGACGCGCAGCAGCGATTGGCAAGACTGGGCGGAACACGCAGGGATCGAGCCATTGAACAACCTGCCGACCCTGCAATTCGATCACATGCACCTCGTGCTGCAGGCCGCCGTCGATGGGCTGGGCGTAGCGTTGTGTCCGGTTTCGCTGCTGGGCAGGGATTTGTCCAACGGGCGCCTGACCTGTCCACTGCCATCACTGCGTCTGCCGTTGTCTCGTTATTACTACGGTGTTTCCCGGGATGCGGTGGCTGAGACGCAGGTTTTTGTTGATTGGTTGTTTTCTCAGATCCAGCAAGATGCAGCCGCCGCGACATCTAGAATCGATGCCGGTTTTTGATGCTCGATTTGTTCAGTCAGATGGATCTCCAATGATTACACCAACGGATGAACTCGCGATACGTCAGATCTCAGCACTTCCCCCGGAAATTCTGCTGCTAGAAGCGCAGGCAATAACGGAAGGTTTCAGGTTTCTCACGCGCCTGATTGCTGATTGGAAAGACGGTTCCAATCGGTTCGATCAACCCGGGGAGGGTCTTTTTGGAGCTTTCAGCAATGGGCAGCTGGTTGCCATTGGTGGCCTGTCAAATGATCCCTATGCCGGGGCGGATATCGGCAGGCTGCGTAGGGTATACGTCTGGCGTGCAGCAAGGGGTCAACATGTGGGGAAAGCGTTAGTGCAGCGGCTTCTTGGGTATGCAGCGCAAAACTTCAGTGTGGTGCGTTTGTCCACGGATACACCGGAAGGCGCAGCCTTTTACCTTCGCTGCGGATTTCGGCCGGTAGAAGATGATTTTGCGACCCATGTCATATCATTTTCAGATGTTGGGTAATCAGGACGAAAACACGCAGGCTCATCGAGCCTTTCGCCATCGACATCCCCGACAGCGCCCTCGAGGAGCTTCGGCACCGCCTGCTGAACGCAAGGCTGCCTGAGTTGTTGGCGGAGGATATCAGGGCTTTTTTTCGCGGCTGTCGCTAGAAAAATCTGAAAATACTCGCCGCAAGCCTTCTGTGGGAGCCCTGTTCCTGTGGGAGCAAGGCTTGCCCGCGATGAAGACGACGCGGTCTTCCGGGGAACCGAGGTGTCTGCATCGCGAGCAAGCTTTGCTCCCACAGAAAGCCATGCACTCCAGTGGTAGCGGCAAAAATCGGTCCGAAAATCTCGTAGGAGTTTACCTCTGTGGCGAAGGGATTTATCCCCGCTGGGCTGCGAAGCGGCCCCAAACCAGGCACCTTATTTCGCCAGGCACACCGCAGGCACCGGTTTTGCGACTGCTGCGCAGCCGAGCGGGAACAAGCTCCCTCGCCACAGGGGGGGCGTGCGTCCTACAGGTCGGTTGTGGGGGCCGGGATCGACTTCTATAGTTGGGTCGTCGCTGGCTTTGGCCGGTGGCTGGGTTTCGCAGCCCGCGTGAACAAATCTGAATACCGTCAAATGAAATTCAGGCAAACTTGCCCGCGTTCATTTTATGGCGGTTGTGCGCGGGAGACTTTCGGGTCTGCCGAGTTTTTGGATTGGTTCCTCGGTCTGCGAACCCTCGCGCAACTGCCACCCATTTGATTCGCAGCAAAAAGGTGGCGATTCTTTCTATCGAATGAGTGCAACCTTATGACAACGAATCAACCATCCAGCCGCTTCACCCCTCTCACCCAAACCGCCACCACCCACCCCGTCCTGCTGATCGACACCCAAGCGCCACTCCCCGAACTCCACGCTTGCGCCAGCGAACGCCTGCACGCCACGCTCGATTACCTGACCTTGGTGGCGTGCAGCAGCCTGCGTGATTCGGCATCGAGCGACATCAACACCATCACCAACGTCGCCCGGATCCTGGTGCAGGATGTGGCGGATGTGTTTGGCGTGATCGAACAGCGCGGGCTCGAAGGCTGAAACCTTGTGGGAGCGAGCTTGCTCGCGATGGCGGCGGCATGACCAACATTTGCGCAAGCTGACCCGCCGCTTTCGCAAGCAAGCTGACATACCCGCTTGCCAAACCTGATGACCGGAAGTTACTGTCAGCACCATGAACCTGCCACAGATCGCCTCGACCACCACAACCACGACCGCCAAGGCGGGTCGTGAGGTGTCGTGAGCCAATAACACACGTATCTCAAAGGCCCGCCAGCGATGGTAAGGGCCTTTTCTTTTGCCCTTGCGTCGCTGCCCCACACGCAAGGAAAGCACCATGCACGCTCTGTTGATTCTCGATATGCAAGTTGGGCTGTTTCACGGCCCGGATAAACCCTGGGCCGGCGAAGCGTTGCTGGACACGTTGAATGGCTTGCTGCTCAAGGCCCGGAAGGCCGGGGCACCGATTTTCCTGGTTCGCCACGTAGGCCCACCTGGCTCGCCCATCGAGCCTGCAAGCCCGCTGACGCAACTGGTGCAGGAACTGCAGTTGGAAGGTGACGAAGTCATCTTCGAAAAAACCCGCCCCAACGCCTTCACCCAGACGGGCCTGGCAGAGCGGCTAAAGGCTTGCGAGGCTGAAGGCCTGGTCATCACCGGTATGAAAACCCAGTATTGTATCGACAGCACCTGCCGAGCCGCGCGGGACCTGGGGTTCGACGCGGTCCTGATCGCCGACGGTCATAGCTGTTCCGACACGCCTGAATTGAAGGCAGAAATGATCGTCGCCCATCACAACGCAACCCTGGCAGGCGCCTTCTGTCGTGTCGTTCGCGCTGAGGACTGGTGCTTCTAAACCCCATCAGAAGATCGGCCCACGTCGGGCCGGTCTTGTTCAACAAGCGGAGCTCACGGCATGGACCCTTTGCAACCCTCGCAATGCGCAAACATGGAGGACATCCGACGCGAAATCGATGCCCTCGACCAGGCGGTCATCACGCTGCTGGGCAAGCGCTATCAATACGTGCTCGCGGCCTCTAAATTCAAGACCTCGGCGGCTTCGGTGCAGGCACCGGAGCGTTTCAAGGCCATGCTGGCGACACGACGCGTGTGGGCCGAGGCCGAAGGCTTGAACCCGGATGCCATCGAGAAAATGTACAGCGACCTGGTGCATCACTTCATTGCCGAAGAGATGAAGCGCTGGACGGCGAATCAGTCCCACAACTGAACCGCGCTCGGCAATGGCTCCCATCCTCCGCAGGATCAGAAGCAGTCACCGACAACGGTTGTGCGCCTTTGCCCTCTGATGCCCTCGGAGAATAACCAAAAGTCCGTTAAGAGATCGACCACCACAAAGGTAAATCAAAGCCTTGGTTGTGCTGCGCTTCGCTCCGTTTCGCCAGCGTCAAGAATTGGAAATTTGACACTACAAAGCCATCACCTATCGTTCCTCCCGAGACCGCACCCAGGGACCGGGTGGCCCGGACACCCTTTGAAGGGCGGTCGTCACTGCCATTACCCTCAAGGAGCAACAACATGTCTGGAGCGACCCAAACCATTGATGTGCTCGTCAACGTTGACGCCGACTACCTGCTCGCCCACCCCAATGACGTAGGCGGTGCGATTGCCATGCTGGTGACCCGCAGCGCCATCGACAGCCACGCCAACATCTCCAGTGGCGAAGGCGAAGGCGGTAACGAGTTGTGGTTCGACGTAAAACCCGGCGACATCATTCGCTGGCGCGCCACCACGCTGTCGCGCAACTTCGACCGCATCGCATTGATCAAAAACGTCGTGATCGGCGACCCTCACCAGGGCGGTGATTACAAGGGCACCATCTCGACCCCGCAATCTTTCAATATCCCCGGCATTCCAGTGCCCTATCTGGACAATGGTGCCCCCGGAGGCATTGCCAAGACCGATGTGACCTATACCGTCTGGCAGTCCACTGCGCTGAGCCCGGGAAAGCTCTGGTACCAAATCGTCTTCGTTCTGCTGGACCGTAACCTGAACCAGATCGGCCCGAACAACACATGGGACCCCTACATCACCGTCAGTAATCAATAACTGAAATGCACACAGCCCCGGTCGGTTCCCTTCGTCGTTGACGAGGGCACCGGCCGGGGCTGTGTCCAGGCACTACAGAAGGTCCCTTCCTAAGCCGCTTTTTCAAACTCCATCAATGCCGCCAACACCAACGGGTGCAGGACAGCATCGGGATGTTTCGTTTGCCAGGCCATCAAGTCGCGATACATGGTCGGCGCCCAGAAGCTCTTGATGTGCTGGTACACGCCCCGCACCGCCACCGCGTGATCCGGCTCGCTGGCGAAATACTGGGCGATCTGGTTGGCCATCTTGATCAGGCTGTCAGAGCTCATCGACGCACCTCGGCTTTTTCGGCATGGCGCCGTTCCCTGAGCAAGCGTCCCTGTTCATCACTGAAGGCCTGGTAGCGCTTCTGCCATTCCGAAGGCTGGCTGACCCGCACGATCTCGACCGCCGTGACCTTGTATTCCGGGCAGTTGGTGGCCCAGTCGGAGTTGTCGGTGGTGATCACGTTGGCACCCGATTCAGGGAAGTGGAACGTGGTGTAGACCACGCCCGGTGCCACCCGCTCGGTCACCTTCGCGCGCAGTACCGTCTGCCCGGCACGGCTGCCGATACCCACCCAGTCTTCGTCGACGATCCCGCGGTTCTCGGCATCGGTTGGGTGAATCTCCAACCGGTCCTCCTCGTGCCAGGCCACGTTGTCGGTACGCCGGGTCTGGGCGCCGACGTTGTACTGGCTGAGGATGCGGCCGGTGGTCAGCAGCAGTGGATAACGGCTGTTGACCTTTTCCTCGGTGGGCACGTAGCCGGTGAGCATGAAACGGCCCTTGCCGCGCACGAACTGGTCGATGTGCATGGTCGGCGTACCGTCCGGTGCGGCATCGTTGCAAGGCCATTGCAGGCTGCCGTGACGATCCAGTTCGGTGTAGCTGACGCGGGTGAAAGTCGGCGTCAGGCGGGCGATTTCATCCATGATTTCCGAAGGATGGTTGTAGTGCATCTTGTAGCCCAGGGCGTCGGCCAGGGCGATGGTGGCTTCCCAGTCGGCCTTGCCGGCCAACGGGTCCATCACCTTGCGAACGCGGGAGATGCGGCGTTCGGCGTTGGTGAAGGTGCCGTCCTTCTCCAGGAACGAGCTGCCCGGCAGGAACACGTGGGCGAACTTGGCCGTCTCGTTGAGGAAGATGTCCTGGACGATCACGCATTCCAAAGCGGACAGCGCGGCCGTCACATGCTGGGTGTTGGGGTCGCTCTGGGCGATGTCCTCACCTTGGCAATAAAGCGCCTTGAAGGTGCCATCCAGGGCCGCCTCGAACATGTTCGGGATGCGCAGGCCCGGGTCGGGTTGCAGGGTCACGTTCCACGCCTGTTCGAACTCGGCGCGTACCGCTTCGTTGGAAATATGCCGATAGCCCGGCAGTTCATGGGGGAACGAGCCCATGTCGCAGGAGCCCTGAACGTTGTTCTGTCCACGCAGCGGGTTCACCCCGACACCTTCGCGACCGATGTTGCCGGTGGCCATGGCCAGGTTGGCGATGCCCATGACCGAGGTGCTGCCCTGGCTGTGCTCGGTGACGCCGAGGCCGTAGTAGATGGCCGCGTTGCCGCCGGTGGCGTAGAGCCGTGCAGCGGCGCGGATCTGCTCGGCAGGCACGCCACACACCGGGCCCAGCACCTCGGGGGAGTTTTCCGGCAGGCTGACGAAATCGCGCCAGCGAGCGAAGTCCGCCGCCTCGCAGCGTGCTTCGACAAAAGGCTGGTCAATCAAGCCTTCGGTGGCAATCACATGGCCCAACGCGTTGAGCATTGCCACGTTGGTGCCCGGACGCAGTTGCAGGTGCAGTTCGGCACGGGCGTGAGGCGAATCCACCAGGTCGATGCGCCGTGGGTCGATGACGATCAGCCGTGCGCCCTGGCGCAGGCGGCGCTTGAGCTGGGAGCCGAACACCGGGTGCGCGTCAGTGGGGTTGGCGCCCATCACCAGGATGACGTCGGCCTTCATCACCGAGTCGAAATTCTGGGTGCCGGCGGACTCGCCCAAGGTCTGCTTGAGGCCATAACCGGTGGGCGAATGGCAAACACGCGCACAGGTGTCGACGTTGTTGTTGCCAAACGCGGTGCGCACCAGTTTCTGCACCAGGTAGGTTTCTTCGTTGGTGCAGCGGCTGGAGGTGATGCCGCCGATGGAGTCGCGCCCGTACTTGAGCTGGATGCGGCGCAATTCGCTGGCGGCGTAGGTGACCGCCTCGTCCCAACTGACTTCCTGCCACGGGTCGTCGATGTGCTTGCGGATCATCGGCTTGGTGATGCGGTCCGGGTGCGTGGCGTAGCCCCAGGCGAAGCGCCCCTTGACGCAGGAGTGGCCGTGGTTGGCCTGGCCGTTCTTGTCCGGGACCATGCGCACCAGTTGTTCGCCTTTCATCTCGGCGCGGAACGAGCAACCCACGCCGCAGTAGGCGCAAGTGGTGATGACGCTGCGCTCCGGCTGGCCGATCTCGACGACGCTCTTGTCGATCAGGGTCGCCGTCGGGCACGCCTGTACGCAGGCGCCGCAGGAAACGCATTCGGAATCGAGGAAGTTGTCACCGCCGGCCGCCGCCACTCGAGAGTCAAAACCGCGTCCGGTGATCGTCAGGGCGAAGGTGCCCTGGATTTCCTCGCAGGCACGCACGCAGCGGTTGCAGACGATGCACTTGCTCGGGTCGTACTCGAAATACGGGTTGGAAACGTCCTTGGCTTCATCCAGATGATTGGCGCCTTCGTAGCCGTAGCGCACTTCGCGCAGGCCCACCTGCCCCGCCACGGTCTGCAATTCGCAGTTGCCGTTGGCCGCGCACGTCAGGCAGTCCAGCGGGTGGTCGGAGATGTACAGCTCCATCACGTTGCGACGCAAATCGGCGAGTTTGGAGGTCTGGGTACGCACCACCATGCCCTCGGTCACCGGTGTGGTGCAGGAGGCCGGATAACCGCGCATGCCGTCGATTTCCACCAGGCACATGCGGCAGGAGCCGAAGGCTTCCAGGCTGTCGGTGGCGCAGAGTTTGGGAATGGTGGTGCCGAGCAAGGCCGCGGCACGCATGACCGAGGTACCGGAGGCGACGCTGATTTCACGTCCGTCGATGGTCAGGCTGACCTGCACGTCGCTTTCACGCGCCGGGGTGCCCAGGTCGATATCGCTGCTGGGATCGAAGATAGTGATCATTGGTCGGCCTCCGTGGTCGCCAGACCGAAGTCGGCGGGGAAATACTTGAGGGCACTGGCGACGGGGTAGGACGTCATCCCACCGAGGGCACAGAGCGAACCGTATTGCAGGGTGTCGCACAGGTCCTGCAACAGCAAGGCCTGTTCCTGGCGAGCACCGGCTTCGGTGCTGGCAATCAAGCGATCCACCACTTCCACCCCACGGGTGGAACCGATCCGGCACGGCGTGCACTTGCCGCAGGATTCCTCGGCGCAGAACTGCAAGGCGAACCGGGCCATCTGGGCCATGTCCAGGCTGTCGTCGGCGACCACCACGCCACCGTGGCCAAGCATCGCGCCCATGGCGGCAAACGCTTCGTAGTCCAGCGGCGTATCGAATTGCGCAGGCGGCACCCAGGCGCCCAACGGCCCGCCCACTTGTGCGGCCTTCAGGGGCCGGCCGCTCGCGGTACCGCCACCATAGCCTTCCACCAGTTCACGCAGGCTCAGGCCGAAGGCACGCTCCACCAGGCCGCCGTGACGGACGTTGCCGGCCAGTTGGAACGGCATCGTGCCCAGGGAACGGCCCATGCCGAAGTCGCGATAGAACTGAGCGCCCTTCTCCAGGATGATCGGCACCGAGGCCAGGGTCACCACGTTGTGCACCAGCGTCGGCAGCCCGAACAGGCCTTGAATCGCCGGCAGTGGCGGTTTGGCGCGAACCGTGCCGCGCTTGCCCTCGAGGGATTCCAGCAGTGCGGTTTCTTCGCCACAGATATAGGCGCCGGCCCCGACACGAACCTCGATGTCGAAGGCGCAGCCGCTACCGCTCACGTTCGCGCCCAGATAGCCGGCGTCGCGAGCGATGCGCAGCGCTTCGTTCAGCGTACTGATGGCGGCCGGGTATTCCGAACGCACGTAGATGTAGCCCATCGTCGCGCCTACGGCGATGCCGGCAATGATCATGCCTTCGATCAGCAGGAAGGGGTCGCCCTCCATCAACATGCGGTCGGCAAACGTACCGGAGTCGCCTTCATCGGCGTTACACACCACATACTTCTGTGCACCCACGGCATCGCGCACGGTGCGCCACTTGATGCCCGCCGGGAACGCCGCACCTCCCCGCCCACGCAGGCCGGAATCCAGCACGCTGGCGACCACGTCCGCGCCATCCATCTGGATGGACCGGGCCAGGCCCTGGAAGCCACCCTGGGTACGGTAGTCGTCCAGGGACAGTGGTTGTGTGATGCCGGCGCGCGCGAACAGCAGGCGCTGCTGGCTCTTGAGATAGGGAATCTCCTCCACCGGCCCCAGGGCCAGCGGATGGCTGCCGGGATCGCCTGCCAGCGCATCCAGCAGACCCGGCACATCGGCCGGTGTGACAGGGCCAAAGCCCAATCGGACGCCGGCGCTTTCAAGCTCTACCAGCGGTTCCAGCCAATAGAGGCCACGGGAACTGGTGCGCAACACCGTCAATGGCAGCTGTCGACGCTCAGCCTCACAGGCCAACGCATCGGCCACCTTGTCGGCGCCCACGGCACGGGCCACCGAATCGCGGGGGATACAGAGCGTCAGCATGCGCCCTCCTCCATGCAATCATTGACCAACTGACGCAGACGCTCGGGCGTGATCCGCGCATGCAACTCCCCATCCAGCTCCAGGGCCGGCGAGCAGACGCAGGCACCCAGGCAATAGACCGGCCGCAGGCTGATGCTTCCGTCGGCGCTGGTGCCGTGATCGTCCAGCGCCAATTGCTCGCGCAGCTGCGCAGCCAGGGTCTCGGCGCCCATGCTCTTGCAGGACTCGGCCCGGCACAGGCGCAGGGTATGGCGCGCGGGCGGCGTGGTGCGGAAATCGTGGTAGAAGCTGATGACCCCGCGCACTTCAGCCTGGCTGAGATTGAGGGCGTGGGCGATCTCCGGGACGGCGCTGTCGGGGACATACCCGCAGCCTGCCTGGATGGCATGGAGAATAGGCAGCAAGGCACCGGGGGTGTCCTTTTCGCGCGCAAGCACGCTGTGGATCAACGGCAGGTGAAGCGTCTCATCAGGCATAAACGTACCTCGGCATCTCGAACGCCACCGCCGCATAGCGGCAGCCGTTCGGAGTCTTGGCTGCGGCGTCCGGTCCACGTCACGGTCGCGTGGCACATCCGATCGCCATTCTCGCTCTCCGGCCAGGTGTCTTTGGCGCACCTGGTCCGGGGCATCCTCACAGCTTGCCACTCCCGGGGGTTGGCGATTGCACATGGACGACGAAACGTGTTCTGAAAGCGACTACTTTCTTAGATGGTTTTGCGCAATGCATTGGCAACCAGTGTAAATGCAGGCGAAGGCTGTCGTCGGCTGGGGTAATACAGATAGTAGCCTGAAAACGGCGGACACCAATCTTCCAGCACCCGCACCAGTCGGCCTTCTTGCAGGTACGGTTCAAACTCTTCTTCTGGCAGGTACGCAACACCCAGCCCGGCCACTGCCGCCTGCACGATATGCGTCGACGTGTTGAAAATCAGCTGGCCGTCAACTCGCACGTTCACCTGTTTGCCTCGCCGCTCGAAATCCCAGACATAGAGCCCGCCTGATGTCTGCATGCGCTGGTTGATACAACGATGGGTCATCAGGTCGCGCGGACTCCTGGGAATGGCGTGGGTAGCGAAATACGCTTGCGAAGCGACGGCAGCCATCCGCAACGGAGGGCCTATCGGAACGGCAACCATGTCTTTGTCGATGGTATCGCCCAGGCGCACGCCGGCATCAAAACGATCCGCCACGATGTCTCGAAAACCGTAACACACGTCAAATTCAACGTTTACATCCGGGTAGTCGTGCAGCAACTCGGTAAGTTTGGGGAGCAAGGTCGTGCGCAGGACATGATCGCCGCAGGTGATGCGTACAGTGCCCGCGGGCTTGTCGCGCATTTCCGTCAGCATATCCAGCTCCGCCTCTATTTCATCGAAGCGATTGCCTATCGCGTGCAGCAGCCGTTCGCCCGCGATGGTCGGCGAAACGCTGCGGGTGGTCCGCGTCAGCAATCGGATCTGCAAGCGTGCTTCCAGGCCATTGATGGCCTGGCTCAGTGCCGATTGTGTAACCCCCAATGCCCCGGCAGCGCGCGTGAAGCTGCCTTCGCGCGCGACCGTGACGAAAGACAGCAGGTCATTGAGATTTCTTTTGATCATGGTGAAACACATCTAAGCCAATTGATTAGCCTTGCTTATAGCCTTGTTAAGCATTCATTAGCTAGTCGCATAACTGCACGTCGGTCACCATGTTCCCCATGAACAGGAACGAAAGCAGAACTGCGATGAGGGCGACCTGGCTTGGCTTGCTGGCTTCGATACTCGTGCTGGGCAGCTACTCGACAATGAATGATGCCGCGTCGGCATCTTCGCTAACGGAGAACACGGGCATGTGGATGACCGTCGGGGAACAACGCTTCGCCATCACCCTGTCCGACAACTCAGCTGCCCGCGCGCTTGTCGCGTTATTGCCACTGACGTTGGACATGAATGATCTCAACCGCAATGAAAAGTACGCCACCCTCCCCCGAGCACTACCTACCCAGGCGAGCAAGCCGGGAACGATCCACAACGGCGATCTGATGCTGTATGGCCCGGACACCCTGGTCGTCTTCTATACGAACTTCGATTCAACCTACGCATACACACGCTTGGGACGTGTGAACGACCCCGCAAGGCTGGCTCAGGTGCTGGGTCGGCGGGGTGTGCAAGTGACGTTTTCCCAGAATTGACTACTCCGCATCGATAGGATTTCCAATGAAAAAGATCATCGTTTTATTAACCCTTCTTGTCAGTTCGCTCTCAGCAATAGGAGCCGATATGTCCAACGGCGCAGATAACTTCTATACCAGCGACGACGTGACCGTACAGAAGGTCAATTTCAAGAACCAATATCAAATGAACGTGGCAGGCAACCTGTTCATCCCGAAAAAACTCAATGGCAAGAGCAGAAGTCCGGCGATTGTCGTGGGCCACCCGATGGGCGCAGTGAAGGAACAGAGCGCTAATCTTTACGCCACGAAAATGGCCGAAAGAGGCTTCGTGACCCTTTCCCTGGACTTGTCATTCTGGGGCGAAAGCGAGGGGCGGCCGCGCAATGCGGTTTCGCCGGATATCTATGCCGAGGACTTCAGCGCCGCCGTGGACTTTCTCAGCGCCCAGCCTTTTGTCGACAGGGAGCGGATTGGCGCAATCGGCATTTGCGGCAGCGGCAGCTTCGTGATCAGTGCAGCCAAGATTGACCCGCGCATGAAAGCCATCGCTACCGTGAGCATGTATGACATGGGCGGCGTCAATCGCAATGGATTGAAGCACTCCCAAACGCTTGAACAGCGCCGGGCTATCATCGCCCAAGCCACTCAGCAGCGTAGTGTGGAGTTCGCGGGCGGTGAAACGCTTTACACCAGCGGTACGGTGCACCAGTTGGATGACAATACTCATCCTATCCAACGTGAGTTCTATGACTTCTACCGCACCCCACGCGGTGAGTTCACGCCATCGAGCTCGTCCAAAGACCTGACCACGCACCCGACGCTGACAAGCAACATCAAGTTCATGAACTTCTACCCGCTCAACGACATCGAGACCATTTCGCCTCATCCGATGTTGTTCATTGCTGGCGCCGATGCGCACTCCAGAGAGTTCAGCGAGGAGGCTTACAAGCTCGCCGGTCAACCCAAGGAACTTGTCATCATTCCTGGGGCTGGCCATGTCGATCTTTATGATCGGGTCAACCTCATTCCGTTCGATAAGCTGACGACGTTCTTCCAGAGCAATCTGAAGTAATATCTGGCCCAGTCGAGAGACCTATCGATCTACCCCCGCTTAAGCTTCCTGAACACCTGCGGCTCCCAAACTCGCATTGCCAGCAACAGCGCCGTCCCACGTTTTTCGGACAGCGGCGCGCTCAACGATTCGTTGTGAAGCGCCGCCAGTTTGCTGCGCAACTTGTGGAGTTCGACTTGCAACTGGGCGTAAGCGGGCTTGGTCAGCATGCCATGGGCGAAATGCAGGGTTTCATCGGGGACGTCGAATCGGCTCGCCATGAAATCCGGCAAACCCTGTCGCAGGAAGAACCCTCGGATAGGGCCGTCCGGCAGCCAATCGAAATCCCGCGTTACCAGCAACCTGATGCGATTCCCCGCCTTCAGATCCGCCAGGCCCATCCGCTCCAACACCAACAAATTTTTGATGCACTCGGCTTTTGACACGCAGTAGGCGGACACGATGTCTTCCAGTGACCAGTGATTCAGCGCACACACCGCCACCAGCAACAACTTTTCGTTCGAGACCAGTTGCGCTTCCTGTTCGCGCGTCAGCGTTTGCAGGCGTGGTGTCGATCGCTCAGCCTCCTGAAGCAATTCCGCCATCGTCAGGCCCAGCAGCTCACAGAGCTGGGCAAGGCGTTCGAGCGTCAGGCGACCGCTGGCGAGCAGACGCTTCACGCTGGGTTCCGACAGATCGAGCGCTTGAGCAACGTCGCGATAGGTCATGCCGGCGGCCTTGAGACGTTGTTTCAGGGTGGAGATGAGTTGGGTAATCTGGGTCATAAGTATTGATATCCGATACTGTTGGTATCAGCTTAGCGAAATGCCAACGAAAAAGTTGCGAATTACGCCACCTCCTCCGCATGCTTGAAACTCAGATGAGCCAAGAGGTCAGCATGTCGATCAATAACGCAGCGCACGTTTCCCCAGCACTAGGCGGACCACCCACGGGCGATTTGCAGATTGGAGATATCGTGTTCATCCGTGTCACCGCCCGCCCTTTTCTGGAAGTCGCCAACGCGACGAACTCGTGGACGAACCATGTGGGTGTGGTGGTCGACGACCGTGGCGATGAACCGTTGATTGCAGAAAGTACGTTTCCGCTTTCGCGAACCACCTCGCTCGCCCGGTTTCTCCGTCGCTCCGAGCATGGACGCTGCGCCGTCGCGAGGCTCACGCGGCCCCTCACCGACACGCAACGCACGGCGCTTAAGAATGCCGCTGATCATCGGTTAGGTACGTTCTACGACACCGGCTTCAACATAGGTTCGCGGCGCCAGTTCTGCTCTCGTTTCGTGCGCGAGGTCTTCCATGAAGCGACGAACATCCAGCTCGGCAAAGTGGAGACATTCGCAAGCTTGCTGCAAGATAATGCCAATCCGAATCTAGCCTTCTGGCAGTTGTGGTACTTCGGCCGAATTCCGTGGCAACGTCGTACCGTCACTCCAGCCAGCCTGCTTCGAAGTCCGGACGTGCGCGTCATTTTCGATTCCCAACTGAGTGACACTGCATGATCCGCGTCGCACAAACGCTTGTCCCTTCAGGGTCGGCACCCTGTCTCACCCGGCGCAGCCTGCTTCAGGCTGGCATGACCGGGATTGCCTTCGGCGTACTGTCCCCCTGGTCGTCATGGGCGGCACCTTCGGGCGTGCTGGTTAACGATGTGACACTGCTCAACCCGGTCTGGGTGAATCGCCTGCTGGCTCCGCGCACCACCGATGAGATACGACAGGCGCTAGCCCTATGGACAGGCCCGGTGAGCATCGGTGGTGGCCGCTACAGCATGGGCGGACAGATTGCCAGCGAAGACAGCCTGCATCTCGATATGCGTCAGTTCAATCAGGTCATTCGCTATTCGCCTGAAAACAAGGTCATACGCGTGCAGTCAGGGATGCGCTGGCGTGACCTTCAGACCGTCATCGACCCGGATGAGCTTTCGGTAAAGATCATGCAGAGCTATGCCAACTTCACCGTCGGTGGGGCGCTGTCAGTCAATGCTCATGGGCGTTACGTCGGTGCCGGCCCGATGAGCAACTCTGTACGCGCCCTGCAACTGGTACTCGCCGACGGCTCAGTCGTGGAAGCCTCTCGCGCCACAAATACCGACCTGTTTCACGCAGCCATCGGCAGTTATGGCGCGATGGGGGTCATCACAGAGATCGAATTGGACCTGGCATCAAACGTCACGATGGAGCGTCAGGTACACCACATGCCAATTGCCGATTACCCCACGTTCTTTAATGACCAGATCCGCGGAAACGACCAGGCAATCCTGCACAACGCCGATCTGGCGCCGCCCAACTTTGACCAAGCCACCGCCATCACTTGGAGCACCACGGAAAAGGCACTGACCGTCGAAGACCGGCTGGTCGCACCGGGGCAATCGTACACGCTCGATCAAACCATCATGTGGGGCGTGGCCAGACTCCCCGGCGGTTCGGTGATTCGCAAGGATGTGGTCGATCCATTACGCTACCTCAGCCACCCGGTGGTACGCCGCAATTACGAGGCCAGCAGGGACGTCGCCGCCCTCGGGCCGATTGCTACCCGCAACAGCACCTACGCGTTGCAGGAATATTTCGTACCGGTAGCCCACCTCAACGCGTTTGTCATACAAATGGCCGATCGACTGAAGGCGCATGACGTTGATGCCATCAACATCTCCATCCGACACGCGCCGCCTGCGCCTGACTCATGCCTGTCCTGGGCACGGGAGGAAGTCTTTTCATTCGTACTTTATTACTGGCAACACGTTGGCGTGGCCGACCGCGAGAAGGTCGGCGTATGGACTCGCGAACTGATCGATGTTGCGCTCGCGTTTGGAGGCACCTACTACCTGCCCTACCAGTTGCATGCGACGCAACAACAGTTTTTGCGGGCCTATCCGGGTGCACAACGGTTGTTCGCACTCAAGGCACGGTTCGATCCGCAGAAGCGATTCCGGAACAAGCTTTGGGATAAGTATTACGTGGGGTAGCGTGACCGTGCCCCGCCAGCGTTCAAACTTGAGGACGCGCCGTCACGGTTTCTATGGACCTCGGCTGCCATCTCGCCACAAGGAACAAAAATCATCGCTATGCTACCCACAGATAGATGAGTCGGGTAACGACCCTTCTATGCGTATATCAAGGAGGATTGATGATGCGGGAAGCAACCACTGGACTCGAAAAACAGATTGAGATCGCGACAAAACTACTCTCTCTGTCGGCAAAAATCGGATTACTGATTGGCGGTACGTGCATCGTCAGTTATTTATTGAGCAACGGTCATTTCCCACAAGGCGTATCCGTTGGAGACAGTTTGCTATTTCTGGTCACGGCGTTTTGCTTTGGGCTGGTTTGTGTTTATTTTTCAGTCTCCGTCACCGCTGTAGGGATATTGCTTTCGCCGCTCTTCATACCGGTGCTTAGAGGTTTTGTCTGGCTACATGGAAAAATCACCGATAAAAAACCCATACTGGAATTCAAACGACCCAAAATAACCTTCCTCTCGGTGTTTTTTGGAATATGCGGCGCTGCGACCATTTACTTCCTTACCCACAAAAGCCCCTTGGAACACATTCAGCTCATCCTCCTGCCCATTTTCCAGTTCATCGTTTACTCCGCCTATCTGGAACAGAACAAGAAAATAAGCGCAGCGCAGCCGTCGGCACCTGAAATCGTCGATTCCGAGCATCCTGAGCAGAATCCCCACGCCGAAATGAAACCCTTGAAGAGAACCAGGCTCGTGATCGCTGGGGTCATCCTCCTGACGCCCCTTCTCATGGGGGGCGTGACTTCAGACTTGCTGCAAGCGGCCATGAGCTTCGCGCAAATACGTATAGAAAGGGCAACGATTCTGGTGAAACCGCCTTACGCCAACCTGTTGCCAACCCCCAAGGACTCACCGCTGGAAGATTACAAAAGATTTGAAAATGCGACGGTGATTTTCCGAGGTGTTGGCATCTCGACGCTCATTGAAATGCACTCCGAGGGAACGGCGATTCGGTTGGAGATCCCGAATGACTCGATCATTGTCGAGCGCCGTGTGAAGCCCGTTGCCAAAGTCAGGAAAAGTCCTGAGAAAACGGAAAGCTGATACCATCCGCACATTGACACGCTGAGCAGAACAACATGAATCGCCGCAAGAAAATAAACCAGTTATTGAAGGCTAACGCCAAGAAAGCCAGTGCCAAGCTGGCTCCCAAAAACAAGAATCAATACATCAGCAAAGCCGACCGATTGAAACTGGAAGCCGAAGCCAGCGACGCCTCCCTCACACCCACGCAAAGCTGATCCACATCACCGGCCCCCTCTGAAGCGCTGCGCCAGAACCGCCACGCCTTGCTGCTTACTCAAGGGGGCTTGCAGGGCAACGACGGCCAATGACGCAGTCCAGACCACCGAAACCCCGTAATTGAGCCGCTGGTACAAGCCGAACAAGTGGCCGTCGGCCAATGCCGTCGCCATCAGCACAACGGTCACGATGGCCAGGACTACGCAAATCGCCGAGAGCATGGCGAACCTGGACGATGAAAGCAGCGACTTGCCAAGGAACGTCCACAGCGCCCCCGCCAGAGTAAGCGAGATGAACATCACCAGCCCCGCAAGATTGTGGCTTTGCTGCGAGACCGATGGTTGAACCGGCGCACAACCTTGGTCGCAGGAAAAATAGCCGGTCGCGAAGCTTGCCAAACCGTGGACGAAAATCAGTACCGCGCTAAACAAGGCCATCGGCGATGCCTTGAACCGTCTCGCCACACCTATTGCGAAAAGCACGAACATCACACCCAGCGGAAAATTGTTCACCCAAGCAGAGAAGCTGTGGGTTGGCGCTCCCGCGGCGCCTAGTTGGCTCATGGCTTGATCCAGATGGCTGTAGCCTGGATAGGCCCGCGCGGTCAGTGCGACACCCAAAAACAGCCAGAATGGAATCAATATTCCGCAGCCTAGCAAAGCACGATCAATGGTTTTCATGTGGTGACACTCCGTGTCGTTGTGATGTCCGTTTGTGGGGGGATGTGAAAACTGGCATTGATTCAAGCGTCCACCTGCTCAATCAAGGACAGGGCGCAGGAAACTACGCTCATAACTCAAAATGAATCGTTGTTCCGTCGCCTGGGCCACCAATTCAACACACTCCGGATCCTGTTCGGCTTTCCTTCGATAGTTTTCGTAGTCGGCCAGGCTGGGGAAGCTGAACAGGCAGTAGGCGATATTGTTGGCGCCTTCGGCGGGTAGAAAATAGCCGTGATGCTCTCCCCCCATTCGGGTCACCACTTCAATCCATTGGCGCGAGTAGCGTTCGAAAGCAGGGATCTGGTAGGGGTCGATAACGTACCGGACATGACAGGTGATCACAGGCTCAATCCTTTGAAACGGAAAAGACCAATTCTACACAGAGTACGATTGAAGTGGCCTCGATAGCTTCTGAACGAAGCAAGCAACGCAGCAGTCGGAGCAACAAGACCCTCGGCAAAGAAACCTGGCTCATGCCCCTACGATCCGCTGCCCTCGCTACGTTGTTCTCTTTGGCTGCCAGCGCGGCTGCCGCAGAGCCTGAACCGCTGCGCCTGGAAAGCCTGAAACGCTGCGGCGACCTGCTGGAAACCCAGCACCAGGACTGGTGCCTGACCGTACGTGGGTTGGGTGAGGCAACACCGCAGTTGAACCTGGGCGCAAAGGTGATCCCCGCAGACACGATCCAACGCGAAGGGGAAAACCTGCGCGTGCGCCTGGACAGCGCCGACTACCAGAGCGGCCCGATCTGGCTGCGGGACGGCCCGCGCGCCAGCAATGCCACCTGGCTGACCTTGCGCAACAGTCACGTACTGGCCGCCAGAGCGGACGAAGTGGCGAAGAACATGGATGGCCTGACCACCTACGTCGACCTGGTCAGCGTGCTGATCGAGGAAGACCGTGACGGCCGTCAGGAAGCCGAGCGCCTGGCCCGCAAGTACGGGGCAACGGTGGTCGGCAGCATCGCGCCACTGAATCTGTACCAACTTCGCCTGCCGGCCAAGGACTTGGTGCAGCGTGACGCCCTGGTGCTGCGCCTGGGCAGCGAGACCAGCGTGGACGCCGTGGTCATCGAGGAGTCCTCGGCCGAAGAAACCGAGCAAGCCGCAGCCCATCCTGAAGAACCGAAGACGCCAGCCCTGGACTCCGACGAATGGGCCGCGAATCGCTTTCTCGACGCGGTGAATTATTACCAACGCCGCATCCCCGGGCGACAGCCGCCCATCCAGCCGCAACCGGTGCGCATCGGCCTGATCGAGCGTGATGTGGATTTCGACACGACGGACTTTGCAGACTACCTCGGCGCCTGCTCACCGCCGCGCACCTGCGTTTACGCCCGCGATGCAGACAAACCGGACAACCATGGCACGACCGTCGCCGGCATTCTCGGCGCGCGTTGGGACGACAGCGGCAACACCGGTTTTCTCCGCGGGCTGGACAAGACCAGCGGCGGCTTCGAAGTCATCGTCGAACGTAATTCCGATGCCGGGATCACCGCCAACATCGCCGCCTCGGTCAACCTCGTGGAGGACGGTGTGCGCGTACTCAACTGGAGCTGGGGCATCCATCGCGTCGGCGCCAAAGACGTCAAAGGCGATGACGTCGACTCCCTGCTGCGCTCGGGCATCGCCATGGGCGGCTACGAAGAGCTGCTGGAGGAGTTTTTCCTCTGGCTGCGCAAGGAACATCCCGACGTGATCGTGGTGAACTCCGCCGGCAATGGCTCCTCGTTCTCGGGCAGCGACGAATACCGCCTGCCCTCCTCCTTCATCACCGAACAATTGCTGGTGGTCGGCGGACACCAGCGCAGCGAGCGCAGCGGCGTCGCCGTCGACGACCCGGCCTATGCGGTCAAGCGCGCCTCCTCCAACATCGACATGCGCGTCGACATCACCGCCGCCGCTTGCACCCACGCCTCGACGGCCAACGCCGGCCAGGACAGCGCCGTGCATTGCGGCACGTCCTATGCCACGCCCATGGTCGCGGGCCTGCTCGCGGCGATGCTGTCCATCAACCCGCAACTGCAACCCGAGCAACTGCGCACGCTGCTACGCCGCAGCGCCATGACCATCGGCGACAACCACGACTTCGAACAGATGGACGGCGAAGACCTCACTGCGCCCATCCTGCCGTCGGAACGCCGCTTCCAACTCAACGACAAAGACGTCGGCCGCTCGGCCCGGCTGGACATGCAAAAGGCCCTGGACCTGACCGCACAAAGCCGCGACCGCGTGCGTTGAGTCGGCGAGTCAGGGGGCCAGCCGGTAAGTGGACTGCACCAAGCCCGAAGGAAAGCTGCGGCTGGATACCAGTTTCAAATCCACGTCCCGCTCAAGCCCACCGAACAACGGCCGCCCCGAGCCGATCAACACGGGAACGGTGGTGATCACCATATCGGTGACCAACCCCTCGCGCAGGAACGACTGCACCACCTGTCCACCATCCACATAGACGCGCTGCACGCCTTGGCTCTCCAGTTCCGCCATCAAATCCTTGGGGGCCAGATTGGAGAAACGCAGCTTGCCCTTCAACGCCTCAGGCACCGGCGAATCGGCCAACTGTTCGGATAACACCACCACGGGCCGGTCGTAGAACCAGGTGTCGAAGGTCAGCACCTTTTCATAGCTCCCGCGCCCCATCACGATCACGTCCTTGTCGGCGATGAAGGCTGAATAGCCGTGATCCTCAGACGGGTCATCGCGCTCTAGAAGCCAGTCGATATCGCCGTCGAGCCGCGCGATGAAGCCATCCAGGCTGGTGGCGATGAAGACGTGGGTGGTGGGCATTTTGGGGTTCCTTGTTGTTTTGCTTGAGCAGTCATGCAAGTCCATCAACGCCGATCGTGGGAATGAAGGTGGCGGCCACATTCGCAAGCGCCACCTTCATTGCATAAGTTACGCGTCCTTAGCGCGTGCCTCCATGGCCTTTTCGGCGTTGAAACCATCGAAGTTCTCGAAGACGCCCATGAAGCCGGGAACGGTCAACTCTCGCGCCCAGTCGCGCTGGAGTTCGCAGTACATCTGCACGCGACTGATGAGCTTCGCGCCCGCCTGTTCCATTCGGCGCAACGCCGCCTCGTGCGCGGCGAGTGACGTGCCGCCCACCGCATCGACCGGCACATAGACCTCATAACCTTCCTGAATCGCATCGAGTACAGGGAACGTCAGGCACGCTTCGGTCCAGAGCGCAGTCATGATGAGCTTCTTGCGGCCGATCGCTTTGACCGCCTGTTTGAACTCGGTGTCCTCCCAGCTGTTGATCGAGGTGCGGTCATAGGTTGGCAGATGGCCGAGCACGTCTTGCAGTTCCTGGATCGGCGGTTTGTTGCGGCCGGTCGCGACGTTGACGGTCGAGTGGATAATCGGGAGATTGTAATTGAGCGCCGCCTTGGCGACGCTCGTGATGTTGAAGACGAGCTCGTCACGGGGCATCGAGCGGATCGAGGAGACCTGGATCGGCTGGTAGTCGATGATGATCAATGCCGAGTTCTCGGGGGACAGGAGTGGGTCGGTCTGCGGGTTGCGGATATTCTCGCTTGCCATTGGGCAAATCCTTTTATGGGTCACGCTCGTGGGAGAAGTTGCTTTTCCGGGAGACAGGCACCAGCGGCGACGTTACCCGGAAGCAGCATTGTGCTGTTCCCCTATTCGATGCAGTAGTAGCATTGCGCGGCGAGCTGTGTCGCAGAACGGGGAACGCTGGAATGGACATTGAAGAGCTGCAGACCTTCGTCGAAGTGGCTGATGCGGGGGGCGTTTCACCTGCTGCGCTTCGGCTTGGCGTGTCCAAGTCGATCGTCAGTCGCAGGCTCGTTCGGCTTGAAACCGAGCTAGGCGTCCAGCTGCTTGCACGATCCACACGCGGGGCTGCTCTCACAGAGGCCGGGGCTACGTTCCGCGACTATGCCGCCAGAGTCTGTGCCGAGATCGACATAGCCAAGGAAACGATCCTACCCGCCGGAGCCCTTCGTGGCCGTTTGCGAGTCGCCGTACCGCTCTCTTTCGGCCCGACGCATTTCGCGCCCGTGCTCGCGGAAATGGCACGACGTCACCCCCAGCTTCATATCCAGACCTGCTACAGCGATCGTTTCGTTGATCTCATCACGGAGGGTTACGATTGTGCGATACGGGTTGGCTACCTTCCGGACTCCAACTTGATCGCAAGGCGCATCGGCCCGATCTATGCGAAGCTCCTCGCGAGTCCGGACTACATCAAGGCGCACGGTTCACCTGAGGCGCCGGAGGAAATTATCGCCCATCAGGCCCTGATGCAGAGCACTGAAGCCTGGCAATTCATGGATGGGGACAAGATCATCACGGTGCGTCCGCAAGGGCGCTTCAAGGCTGACAACGGCATCGCTCTAGTCGCCGCCGCCACGGCGGGACTCGGGGTCGCGTACCTGCCCGATTGCCTTACCCACGAACACGTGACTTCGGGGGCACTGGTGCCCATCATGACGCGGTACCCTCCACCTCCGGCAGGTGCCTATGTCATTCGCCCGCCAGGCCAACATCCCGCACGCAAGATACGGGTCCTCACCGAACTGCTGATCGAGTATTTCGGCGAGTCTCCGCACCTTGCCGTGCTGCCCCGGCCTGAGGCATGACCGCTGACCGCAATGCTCGTCGTGACTCGAGTCATCGAACAACCCGGTTCGTCACATCAATGAGGTCGGCCTGGCCTCCGGCAAGCGAGGGCGCTGAAGCAGCCACCATGTCGTGTGGGAATCCAAGGGTGATTGCGCTGGCAGCGTCCAGCTGTGCCAGTTGATCCGCCGTCAGGTGAACCTCGGCTGACGCCAGGTTATCGGCCATCTGCTCCGGCGTGCGTGGACCAATGATGGGGAGTGTTCCCTTGGCCAGCACCCAGGCGATTGCGATCTGACCCGGTGTGTGGCCGGTTTCTTCGGCGATCGCTAACACGGCATCCACCGTCGAGGTCTTGCGCTCGCTGTTCTCGTCGTGGATCACCACGCCCAACCCCTGCGCACGACCGGTTTCCCCTTTGCGGTATTTACCTGTCAGCAAACCACCGCCTAGCGGTGACCATCCAACGGCTCCCAGATTGAATGCCGCCGCCATCGGCAGGAGTTCGCGTTCGGCCGAGCGCTCGACCAGGCTGTGCTCCAATTGCACCGCCGATATAGCCGACCAACCACGAAGCTCGGCCAGGGTGGCTGCCGTTGCCACACGCCAAGCCGGGAAATTGGACAGTCCGCTATAGAGCACTTTGCCAGAGCGGATCAGGTCGTCCAGGCCCCGGACAATTTCGTCGATAGGCGTTACACCATCAGGCATATGCACCCACAACAGATCAATTCGATCCGTCTTGAGGCGCTTGAGGCTGGCTTCCACCGAGCTGAGCATGGCCTTGCGGCTATTGCCGGAGCGCAGGACGCCGGCACCGGGGGAATCACCGAGCGAGAATTTGGTCGCCAGCACGACTTCATCACGCTCGGTCGCCATGAAATCGCCGAGAATCGATTCCGATTGGCCAAATTGATATTGATCGGCCGTATCGATGAAGTTGCCCCCCGCTTCACGGTAACCGTTGTAGATTTTACGTGCCTCGTCCAAGTCGGACCCGTAGCCCCATCCTTTACCGAAATTGCCAGTGCCCAGCGCGAGCGAAGAGACCCGCAGGCCGGTATTGCCGAAAATGCGATAACGCATGGCGGACTCCTTCAAGGCAGGAGGCTTTGGCGACCTGCGCTGGGTTGAGCGTGAATGTATGCGCGAGAAGTTTAGACGGCTGATTGCAGATTTGCCGCAATGGTTTGGCTATCTTTGCAGCCGTAGTCAAGAAAGGACCTGCACTGAGGCAGTTCATCATCGTTTAACTCCTCATATCCTTTTTGTAAGGTGCTGATGATTTGCTCGCGCACATGAGTGAGTGAATACCCAATGCTTCTAACCCGCGACGTAGTTCTCGAACAGTGATTTGGTAGGCACAAAACAATGAGCCAACTACAATACTACCCACTGCAACCAAATCGGACGCATTAAATATGCACTGCTTATTGGTCTCCGACGCGTTTTGCAGTGCCTCCAAGATACGTTCCGCCGATACTCACTTCGCTCTCAGTTGCCATTTAACATTCCTGCTACTCACTGGTAGTCACCTACTCACAATTCTCCCAAACCGGTAAATTGATTTAGGCATGAGCTATCCAAGGTCCCGCACCTGTTCCACACTTATCTAAAACTCGTCCTCTGAAAGCCCGTAAGTCGCAGTGTTGCCGTTAGCAACTTTGTAGAGGGTGAGCGTGACAACGCTGTATCGGGTGTTCCTGCTAGTCGTCGTTTCAGTGAGCGTCATTGCTTCGGAGCGTGAAAGGCCACCAGACGTCAGATCACGATACCGAACGTCATAAGCACCTGCAGTGAGATTCTTGATGGTGAAGCGGCTTCGCGCGGGAATGAAAATCTGTCTTACCGGTCTGGCTACCGCACCTTGTAGGGCAACGAGTTTTAGAAACACGTCTGAGTTATTCTGCCCATTGTCGATGGTTACTTCTGAATGGCCGGTTTTGTGCGTCTGTGGCTCGCCTACTAGGTAACTGGCAGTACGAGGCCATGGTCGGCCATTGGGCGCGGTTTTCGGCCGCACGTAGGCCGGCTTCTTCGCGGCTGCCTCGCGTTGATTGGTGGCGCTTACAGGACGTTGAGCTGTGTTGGTGCCTGAGCCGTTAGCAGCCGTTGTCAGTGGAACGGCCTGAGCGGAATACGGCATCGGACCACGTGGAGGGGAATAATGCGTCCCGGCCGTATTAATTACCGTGATGGTGATCGCCGCAGCCACGGCAGCAATCGCGCCGAGATGGATGAAGAATCGGCCGTGAATGAGACCCCAACTACTTTTCAAGCGATTGTCTTTGTCGCCGCCCAGCTCATCTATGAAGGCTTCAAGGTTGCTGGTCAAGCTATCTCTTTCGTTAATCCCTGCCGCATTGCGGCCAAGCGTAGTAGGGATCTTCTTGCAGTACTTCATCGCGTTTTGGGCGATTGACTGCGCTAGGTCTGGACGACCGGTTGTGTAGAAATAATATGCTTGGTAACCCAGCATTCTGGCGTTTTCCAGCGGTGGATGTGATCCACCGAACATGTTGGTAACCAATGCATGGACCGTATACAGCGGCCCCCATGGAAATCCCCACCACCCGAGCAGCCAACTGGTTGCCGACGCCTTGAGAGACTGTTTTTGTGCACAGGGACTGCAATACACGCCGGCGATAGGCTTACGAATTGTGAGCAAGAGAAAGCTCTTTACGGAACGGAACACCACTACTCGCGGCTGGGCTGATACCTTTGCGCAGACGGAGCATACGATGGGGTCTGGTACTTTAGAGGTCTCGGGTTCTGCGGCGCTGCTATGAATGGTCTGAGTGTCGTACTCGGCTTTGGAAGCAGGGTCCGAGAGCACTGCGTACGCCTCATTCAAAAACTGGAATTGCTGAGTCGTGTTGTTGCCGGGGTTGCGGTCAGGGTGCAGCTCCATGGCGCGTCTGCGGTATGCCGTTTTGATCTGCTCAGCGCTAACGATCGATGTTAGACCCAAGACTGCGTAGTAACCCTTAGGGTCGTCCTTGTCGTGGTGCATTGAACGGTCCTTGTCGCACTGGTGGAGTAGCAGGAAATTGGTTTTTAAACCGATGGAGGCAATACCACTTCCAAGCCATCAGTTTGGAGGAGAGCAGAGCTTGTTCAAGCGACTGAAGCGGAGGCGCTTTGTGAATACTCTGCATAGTAGCTAATTGCTATATTCGCCGTCCAATGCAACCGATTGATGGGCGTTACCGGTTTAAAAGGACGTGAGCTAATACGGGCCGACTTTCGCAGAAGCTAACCTCGCCGACAGGCGGCTTTCGGCCAAAAAACGGACGCTCCCCCATGGCTATTTTCGGCCAAAAGCAGTCGTTCAGAGTGTGTCTAAGAATTTGAGGGCTATTCAGGCTGCCCGCTAACCGATCAGACATAGAAAGCCTCCCCGAGGACGACCTCTACAACCCAGAAATAAAGATAAGTGATTATAGGTGCAATTCTTTTTGGGTTTTGATGAACCCCTGGAAATTCGTTAACGCTATTGGAGGATCACCATGAAAAAAAATCTCAGCGAAATGCCGAGTGAAGCCGCTGGGATCGTAGAGTTTATTTTTTGCTGATTTTCTAGCATGTTTGAGCCTAGCTCGGCGCTCAGCACGATTTGCAGCTGGCGCTTTATCCATTTTCCGACTGACAACTTCCTCCAGCATTTCTTGGCGTTTTTTTTGCGTGTGGTGATGGATTAAATAGGTACCGAGATTGCTGTAGAACCACTCCCCCGAAACCAGCAGCTGCATCTCTACCGACAAACCTGACAATCCAGCTGCGAGGTCACCACTGCTCGCGACCGCCTTGTAGAAATTCGACATGGTGTCCTGGAAGGACCCTGCTGACATCTCCACATTGGGGGCTACAAGGTAGTTAAAAGGGCTTGGGGAATTTACCTGTAGCCCAGCCGACAAACTGAACCCATGACAGGCCGCTACTACTACACCGGTATTGTTACGGGTGGCCCTGTTAATCTGCCCCACCTGCCGCTGCAACTCTGTCCACGAGATGTACTCATCTGAAGCTGATATATACATCCCCTTTTCAGGGTGCCCGTGCCCCTCAAAATGGAGAATCGGCTTTAGAACACCTGACTTGCATTCCGAGAGGACGGCCATCAAATGGGCGTGCAATGACGCTACGCTTGTTACCTGGTACCGGGTGCAATATCCGCTGCGACCGATGGCAGATGTATAGTCAGTGACATCCGAATACAGTCGCCTGCCCGTCTGCAAATCTTTGATCGGCAGAGCATCAAATATGATTAGTCCGTTGTTTATACAAACGGAAGTGTAAGTCAGCTGATTCAATTTTGGTCCCCTTAGCGCTGTCGATTGCTGCATCTAATGGAGGGCTGCAGTCGATCCCCTGTAGCAGGGTTGAGAGATGGGCAGAAATCGCCGCTGGCAGCCCTTCGCGCGAAGCAGCAATCTGTATCAGCAGCCGGTCTAAAAGCAAATCAACGATTACTCTATTAAACGCCCTTCAATGGCTAGTGTTGGGTTGAAGACGATAGAAAAACCACCTAGACCCCCAAAATCGGTAAGCATGTCAAAGCCAAGAAGCAGAATTTTTTCGCTAGTAAAATCCGAAATATACATAGTGCGAGAAACGAACCTGTTTGCCATGCAAATCTGAGCGTGCCCGCCGATTGTTGCTAATGGAGAGTTTTTAATTATTTGCTGCAATGCAATAATCGGAGTTCGGTCTTTCCAGTATTTCTCTTCGGCACATTTAATATTTTTACGCTCAATCTCCTTTCGGACATCCTCCTTCCGGTCTCCCAAAATCACGTACTCTCCATCAGAAATGCTCCTCTCTTCAAAGCCGATTTTTGCCGGCTGTTCTGGAGAGTTTTTTAGGATATATATTTTTGTATCGTTATGCTTTTTGCAGAAGCCGAAAACCACTATTTCACAGCGAGCGTTTTTCGGATGAAGAGTCCCGACAGACATTAGATACTTTTGCGCTATTTTTTGGGTTAATTTAGCAATATCCTCAATGCTTGGCATTCGTTCTTCGATTGACTTCGGTATGTCAGCCCTATCGTCGTAATAATTCGTCTCAGTCAGATTATCCAAACACAATGCCAAAATATCTTTTACGCTATTACCGATGAGTGTGCTACCCGCAAATCCATAACAAACACTCAAGATCTTATGAGAATGCTGCCGAGTTATCTTGGCTTCACCCTGATATATATTCACAGGTAGAACAAACAATTTTTGCAAGCTATCCGTCATTGTCCCTGTATCACTCGAGACCCTAGAGTCTGCAACAGCCCAGAGACCTGGATACCAATCTTCGCTTTTGTTGTTCCAACATATGATTGAAGTCATTAACTCTCGCGTCCCTTCTTAGATTTGATACCCCATCGACGCTACTCAGCATCGAAGAAGAAGCCTATCTCGGCACGCTCGCCACTGACAATCATCATCGTTGATTGAGTTGATCACGCGGCCTCGCAGGATCAATCGACTGGATCGCTCCCTGTCTCGTAACAGCATCTCCGAATGTCCGCTCTTGGCCGAAAGCTGTCTGTCATGAAGGGCTGAATTCGACCGATTCTGTTGAAGAAGTCGACCACCGTTTCCACGTCAGAAAAGTACGCGCCTGAGATTGAAATCTTTATTTTGAGCAGAGTGTTCCGAGCTCAGATTTCACGTAGCTGCGCGCAAGAAAGGCGTTTTCAGCAGTCAGTACGCGGGCAGCCTTGAAAAACCGACTTTTTCAACAGAATCGGCCAGAAGCGGTCGTTCGACCAAGGGGCAATGCGTGATGTCCGCATTTTCGGCCATACGCCCGTCGGCGCGCTCGCCTATTGAACCTGACTCAAGAGATTGATAGGGTTGCCTCTCTTTCAAAACGCCCTCCCGGTTCGCCGGGAGGGCGTTTTCGTTTTGGTTCCCCCGACCACAAAGGAACCATGACATGAAAGCACCCATTGAAATCAGCTTCGGCGCCGACGCCACCTTAGGGTATGTGCGGTACGGCAATGGCCCCACTCATGTGCTGGTCATGCATGACTGGCTGGGCGACCACTCCAGCTACGATGCCGTCATGCCCTGTCTTGACGGCCACGCGTTTACCTATGTTTTCGTTGATGTGCGTGGCTACGGGCAATCCATTGAATTGGCTGGTGAATTTACAGTAGAGGAAATTTCCTCCGATTGCCTCATGCTCGCCGACCAGCTCGGTTGGGCGCGCTTCCACGTGGTCGGCCACTCGATGACCGGGATGATCACGCAACGTATTGCGGCGGACGCCCCGTCTCGCGTCGCGAGCGCGATAGCGGTGTGTCCCGTTTCTGCCGCTGGCAATCGGTTGAGTCCAGAGGCCCTGGCGTTCTTTGCCAGCACGATAGAAGACGACGAGGCCCTTCGGCGTCTGTTCAAATTCGTGACCGGAGGTCTCTCCGATGGGTGGGTTGATCTCAAGGTCCAACAAAGCCGCAACACGGTCTCACCAGACTGCCGGGCGAGGTACCTCGAAATGCTGGTCACAGCCAATTTCGTTGATGACGTTCGAGGCCTTGAAACACCGTATTTGGTTATTGTCGGCGACAAGGATCCCGGACTTGATTCCGCGGCTATGACACGCACCTTTCTGGCGTGGCATCCGAACGCAGAACTGCACGTTATCCCCAACTGCGGTCATTACCCGATGCAAGAGTGCCCGCCTTATTTCGCAACCCTTATCGAGGGTTTCCTGAAACGCAACACCGGTTGAATCCACAGCCAAAAGCTGACACCGCTGTAATGGTTCGTTTAGCTAAATTAACGTGCGTATATGTTGAGCTGCTCAGGAAACAACTTCTCAGAAAGAGGATGTGGACCGCCAAGAATGTCTATCTCGATGCAATCAACCTTAGTGCCGGACAAAACCAGTTTTGGCCTCGTCGTCGACGCAGGTGCGTACCCATCCAGGGTGGGCCCCGTTGTTTGAATGCCAAGGGGTGAACCGCGACAGCCGGAAACTGTCGCGGTCGGTTTACGTTTTAGCGATTAGCGTCGGCCAGGCCAACCTCAATGAAGTGCACGGAACTCTCCATTGCCTGCCGACCTTCTGGCAGCATGGTGGCGTAGAAGTGCCAGGCATGGAACATCGCAGGCCATACCTCCAGGTTGACGCGAACGCGGTTATCAGCCAAATGAGTTGCAAGACGCATCGCATCACTCAACATCAGCTCGTTCTCGCCGATCTGCACCAGAATTGGCGGAAGTCCAGTGACGTCCGCGAACACAGGAGAGGCCAGAGGATGATTGGCCAATGTGTCGCCCAAGAACGCCCTGGCCAGAATATCCAGGATAGGCTTGGAGTTCAGAGGATCCAAACCTTCACGATTGCTCATGGAAGCACCGGTGTGTTCAAGGTTTGCCCATGGCGAAATGGAAGAGCCAACCGCAGGCAATGGAAGTCCTTTGGATTTGGCCGCCACCATCACGCTGACAACCATCGCGCCGCCAGCTGACTCGCCAGAGAATGCAATCTTGTTAGCCGGGATTTTCTGCTCAAGCAACCACTCGTAGGCGCGCAATGTGTCGTCAATAGAGGCTGGGAACTTGTGTTCAGGGGCAAGGCGGTAGTCCGGCATGTACACACGAGCACCGAGCATCTTTGCGTAGTTGCCGCCGATGCCGTGATAGCCGTCTGGACGCCCAACAATGTAAGCACCGCCGTGGATATACATCACTACTGCGTCGCTTTTGATCTCGTCCGGAGTGACCAGTGTGCCTGGCACGCCACCCATGTCGACTGCTTCAAATTTGACGCCAGCAGGCGCTGGATTTTGCGCGAGCATTTTTGCGTAGGAGTCGCGGATGTCGCTCATCTTTGTGGTGGTATCGATTCCCTTGAGAACGGGTACCAGATCGCTAAGGCTGTTAGCCCAGGTTTGGACGGCTGTTTGTACTTCAATGTTCATAATGACCTCAATTGATCGTTGGACAACGGAATGGCTAATTGAGATGTTATGCTCATGATTGGGGAATAGGGTTCCCCATAGCCGGGTGCTAAGCCGCCCGAACGTTGACGTCCAGAGGTCCCATGGAACTCCATAACCTGAACGATATTGCAGCGTTTGTAAGCTCGGTAAACGCTGGGAGCTTCACTGCGGCGGCCAAGCAACTTGGCCTTACTCGCTCGGCAGTGGGGAAGTCCATAGTCAGGCTTGAGGCTCGATTACAGGTACGTTTGCTGAATCGAACCACTCGTAGTTTGAGCATGACGGATGACGGCCAGGTTCTTTATGAGCGCTGCGTGGGCGTTCTTCAGGATCTGGACGACGTGGAGGATGCCCTTGCGTTTCGTCGTTCGACACCCAGTGGACGACTGCGGATGAGCCTGCCGGTTGCGTTGGGCAGACTTCATGTCCTTCAGCACATTGAGTGCTGTCTGAAGGATTGGCCATCCTTGAGCGTGGATATCACCTTTTCCGACAGGCTGGTCGACCTGATTGATGAGGGATTTGACTTGGCCATGCGCATCGGGCCTCCCAAGGAAGACTCTCGGTTGCTCACGCGCACCGTGGCTTACCAGCAAATGATTACCTGCGCTTCACCCAAGTATCTGGCTGAGCATGCACCCCCCAAAACGCCCGAAGATCTCTTCGAGCATCAGTGCCTGCATTTCGTGAGCGGCGGGAGACTGCTTCCCTGGAATTTTCGAGTGAGCGGTCGCTCTTTGCCAGTTACTCATGGTGGAAGGCTACAGATGGACAGTGCTGAGTCATTGCACCAGTCAGCTGTCGCTGGCCTGGGTATCGCGACTCTTCCCTCCTACGTGGTTAACGACGATTTGAGGAGCGGCAAGCTCGTTCAATTGCTCGCAGGATATGCAGAGGCCGCAGAGCCTATTCGGGTGATCTACCCTAGCAAGCGGCACCTCTCTCCAAAAATTCGACTCTTCATCGATAAGCTTGTGGAGGCTTGGTCGCCTTTTCCACCATGGGAGCATAATCCGGCGGAAGGTACTCCTCTGTCTGCCCCCTGAGCGAAGCGCATGTTAATGGTCTGGCCCCCTTAGCGACAACACAGACAACCGCTGACCACCGGCTGATCAGGGTCGTTTTCGAGAAAGGTGACCACGACTTCCATGCCCGTCCGGGGCGGCCCCATCTCACAGCTCCAATCGACGGCTCCCTTCAGCCAACAACAACTCTTGTCGTCAAATCGATCTTCACGGTCCCAGGGGAACTTGACCTTGATCCTTCCAAAGCGCAGATCACTCTGGATCCCCTCGCCTTCTAAAGCGACGACTACAGCAGCCTGGTTGCTTGGCACCTGAGGTTTCTTGTGGGCCAACGGCGGACGATAGGGCACATTCCATGGAAGAACGATAAAGCGGTTGCGGTAACCCTGATGAAAGTCATCCTCGTTGTCAGTGCTGCCAGCGGCGATGTCCTCACTCAATACCTGTGGTTGCCTGCCTTCATGGATGACCTGAGTCAGTAGCCATGGAGCGTTCCACTCCTGGCGCGGATGGCCTGAGATTTCCAGCACATGGCCACTGAGTAACCGAGTCTGGTCGCTCTGCCCCTCAGCTTGCCGATAGGCCGCATGGCGGCGCTCCATACTACGAAGACGTATCTGCTTGCCGTGCTCGTGACCGGTGGAACGCTCCGGCCTGTGATCTTTTTCAATGTCCAGCTGTTGCTCGAAATCATAGTTGCGGTGCGAGGTACGACTGGTGAGCTGTCCCAAGCGCAGGTTGAGGCGCTTGATCAGTGGCTCGTTGGCCACCCTGTCGCACGCTTGTCCATAAGCAGTCGGGTGCCCCATCCTAGGGAAAACCGCCTGCTCATCACCAAAGACCAGCACATGGCCTTGAGCACTGTGTTGGAAGTGAAAGTGAATACCCTCTTCCTCGCACAAACGCTGAATAAAGTGCAAATCTGTTTCGTCGTACTGGGTGCAGCAGTCGCGCTCGGGGTAGGTCGCCCCCAGATGAAACCGATAGGCGTCGCCCAGAATGCCGCGTTCTTCCAGTATCAAGGCGACGATTTTCGGCACCGAGAACCGTTGATAGATCCTCCGGTTGATGCGGTGGCGCAAGTAGGACAGGTGCGGTACGAGGGCCAGGCTGTAGCGCGTCAACCGCTGACCGTTGCGGCCGTGAGCGATGTGATAGACCCGTCCATGGATGCCGTTGCCCTTCGAGTCGAAGGTCAGAAAAGCCTCCACGTCGAAGAGGCTTTCGAGATCCAGATCGGACCGCTCATTAGCAAACTCCACATTGAAGAGGTAAGGCCTGCTGATTGCCTCTTCTCCGGTGAATGCGAGCACTTGAAAATCGTGCTCAAAACCGTCGATGGTCAAACTGAAATGCGTTTGATTGGCTGGGTTGAACATCCGCTGTTCTCTTTTTAAAACCTACTGTTCGCCCCACGCCCATGTATGAAATAAAGGCTTGCATCGAGCATCAGGCGACAAATCAAGTCAGATCAGACACCACTCTTCACTTTGGTCCAGATCCGCGTGCGGATCCGCTCCAGTTTCAATGGCAGTGGCTCAAGTGGAATAAGTGTAGCGATCGTCTTTTTGTCTGGATAAATCCAAGGGTTGTCTCGCAGCTTCTGCTCGACAAACTCAGCGGCATCTTTATTGGCGTTAGGGTATAGCGTGTGGTTTGAGGTCTTGGCGATAACTTCTGGTCGCATCATGTAATTAATGAACGCCATACCTTCTTTGGGATGGGGAGCATCTTTCAGCAAAACCAGATTCTCCGACCAGGACAGCGCGCCTTCGCGAGGAAGGCTGTAGGCGATCTTGCGCCCGGTGTTGGCCTTCTCGTTGCTGGCCTGTGCAGCAAGGGCACCATTAGCCCATCCCACAACTGCACAGATATTGCCGTCAGCCAGGTCGGCGTCGATTCTGGAGGAGTCGAAATAGAGGACATAAGGGCGAATTTTCAACAGCAAGGCTTGGGCTTTCTGGTAATCATCCGGGTTCTTGCTGTTGCTAGGGAGCCCCAGGTAATTCAAAGCAATGGAAATGATCTCACTTGGAGAGTCAAGCATTGCCACACCACACGACTGGAGCTTACTAATGTTTTCTTCTTTGAAGATCAGATCCCAGCTATTGACCGGCGCATTATCACCCAACGCACCCCTGACTTTGTCAACGTCATAACCAATGCCGGTTGTGCCCCATAGATAAGGTACGGCGTAGCGGTTACCAGGGTCATTGACCGCGAGCTGGGCCAAGAGCTCAGGATCGATGTGTGAAAAGTTACTCAGCTGACTACGATCCAACGGCTGAAGGACTCCCGCCTGGATCAGGCTGGGCAACACATTGGAGGTCGCCACAACCACGTCATACCCGGTGCGCCCGGCCATGACTTTGCTCTGCATGATTTCGGCGCTGTCGAACGCATCCATATGCACGCTCGTGCCAGTTTCCTGTTCAAACTCCTTTGGCGTCTCCGGTGCAAGCAACCCGAACCAGTTATACAGATACATCCCGGGCTCTACAGCCGCTGCTGATGTACTTATCCCGGCACAGAGAAGCGAGGCGGAAAAAATGGTTCGCAAATGTGACTTTCTCATGCAACATCCTTGTCAAGACGATATGCCCTCATGGCCATCGTTAACCCTGGCAGCGAATATACCGGGTGTTACCGAATAGTAAATACCTACGAATACTTACCTTTGACCTGCCAATCCCTAACCCTAAAGGGGTAGAAAATGCCGTTTGACCTTCACAGCCTGGCTTGGCATCGATCGATTGGAAAGCTGATCATGCAGTTGAACCGTCCAGACTTCTGGAGTTCACTTGTTCGCACGTTAAATGAGTACGTGCAAATCGATAATTGGGTTGTATTGATTTTCAGCAATCAACACGTGCAGGTCGTTAGTCTTCCTGAGGTAGCAGATGCGGAAGAGATTGACGCGTTCACTCATCGTTACGTAAAGGGGCTTTATCTACTTGATCCATTTTATATAGCTAATCGAGAAAACCCACAGAGCGGCTTCTTTCATCTATTGGATATTGCACCCGAGTACTTTCTTGAAACCGAGTACTACCACAAGTATTTTGCACAATACATTTCCATGGATGAAGCACAGTACAATGTCCAGCTCGACAGCAATAGAACATTGTGCATTTCCATTGGCAGCAAAGTCCGCTTTAGCCAAGAACAGATAACCATGCTTGACATCATCAAACCGTGGGTCACTGCATTGATGCATCAGCGCATGGGTTTTGAAACTGACGTAGAGAAAACCCTGACTGAGCCGCCTCTGTGGCCGGAAACGGTCAATCAGCTTGGCACCCAAATAACAGCACGCGAGAGTGACGTACTCCGTTTGTTACTCAGCGGCTTCTCCAATAAGGAAATAGCCGGAAAGCTGTCCCTCTCGGCGGAGACCATAAAGGTTCACCGCCGCAACATTTACGCTAAATTAAATATCAAGTCACAATCTGAGCTATTTGCTCGATTCTTCATGCCCAAACAGAATATTCCCGCGACCCATTGAAGTCAGGGCATCGGGCTGATTTGTGCGGTCATGCGCCTGCAAGCATCAAGTTCAGATTCTGCACCGCCGCGCCAGCGGCGCCCTTCCCAAGATTGTCAAACACCGCGGCCAGCAAAACCTGCCCGGTCTCATCATTCTCGAACACCGACAAGCGCAAATCATCGGTTCCGTTAAGCGCTTGAGGATCAAGGGACGTCAACGCTTTAGCTTCTTGCATCGACATCACCTGTACATGGCGCGTATCGGCGTAGTGCTGCATCAGACAGGCATGCAACTGCACCGCGCTCACGCCTGGCGCCAACAACCGGGTTTGCAAGGGTATGGTCAGCACGATCCCCTGCCGAAAAGCGCCATAGGCCGGCACAAACATCGGCCGCTCCGTCAGCCCGCTTTGCTGCTGAATCTCCGGAATATGTTTGTGTGCCAGCCCCAGCCCATAGACCTGAAATGCCGACGCCTGTGTTGCGTCCGCGCCCTCATGCTCCTCCACACCGGCCCGTCCTTTTCCGGAATAACCCGACACGGCATGAATGTTCAGCGGGTAATCGCTGGGCACTAATCCGGCCTCCAGCAATGGCCGCAGCAACCCAATCGCCCCCGTTGGATAGCAACCGGGATTGCTGACCCGCCGCGCAGCGGCGATGCGCTGGGCCTGTTGCGGATTCATCTCTGCGAATCCATAGGTCCAGTCTGCATGGGTGCGGTGCGCCGAACTCGCATCGATCACCCGAACGGCGGAGTTTTCGAGGGTCGCTACAGCGTCGCGGGCGGCTTGGTCGGGCAAGCAGAGAATCGCGATGTCGCAGTGGTTGATGGCTTCGGCGCGACGCTGCGGATCCTTGCGATGTTCAGGGCTGAGTGTGAAAAGCCGCAGATCGCTGCGCTCGCGCAGACGTTGGTGGATTTGCAACCCGGTGGTGCCTTGGTCGCCATCGATGAATACAAGGGGACTTGCCATGGAATGCTCTCGGACATTGGAAATCAGGAGCCCAATCTTCAGCGACGCTCTAAGATAGGAAAAGTTGAATTTATAAACGATGAAATTCAGTTTTTCTGAACAAGGAAATCCTCATGCGCGAAATCAGCCTGGACCGTCTGCGCACGCTGGTGGCGATTGCCGACCTGGGATCGTTTGCCGAGGCCGCCCGTGCGCTGCACCTTGCTCCACCCACCGTCAGTTTGCATATCGCCGACCTGGAGGCGCGCGTGGGCGGCAAGCTGTTGTCACGCACGCGTGGCCGCGTTCAGCCTTCAGCGATAGGGAACACGCTGGTAGAACGCGCGCGGCGCCTATTGGCAGATGCAGAGCAGGCGCTTGAGGACGTCGAACGTCAGGTTCAAGGATTGGCCGGGCGTGTGCGGCTAGGCGCCTCCACAGGGGCCATCGCACAGTTGCTGCCGCATGCGTTGGAGACATTGAGCCAACGCCACCCCGCGATCGATGTACAAGTCGCAGTGCTCACCTCCCAGGAAACCTTGAAGAAACTTGCCGAGGGCGCTTTGGAGGTTGGTTTGGTCGCGCTGCCGCAGTCCCCGGTGAAGGGTTTGCGGATCGAGCCGTGGCGACGGGACCCGGTCATGGCCTTCTTGCCGGCTCGCTGGGAGTCCCCGGAGGTTGTGACCCCCGACTGGCTGTCCGCTCAACCATTGATTTTGAATGACGCCACCACGCGCCTTTCGCGCTTGACGGCGGAGTGGTTCGCCAGCGATGGGCAGCAGCCTGCGCCGCGTATCCAACTGAACTACAACGACGCGATCAAAAGCCTGGTGGCGGCGGGATATGGTGCGACGTTGTTGCCCCATGAGGCGGCTACGCCATTGCTTGATAACAGAATCGTCATGCGGCCTTTGAAGCCCTTATTGTGGCGTCAACTGGGGATTGCCCACCGCAGTCGGGACATCGAACGGCCTACGCAACATGTGCTGGATGTGTTGTGGGAGTTGAGCGCGGAGTGATTTTGTCTGGGCATGAGGTATTCTGCGCGGCGTAAAACACGATCCAGGCCCTCGGCGTGCCGCCGTTTGTACGCCCCATTGATTGATCTAAAAGCGGCGCACCAGGAGGTCTGCATGTTGTTTGGACATCGGTTCGAGCGCACCGCGCAGGATGACCTGTACATCCACTCGCGCAATCTGGTGCAGAGCGCCTTCGTGCTGCTGACAGGCGCGCTGGCCTTCATCTTGCCGATGGCGTTCGCCGTGTTTGTGATCGCTGATGAAGGCTCGCCCCTGACTGACCTCGATCCGCTGACTTCACTGCTGTTCGTGCTCGGGCTGCTGCTGATTCCTGCCCTCGGTCTCCTCCTGATGGTGTACACCGGTATCCGCGAGACCTTGCTGTTATCGCGACGCGACGGTGAAGGCAAGTTCCGCACTCGAAACTTTTTTGGGCGTCGCGAGCGTGTGCATTCGGTGTTTAGAATCGATCCCCCCAAATGCCTCGAACTTCGCCGCCGCCAAGATGCCGAGCCCGCCTACACCCAATTGTGGCTGGTGATGCGCGATGGCACCGAACACCGCCTGACGACCGACAACGTTCCGGTAGTGCCGGGAAGTCAACGCACCAACGTATGGCTGCGTGAGCTGGCCGACTACCTGAACGTGGCAGTGCCCACCGAAGTCGTGGTGGGCTCGGCGGCGGGTGTGAAGCAGGCAACCTACAGGCCTGCTCCAACCCCAACCAGCGGTAAAGCGGTGAGGGAAGCCAGGCAGCGCAAAGCCAAGGGGCTCACGCCTTCCGATAAATCCACCCAAAAACTCGGCACGCCCGCACGCGCCCTGCTCCTTCTAATGGGTGTTTTCCTGGCACTCTTGGAGCTGAATCGCGTCATCGCATTGGTGCCTGCTCTGTTTGCCGGGCGGCTGCGGGTCGGCGGTCGAACGGGCACGACCACCTTCTACTGGGCCGAGCAACCGCTCACCTTCTCATTCAACATGCTGGTGGGCATGGCCGAGGTGTTGATCATCGGATTCATCGCCTGGGGTTGTCTGCGCATGGCGATCCGGGGCCGGATGAGTTCCAATCCCTGAAGGTGGTCAATTCGACCAACGCTCGGTCAGAAACGGTGAGCAGGAAGCTGTCCCGTCAATATGGTAGACCCTCGGTTCTTCCGAAAAATAGTCCTCCAAGCCCATCATGAACATCCGATGGTCTTCACTCTCTTCGAAACCCGGCGTGTGATCCTCGAGTGATTGCCATCGTACGATCAGGTTGAATTGCTGGGGGGACTCAATCCCTTGCGCTAGCAGGTGACCGCAGTAACCCTTTGCGCGAGTGAGCAAAGGAGCAACCTCGGCAAATGCACGCCTGAACATTTCAATGCGTTCTTTGTGAATGGGGAGCAGAGCGATCTCATAAATCATGGCGTTCCTCGAACATGACTTGAACGGTTAACAGTACGCACTTACGCGATGAGCGATGGCTCGACTGCGATCGCGATTTTTCCTTGAACGCCGTTGTTGGGGCTCTCCAACCGGGCATGGGCGAGCGCAATGTCGGCAAGCGAATAGACAGCGCCCACATGTGGCCGCAGCTGACCTCGCTCGACCAATGTGCTCAACTCATCGAGCTTGCCGCGGTTCTGCCTTGTGAAAACGAAGTGATAACTCGCGTTCTTGCCCCAGGCCTGGACAAGGTTTTGTGGCTGTGCAATGTCCACGATCGAGACAACTCGGCCAAGCTGTGCCAGCGCGTCGGGGCTGCGCGACAAGGTATTGCCGCCGATGGTGTCGAACACTACATCCACTCCGCGGCCACCCGTTTCCCGCATGATGGCGTCGACGTAGTCCTCCTTTTCATAGTCGATGACCACATCGGCTCCCAGGCTTCGCACGAACTCAGCGTTTATCTCGCGCACGGTCGTGAACACCCTTGCTCCAATGGCTTTTGCCATCTGGATCGCCACATGACCGACGCCTCCCGCGCCGCCGTGGATCAGAATGCTTTCGCCCACTCTGAGCGCCGCACGCACGATCAGCGCTTCCCATACCGTCCCGCCAACCAAGCTCAGACTTGCCGCCTCTAGATGGCTTAGCGAGGGCGGCTTCTTCCCGATGATGGTTTCGGCAGCAACGTGGTACTCGGCATAACTGCCTGGCCCGTCAAATATTTGCGGGGTGTACCAGACTTCGTCTCCTGGAGCGAAGGTTGTCACGCCTGGCCCAACTTCTTCGACGACGCCCGATACATCGTGTCCGGTAATGGCCGGCAGTTGCACCAGGTCGGGATAATCGCCGCGTCGAACCTGGTAATCCAACGGGTTGATGGAGGTTGCGTGCACTCGGACCAAGACTTGTCCGGTGTGCGGTACGGGCTTGGGCACATCGCGGAACTCGAACGATCCCGACCCGCCGAATGATTTAAGTACCATTGCTTTCATCGTAAAATCCTCGAATCTACAAAAAGGAATATCGAGATATCTCGATATATTACGGTAAAAAAAACTACAGTTCTTTCCCTATGACCTCGGCAAGCGCGCTGATGGTTGCTTCATTGCGCTTGTAGTAGGTCCACTGACCGATACGCCGGACTTCGACCAAGCCCACTCGTTGCAGCGTTGCAAGGTAACCAGACACCGTTGACTGCGACAGTCCGATACCTTCTTGAATACTACTGACGCAAACACCCACCGTGAGAACGTCACCTTCATCCTGTGGAGGGAAGTTCTTTGCGGGATCCTTCAAGCCTTTCAAGATTTGCAGGCGTGTAGGGTTTGAGAGTGCTTTGAATATTTCGATCAAGTCCATGGCCCTAGAATATCGAGATTTTTCGATATGTCAATACGATGTTTCGCTCCCCTCCCGGCAACCCAACATCTTGGGCAGCATGCCAATAGAGCCATACCCACCACTCCACAGAACCCTCAAAGCCACCTTTAAATGGCAGAATCTCCTTAATTGATCGTTTTGGAGACCCCCATGCTTCGCGTGTTTGAACAAAGACTCGACCCCTTCCCGCCCGACGAGGTACCGCCACCGCCCGCAGGCTTGGCTCGGTTTCTGTGGGCGTGCACACGGGGCGCCCGCGGTTACATCCTTGCGTTTGCACTGCTCAGCGCCGGTGTGTCGATCTACGAAGCCTGGCTGTTTTCTTTCCTCGGTCAGGTCGTGGACCTGCTCTCGACCTGGCAAGCCGGTGGTGAGGCGGCGGCGCAGGAAAGTCGCGTGCTGTGGGGCATGGGCATCGTCATGGTGGCCAGCATCGGGCTGGTGGCGCTGCGTACGATGGTGCAGCACCAGGTATTGGCGATCAATTTGCCGTTGCGGCTGCGTTGGGACTTTCACCGCCTGATGCTGCGGCAAAGCCTGTCGTTTTTTTCCGATGAGTTCTCTGGCCGGGTCACCACCAAGGTGATGCAGACGGCGCTGGCCGTGCGCGACGTGCTGTTCACCCTGATCGAGATCGCACCCGGGATCGGCGTGTATTTCATCGCGATCATCGCATTGGCCGGCGGCTTCGCCCTGAAACTGATGCTGCCGTTCCTTGCCTGGATCGTGTTGTTCGGGCTGGCCATGCTCTACTTCGTGCCCCGCTTGGGGAAAGTCGGACAGGAACAGGCCCATGCGCGCTCCTCGATGACCGGACGTATCTCGGACGCCTACACCAACATCACCACCGTGAAGCTGTTCTCCCATTCCAATCGTGAAGCGCACTTCGCGCGCGCGGCCATGGAGGATTTCAAACAGACCGGCTTTCGCCAGATGCGCCTGGTCAGCCAGTTCGAGATCGTCAACCAGGCGTTGGTGGTGGGCTTGATCATGGCCGCAGGCGGTTATGCGCTTTGGCTGTGGCACCAGGGTGAAGTCGGCGCCGGTGCCGTGGCGGCAATCACCGCCATGGCGTTGCGTATCAATGGCATGTCGCACTGGATCATGTGGCAAATGACCTCGCTGTTCGAGAGCATCGGCACCGTGCAGGATGGCATGGCCACCCTCACCCGCGGTCCCAAGGTGCAGGATGCGCCGGACGCCGGGGTGCTGGAGACCTCTGGCGGAGCGGTCACCTTCGACAACGTGAGCTTCAACTACAACGGCGAACGCCAGGTGCTCGATGGCTTGAGCCTGGACATTCGTCCGGGTGAGAAAATCGGCCTGGTGGGCCGTTCCGGCGCGGGCAAATCCACGCTCATCAACTTGCTGCTGCGTTTCTATGATGTCGACAGCGGGCAGATTCGCATTGACGGGCAAGACATTGCCCGCGTGACGCAAGACAGCCTGCGCAGCGCCATCGGCATGGTCACCCAGGATACGTCCCTGCTGCACCGCTCCATTCGCGACAACATCGCCTACGGCCGACCCGACGCAAGCGACGCGCAAATCCGCCGTGCCGCGGCCAATGCCCAGGCCGATGAGTTCATCAGCCAACTGAGCGACCGCCAAGGTCACACCGGCTACGACACCCTGGTGGGCGAGCGCGGCATCAAGCTGTCGGGCGGCCAGCGTCAGCGCGTCGCGATTGCCCGGGTGATGCTCAAGAACGCCCCGATCCTGCTCCTCGACGAGGCGACCAGCGCGCTGGATTCGGAAGTCGAAGTCGCCATCCAGGAAAGCCTCGATGAAATGATGCAGGGTAAAACTGTCATCGCCATCGCTCATCGACTGTCGACGATTGCGGCGATGGATCGACTGATTGTGATGGATGATGGGCGCATTATTGAACAGGGTACCCACGCTGAACTGCTCGCAAAGAACGGCATTTATGCGCGGCTCTGGCACCATCAGAGTGGCGGGTTCCTGGGTGAGGATCGGGGGGTGACTGAGGCTATGGATCAGGTATGAGCGTGGATGGTCTGGGGTGAAACGCTATCTTTTACGCGATGTGTTGGACGACCATCGCGGCAGCCGTGAGACAAAGGAATGTGAATATGCGGCACTGGTTTGACGCAGGGGTGGCGAAAAGAATCGCCATCGTCTCGTTTCCGTTGATGGGGACGATGGTCGGCAATTTATTGATGATGCTTGTCGACAGGCTATGCCTGGCACACTACTCACAAGATACGCTGGCCGCCTCCGGTCCAGCAGTATTCACGAGCATGGCGATCATCGCTTTCTTCTGTAGCACCGTCGGCGTGTCACGCTCCTTTATTGCACAGGCGAATGGTCGATCGGGGCTCAGCGAGGCTTGTAGTGAAGCCGCACTGGGGCTGTTCCTTGGTATTGCCTGCGGTGTTCTGTTGTTTGTCGCCGCCCCACTGATCGCGATGATCCCACAGCTCAGCTCCCGCCCACCGCAGATTGTCAGCCTCGAATCGCAGTACATGTTCTGGGCGGCGATCTTCGGTGGCGTAATGACGATCGACACGGCGCTGTCCTCGTTCTTCAATGGTGTGGGTCGAACCCGCGAAACGCTTATGGTCGGCATCGTTGGTCAAGTAGTCGACTCAATCTTCACCGTCGGCCTGGTCTTCGGAAAGTTCGGGCTGCCCGAAATGGGAATGGCCGGAGCCGCTATCGGTACTTTGATCGGCACTCTGTCCATGCTGACGTGCTACGCAGTAATGCTGCCTCGAGAAATTTGGCTTGAGTTGATGAACATCATCATTGCCCGTAGCGAGCGCCTACTGCCCCGGCTGTTTTTCCGGCTGCGTAGAGGTGTTCCCAGTGGCTTATCCGCCGGGGTGGATCAGCTCGGCAACACTGCATTCATCTGGATAGTTGCCGTACTTGGCTCTAGTGCGCTAGCGGCAAACAACGTCAATCTGACGATCAATTACCTGGGCATCATCCCGATCATCGGTTTGGGTATTGGTTGCAGCATTCTGTGCGCCACGGCAGTGGGCAAGGAGCAATACACTGAGTTGGCAACGATCCTACGGGTGACCGTGACCATCGAGCTGCTCTACGTGCTGCTGGTTTCCACCGTTCAAATCACTTGGCCACAGGTCTTGCTCAAGGCTTTCGGCGACCTGGGGCACAACCCGGAGATCGTCGCCCTGGCCGTCGATACACAACGCGTACTGTGGACATTCTCCGCCGCCTTTGTCTTCTCTATGACGGGTGCCGCCGTCTTGGAGAGTATTGGCATGGCCAGATTTTCGCTGGTCGTGCGCCTGGCTCTGATGTGGTTTATGAGCATTCCGTTGATCTATTACGTCGCGATGAGCAATCGCGATGTCCCGTCGTCGCTGGTGACATGCTGGGTCATCGGTTCGGTGTTCGAATTTTTGATTGGCGCAATTTATTTCTGGCGAATCGCCAAAGCCATTCGAGGGGCCGAAAACCGTCTTCACGTCGATCCTCATCCGGCCAGCGAGAGCGTCCTATGAACCTGAATGAAGTCATTCGTTTCGCACCTTTAGCGATCAACTGCTTTACAGGACGTCTGGCACAACTGTCCAGACGAGGCGGTGTCCTCATCGATGAAGCACAACTGCTCGAGGCCGGCGACGGCTACCTGTACCGCGCAGGGGCCCAGTGCATGGCCTAGCGGTTCTTCAGGCGCCCTTTTTTGGTGGGTGGATCAGGTATGAGCGTGGATGGCCTGGGGTGGTCTGCAAGTGGGTGTTTTGGGTCGGAAGCAGCCCTGCTTCCGACCCGATTCACCTTGGAAAAGTGTGGTCTATCCCACACCCGTCACGAACGCCTATCTAGGGTCGATGACATCCAGCGCCCGGTTTGCCAATAGCAGGCCTAGTTCAATCAATTGTTGCAGCCCTAGTGCAACATGCCGTCGAGAATCCTCCAGGCCGAACGCCAAATCGCCGGCCATGGCATTCGCAGAGGCCAAGGTTTCGCTGAGGTTGGCCAACAGGCTTTCAGCATCGACACCCTCCACGACGGTGAATAGCTGCTCTGGAGGTGACTTCTTGTCAGGCTGGGCGGGTTTGGGGTTCAGATAGGAATCGATGACACGTTCGGCGTTGGCGTCGGCCGCGATGTCCAGGTGCAGCGGTGGAACGGGTGGGTCGGGGATGAGTTTGTCCATATGGACCTCCTAACGTCAGTCGGATCCGCCACTGTTCGCGACTAAACGAAGTGGGGTGGCGGCTGTGCGCAGGTTAGTCGACCGGGACGTTAGGAAACCGGCGCACTCGAAAGTGCCCTGCGCACAGCCACCATAAAATCAGCGAGAAAATCGTAGCCTGACTTCAAGGAGACCTTGCGCCTAACGAGATACCGAGCGACTAAACCCGACCGCTGAATTGGCAGCGGTGGACAAAGACTAGGCACCGAAATCAGCAGGCGCAAGGGACTGGAATTTTCTAGGAAATGTCCTGCAAGTCAATGGGGAATATTCGTTCCGTCGATTCCTACGACAAGCTCGTTCAACCATTCCACCACCGAAGCGCTGCGCGACGGGTGCAATGTGATTGGAAGACCACAACCATGGCTCAGCCAATTAATACAACAGATGCCATAATCCAAGCCTGCTCATACCTGAGACGGATCAATGACCACCGAACGCTACGACCAACTCGCCATCTTCGCCGCCGTCGCCCAGGAGCGCAGCTTCACCCGCGCCGCGGCCAAGCTGGGCATGTCGCAACCGGCGCTGAGCCGGGCGATGCGTCAGTTGGAGGAGCGGCTGGGGGTCAGGCTGTTGTCGCGCACCACTCGCAGTGTCGCCCCGACCGAAGCCGGTGAACACCTGCTGCGGGTGATCGCTCCGCGGTTCGAAGAGATCGATAACGAGATGGCGATGCTCAGTGAGTTTCGCGATAAACCGGCGGGTAAGTTGCGCATCACTGCCGGTGAGCACTCCGCGATCACCATCCTGCAATCCGTGCTTGCCAGGCTGTTGCCCGACCATCCCGACCTCAATATCGAAATCATCGTCGACTATGGCTTTACCGACATCGTCGCGGAGGGTTTCGACGCCGGTGTGCGGCTGGGTCCGCAGGTGGCCAAGGACATGATTGCCCTGCGCATCGGTCCTGACATGCGCATGGCGGTGGTGGGCTCGCCAGCGTATTTCAGCCGATACACCAAGCCAGTCATTCCTGACGATCTCACGACGCACAATTGCATCAACCTGCGCATGCCGACCCATGGCGGCCTCTACGTCTGGGAGTTCGAGAAAAACGGACAGGAGTTGAAAGTCCGGGTGGAAGGCCAACTGGTTTTCAACACCATCGCGATGCGCCTGGAAGCTGCCCTTCAAGGGTTGGGGCTGGCCTTCATGCCGGAGGACCTGGTGCAGGACGCCGTCGCGCAAGGCCGGTTGATTCGGGTGCTGGAAGATTGGTGCGAGCCGTTCTCCGGCTACCACCTCTACTACCCCAGTCGCCGCCAAAGTTCACCGGCCTTCACGTTGCTGCGCGAAGCCTTGCGTTATGAAGGTTGACTGGCCTGGACGGTGTCCAACGCGTCACTGGCACGCTTGGCCGCGGCGGCGTCGCCCTGCTCGCCCAGTAACTGGATCAACTGCCGCAACTGGGCAGCGCTCAAGCCGACTCGCAGGCTGGCGGCCATGTGCGAGCGCAGTTGCGACTCCACGCCGGGGGTGACCGCCAGCGCGGCGACTGTCGCCAGCTCACGGCTTTGCCAGTCCAGGTTGTCACGCTCGAAAATGTCGCCGAACAGGTGCGTCTGCAAGTACTGGTTGATGACCGGGACGAAGTCGAACAACGGCCCTTGGACGGGTGCACCGGCAATGCGCGTCTGATTGGCCTTGCCCGCCGCCAGCAGCGCATCGCCGGTAGGCACCGGGCGAGCGGGCTCACGACCCGGGTCGTCCTGGACGCCGCGCTGCTTGCGAGCCTCGACCACTTTCATCAATTCGCCGAGGGCGTTGAGGCTGCGGGGAAAGCCGCTGTAGGCGTAAAGCTGCACCAGGATTTCCTTCGCCTCGCTGACGGTGAGGCCCGCATCCAGCCCATGATTCAAGGCGGTATTGAGGCCAGGCATGTTGCTCGTCGCCATGGCGGCGGCAATCAGCGGGATGGCTTGCTGCTTGGTCGATAGGGTTTGCGAAACCGCCACGGCATCCGGCTTGGCCGATGGCGTAGCCGTTCCAGCGACACCGTACTGTTCTTCGCTGACCTTCTCCAGCCACTCCACGTTTTTGCCCTCCACCGTACCGGTCACGGCCAGGTGGGTCATGGCGCTCGTCGGCGCGGCGCCATGCCAATGCTTGACGCCTGGCGGGCAGACGATCACGTCGCCCGGGCGGATCTGCTGCACGGGTTTGCCCCATTCCTGCGTCAGGCCGACACCGGAAACCACCACCAAGCGTTGTCCGGCGGGATGGGTATGCCAGGCCGAGCGCGCGCCCGGCTCGAAGCTGACGTAGGCGCCGGAGACGTTGACTTCATGGGTTGCCGGGAATAATGGATCAACGCGCACTCGCCCGGTGAAATAGTCCGCCGGGCCTGCGACTGAAGCCTGGCTGCCGGCTCGGCTGATCTGTTGCGAAGTCCGCGACTCGCTGGTGCTTTCTGTACTGGCGGCGCCGGCAAAAGGCGCCGCCGCGCATAGCGCAAAACAAAGGCTACCGGTTGAACGCAGAGTCATTTGGCTTTCCTCTCGATTGATATCGTAGAGAAACAAATTACCCGCGCCGCATTAATCGATAAACCATCCCAACTACATAGCACTCATATCGCAATCGCATAAATCCGATTTACTTGATCTCAACCAACCGCACGGCCTGTGCCCCGTCCAGAGACAGGTGAATCACGGCGGCCCTGCTTGGGAAATTCGGCGCGTCCTCGTCGGTATTCTCCATCACGGGAATGTCGATCAGGGTCTGCTCACCCGTCGGATCGCTGACCAGCTTGGCATCCAGTTTGTCGATGGCACGCCAGCTGTCGCCACCGATGCGCATCACGTCCAACAGGCTGTAATGCGGCACACCTTCTTCGTTCTCTTCGGGCGTAAAGGCCGCCAGGTATTGACTGTAGTTGTTGCCCATGCCGAAACCCTCGACGGTGAAGACCGCGAGGGTGACCTGGCTGTCCTCGCCGGTGTCCAGCGTCTGCACCAGCGTTGCTTCGGGGTAGCCGGTGGCGTAGCTGTCCTTGATGAGCGCGACCAGGTGTCCGATCTGTTCTTCCAGGGCTTTGGGAACGGGTTTCGATTCAGCGGCGTGAGTCAGGGTGCAGGTGAACAACAAGGCAGCGGTCAGCAGGCGCAATTTCATGAAAGTGAAGTCCGGGTGTCAGGAGGTCAGCGCGCAATGGTAGCGGTTGGCAAGGGATTGGGTGGCGAATTGTTGATGGGTTCTGTGGCGGGATTCACAACCTCGAACGTTGTGGCAAGGTTGCCGAGCATTTTGATGAGTGGGGCACGCCCTGTGCCCCTTACGGCGTCCCGCCCAGCGTCAGGCTTCTGAGCGAATGCGCTCGACCAGACGCGCCTGGAGTATTTCCAGCTCCTCGGGATCGGCCTTGCCCCTGCCATGCACACCGGGCGCCTCACCTTCCCAGCGAGGGATGATGTGCATGTGAATGTGATAGACCGTTTGCCCGGCCACAGCACCATTGAACTGCGCGACCTGAACCCCGTCCGGCTGCAATTCGTCCACGATGATCCGCGTCAGGCGCTGCACGGCAGACATCATCGCGCCCAGGACGGCGGGCTCGACCTCGAGGATATTTCGCGCCTGGGAGGCTTTGGGGATGACCAGGACATGACCGCGCGATTGAGGAAAGAGATCCAGGAAGGCCAGCACATCGGCGTCTTCGTAAATCTTGTAGCACGGCGCATCGCCGCGAAGGATCAGCGCAAAGATGTTCTGCGGATCGTAATGACCGTGGAGACTCATGATCACTCCTTGAATGGGTTTGGAGAGGTGGGTTGCCGGTAAGAGATTTAGCACAGTCCAGGGGCGACGTCTTGTCGAGGGCTGCTTGAACACCGGGACTGGGCTTGCTGGGGAGGGTGTTGGATCAGTGGGGATCGGTGCTGAATGTCGGGCCGCCATCGCGAGCAGGCTCACTCCCACAGGGGGATTTGTGGAGGTCACTCAATCACAGCCCACCGCCGATCCATTGTGGGAGCGGGCTTGCTCGCGAAGGCGGCGGACCTGTCGGCATCGTAGTTGATTGACCCACCGCTTTCGCGAGCAAGCCCGCTCCCACAGGGGACTTGTGGTGATTACCCACTTACAAGTCCACCGCTACCCCATTGTGGGAGCGAGCCTGCTCGCGATGGCGGCGGGTCAGTTGGCATCGGTGCTGGATGCTAGGCCGCTTTCGCGGGCCTCCTTCAGCGTAACGGCCATTTTCTGCTGCAACTCACTTTGCGAAAATGGCTTGTGCAGGACCGGGCACCCGGCGTATTCGGCTGGCAGTCCGCTGGCGCCGTATCCGGTGCTGAACAGGAAGGGAATCTTGCGACCGTGAAGAATGTCGGCCACCGGGAAGACCCGCTCGCCCGCCAGGTTGACGTCCAGGATCGCCAGGTCAACCTGCGCCGAGCCAGCGACTTCACATGCTGCAGCGAGCCGCGCGACCGACGCCACCACCTCGCATCCGAATTCCTCCAGCATCTCTTCGATCAACAGGGCAATCGCGCCTTCGTCCTCGACGACCAGCACCCTGACGCCAGCAAATGGGGTCATGCCCCTGTCATCCCAATCAGGAACGAAAAGCGGCAGCAAACGCCTTGCGGAGCGTAGGTGAGGTCGAACTGGCCGGCCAAGTCGCGCTCGATGCAGCGCTGCATCAAGCGTGAACCGAGCCCTTCCCGTTCCGGCGGTGACACCGGTGGCCCTCCTTGTTCGCGCCAGTCGAGGGTCAGCAACGTTCCGTCCGCCTGGGCTTGCAGCTGCCAAGTGACGGCAAGCGTCCCGGTCTCGACCGACATTGCCCCATATTTCAGCGCGTTGATCGCCAATTCATTGAGGGTCATCGTAAGGTTGAGCGCCACGCGAGTGCCGACGTCCACAGAAGAGCCTTCAATCACGATGCGGCCAGGCTCATGCCCAAACACCGGCATCAGCACTTCGTGGGCCAGGGTGTCGAGCGGCGTCTGCCCCCAATGCCGTTTCGTCAAGAGATCGTGTGCCCGCGACAACGCCAGGAGTCTTGCCTCGAAACGCCTATAGCCTTCTTTCGCATCCTCGGCATTGCGCGCCGTCTGGGCTGCCAGCGATTGCACCGTGGCCAGGGTGTTCTTGACCCGGTGATTGAGTTCATCGATCAGCGTCTTCTGTCGATATTCCGCCTGTTTTCGCTCGGAGATGTCGACCAGCATGTTGATGGCGCCCACCAGGTTTCCATCGGCATCATGCAAAGGCGTGGGATAAGGCGTGAACGGAACACGGCTACCGTCCGGCCGTTCTGCAACGGCCTCGACGCCGCGTATCGGCCGGTTTTCCTTCAGGGCCACCGCCATCGGGCATTGATCGTGGGGTAGCGCGGTGCCGTCCGTGTTGAACAGTTTCCAGGTCACGCACCACATGTCGCCCAACTGAGGCATGCGCCCGGACAGTTCGACAGCGGCGCGATTGTAGAAGGTGATGCGGCCATCGGCGTCGGTGGTGTACACCGCGGCAGGCAACGCCTCGAGCAGATTGCGCATGTGCCGTTCGCTTTCACGGATCTGGTTTTCCATCCGCCGCGCCAGCGTGACGTCCTGCAGCACTCGCACGCCATAACGAAACGTACCGCTGGCGTCCCTCACCGACGAGCTATGGATGTCGAGGTAAACCACCTCGCCATCGGGCTTCAGGGCGCGCTTGCGCAGCACGTAGTTATCCAGCTCACCGGCCACCTGGCGGGCGTACAACCCCGCGTCCTGCGGGATGCAATCCGGGTGGGTATAGTCCAGGAATGTCATCGACAGGAGCTCTTCCCGCGACCGGCCCAGCATGTTGCACAGGGCGTCGTTCACCCGGAGTAAGCGCCCATCCATATCGACCTCGGAAATCCCGATGGTCACCGCCTCATAGGTCGCCGAAAGCCGGTCATCGCTCTCCTGGCGCGCCGCCTCCGCCGCGTGAACGCAGCTCCTGTCGAGGGTGAAGCAGCGTGTATTGAAGAGTTTTCCGTCCTCGAACCGGCCATTCGAAGTGATCGTGACATGCTTGATCGAGCCATCCTTGGCCCTCAGTCGCGCCGGATAGCTTTGCAGGCAGTCGCCGCTGCCCAACTTGGTGAGGATGTCACCAATGACCGGCTCGTCGACATGAAACTCGGTGATGTGTCGCCCGATGTATTCGTCTGCCGGATAACCCAGCAGCGCCAGCTCCGCCTTGTTGGCGCGCAGGATGATGCCCTCGCCACTGACGATATGCAGGCCCACGGCGCTGTTTTCGAAAAAGTCTTCCAGGTCGGCACTCTTGCGCCGAAGTTCCTCGGCCATGGCATGGTGCGCCGAAACATCCTGGAAGCAGTTGATCACCCCTTGAATGACGCCCCGCCAATCCCTGAGGGCGCGGATATTCATCAGCGCCACGAACCGCGAGCCATCCGGGCGCTGGATGAGCACTTCCTGATTGCGCGAGGCAATGCCGGTATCGAGTGCCGAGGCCGTCGGACAGTGTTCGAACGCCAGCGGCGTACCGTCGGTCAGGAACAGCCGATGGGCGCCGCAGAAACGGTCAGCGTTCTCTCCAAGTGCTGGCGCCCTTCCCCACAGCTCGGCCGCCTCGCTGTTGTACCTGACGAGCCACCCCTGGCGATCACAGAGGTACACGGCACCGGGGATGGCATCGAGTGCGCTCGTCCCCATCGCGATCAAGCTTTCGTACTCGCTTGGCGCACGCGTTTCCCTGGGTAGCTCTTCAATGTTCGACATCAGTCATCCTCAAACCGCCTGAATGGAGTCTAGATCCCTATTCACTGGGCGAGTTCAGGAAAACTTGACGTCACAGGCCGCGCGCCTCAAAACCTGAATAATGCCTGGGGTGCCTGGACCAATAACGCCTGCATCAGCGACGCCGAACATTCCAATGCGCGCAACTGCCCCATGACCGTTTCGAAACCGACATGTTCTTCATGCTGCGTGTGCGGCCAGTCGCTGCCCCACACCAGGCGCTCGGGGCCAAAGCTGTGTTCCAGCAACGTCAACGAGGCGCGGGCGAATTCATGATTCTGCGGCGCCGTTGCGCCCAATCGATAGATGCCGGACACCTTCATCCACAGGTGCCCGCCCTGTCCAAGCTCCATCAATTGGGCAAAGCCAGGTTGATCGAGGCCCAAACGCGCATCCGGGCGACCGAAGTGATCGACCACCAACGGGATGCCAAATGGCAACAGCTGATCAATCAGCCCCGGTAAGTCCATCAGGTTGGCGTGCAACTCGACATGCCAACCCAGTTCTGCGAGGTGCCCCAAGAAACCGTTCCAGGCAACGTCGCGAAAGTCAGGCAAGGCTTCGCCCATCAGGTTCAAGCGAACACCGACCACGCCCAACCGGGCCATGTCATCCAGCTCGGCGCGGCTGATATCTCGCGCCACCACCACGACCCCGCGCAATTGCGCTGGCGCCTGCCGCAGCGCGGCCAGCAAGTAGCGGTTATCGGTGCCAAGAAAACTCGGCTGCACCAGCACGCCATGGCTCAAGCCATGGGCGTGCAAGTGGCCCAGGTACTGGGCGAGCGTGGCGTCATAGTCGGGTGTGTAGCGCCGGACAGCGGCCAGTTCCAGCCCGCGGCTGAATACGTGGGCGTGACAGTCAATGCCGGTGATCGGCGTAGTACGGGTATCAACCATGGGTTTCATCTATCGAAAATAAGGAAAATCAGGCTCGGGCGCCCTGGCCGTCACTCTCCACCTCAGGCGCCGATGCAGCAGTGGCTTCCAGGCTGCGACCGCGGGTTTCCGGCAGGCAAAGCGCCGCGATCACCGCCACGCCGTAGGCAATCCCGGCGTCGATGCCAATGGCCGAGCCCAGGGACATGGAGTCACTCATGTGCCCGACCAGGAACGGGAACACCGCCGAGAGCACCCGGCCAAAGTTGTAGCAGAACCCCACGCCGGCGCCGCGGACATCCGCCGGGTACAGCTCGTTGAAAAACGCCCCGAGGCTCGCCGGAATGCCCGCCGCGAAGAAGCCGAGCGGGAAACCCAGGAACAGCATCTGGGTGTTGCTCAACGGCAGGAACACATAACACTGCACGGTCACCACGCAGCACAGCGCGAATAGCACGATGTTCTTGCGACGTCCGATACGATCGATCAACAAGCCACTGACCACGCAGCCGCACCAGAAAGCGAAGATGATCACCGCCAGGTAACCGCCGGAGTTGAGTACCGACAGGTTGCGCTCGGTCTTGAGGAAGGTCGGCAGCCAGGTCATCACCGCGTGGTAACCACCGTGTGCCCCCAGCCCCAGCAACCCGCCAAACAAGGTCACGCGGATCAGCTCGGGGCGAAAGATACCGCCCAGGGATTTGAAGAAGCTTTGCGGGATGACGTTTTCTTTTTTCAGGCGCTGGAAACTGTCGGGCTCTTCAACGTTGCGCCGCACCCAGATAATCAGGAACGACGGCAGCAGCCCCACGACGAACATCACCCGCCAGGCCATGTCTTGCGGCACAAGGGAGTAGATCAGCGTGAAGACGCCGACCGCCAGCCCCCAACCCACCGCCCAGGCGCTTTGTACCGTGCCCATGACCTTGCCGCGGTACTTGGGGTTGATGGTCTCGGCCATCAATACCGCACCAGCCGCCCACTCCCCGCCGATCCCAAAGCCCTGCAACGCCTTGACGATCAACAATTGGTGGAAACCGGTGACGAACGCCGACAGGAAGGTAAAGAACGAAAACCACAGGATCATCCACTGCAGCGTGCGCACCCGACCGTAGCGGTCCGACAGCGTCCCGCCGACCCAACCGCCAATGGCCGAAGTGACCAGGGTCACACCGCTGACCAGCCCGGCATCACCCTTGGTCAGGGCGAACGCGGCGATCAACGCCGGTATCGCCAGGCCGAACATCTGTACTTCCAGCGCGTCGAGCGACCATCCGCCGAAACAGGCCCAAAACGTTTTGCGCTCGCGCGCAGTGACTTGGCGATACCAACTGAACATGATTTTTATCCTTATGGCTGGAACGAAAGGCAGCCGAGAGCGAACCGCGCCGCTGCAAGGCCAGTCATGGCAAACAAAACGATAAGGGCTGCGGCGACCGACTCGCCGCTAGCCAGGTGGGGTCAGCGGATTTCCACGCGGTAGCGGAAATGCTCGGCGTGCCCGCGTGAGCGTCGCCACTCAAGGGGGTTGCCGGCGTAGTCCCGCGCCAGACGCTCGATCACCACCACCGGGCTGTTGACCGGTACTTGCAGCAATCGCGCGTACACCTCGTTCACCGATTCGGCGGTGAGAGTTTCTTCGGCATAGGCGACCACCTGACCGCAGGTTTCTTCATAGATGGGATAAAGCAGCGGTCCCTTTTGACTCAGGTCGATCTCGAGCAAGGGTTGGAAACGGTTGCGGGGCAGCCAGATTTCTTCGGCAAGCACCGGCGCAACTTCCAGCAGACGCACCCGCACGATGCGAATCACCGGCGCATCCGCCGGCAACCCCAGCGCCTGGGCCACCGCAGAAGGCGCGGCCACCGGTTCCACGGACAGGATCCGGCTCTCGGGAACCCGGCGTTCGCCTGAAGCGCTTTGAAAGCGGAAAAACCGGAACAGCGACGATTGAAACTGCGGCCGGCGAATGAAGGTGCCACGCCCCTGCTGGCGCTCCAGGACGCCCTCGCTGACCAGCGCATCGATGGCCTTGCGCACCGTGCCGGTAGACAACTGGTATTCGGCTGAAAGTGCCGCCTCAGTAGGAATCGCCTCCCCCGGACGCCAGCGGTTATTGGCGATCTGCTCAGCCAATTGATCGCGTAAACGTTGATACAGCGGCAGGCGGGCATCACTGGAGAGAGATTTCATTGACCTTATTCACCTTGTTATCTAGTCATATATATGAATATGGATGCGAGTATTTGCTCAAGGTCGATTGATTGTCAAGAATGCCTGGGCTAGCTGGCTGACGAATGGCCGACGGCAACGGTGGCAAGTGGTAGCCAGACCCGAACCTCGAACCCCTCCTCTCGGTCTTTTGCCGGAGACAACAGTTCGATTCGTCCATTGATCCCCTGCACAATCGTCTTGACGATCGCCAACCCCAATCCCGACCCACTGGTTTCGCTCTGGCCGCGCACGAAACGTTCGGTCAGGTGCTGCAGGACGGCCACCGGCACCACCGGTCCGGCATTGATCACCCGCAACAGCGCCTGGTCCGTGAGGGTGACTTCGATGGGTTGATCCATCGCACCGTACTTCAATGCGTTCTCGATCAGATTGCGCAACAGAATGCCAAAGGCATCCGGGTCGACGGTCGAATACACATGGGCCTGGGCAGGAAGTTGCAGCTCGATCTGACAGGTGTTGTTGTGCCGCCACTCATCCACCACGTGAGCCAATAATGGGACCAGGTCCTGGGGCGCTTGCGAGAGCAGTCCGCCCCCTTCAGCCTTGGCCAATTGCATGAGTTTTTCCGATAACCGGGCCAATTCGCGCAAAGCGCTTTCGATCTTTTTTGCACGCAAACGCAACGGACCTTCAGGGGCCTCCTGGTACAACCGCTGGACTTGCGCCAGTGTCGCGGCCAAGGGTGTACGCAGCTCATGTGCGCTATTGGCAGTGAAGCTGCGTTCGGCCTCCAGGGCCTTGCGCAAGCGCTCCAACAGGCGGTTTACCGCATCCGCCAAGGGGTTGATTTCTGCCGGCAGGCGCGACACCTTGATCGGCGACAGATCACCCACGCCACGGGCCTCTACCGCGTAACGATAGGCCAGCACGCTGCCCAGGCTCATGCGCACCAATAACCAGGTCCCCAACAGGCTGATGGGGACCAGCGCCAATAACGGCCACAACAAGGTAAACAAGGCCTGTCGTGCGGCCTCGCGGCGATGGCGCAACGGCTCGGCGACTTCGATGAATACCGTCTCACGCAGCGCACTGGCGCCATACAGACGGTACTTTCCAGTCGTGGAGAAACCTTCAATCGGATGTTTGCTGAATACCTTCGGGTTGGCATCGTGGGACTGCATCAGGACCTTGCCTGCAGCATCGCGCACCAGATAAGTCAGGTGCTCCTTGTGCATCTTCAGGGTGGCAACCTGTTGCACCTCCCCCGGGTTTTCCCGGTTGCTGATTTCCAGCACGGCCAGGGGGAGGATACGTTGGGCGGTCTCCTCAAGTGCGCTGTCAAAGGCCTCGTTCAGCTCATGTTGCACCCCGCGCCAAGTGCCGATTGTCGCCATCAGCCAGAGCAACGTCATGCCCAGCGTCAGTCCCAGGCCCAGACGTTTTTGCAGGCTGAAGGTCGTCTTCATGCCGACACCATCCGGTAACCCATGCCCCGCACGGTTTCAATCAGGTCGCGCCCGAGTTTCTTTCGCAATCGACTGATATAGACCTCGATCGTGTTGCTTTCAATTTCGGCGCCGAAGGCGTACAGCCGATCTTCGAGTTGCCCCTTGGACAGCAGCGCGCCGGGACGCTGGATGAATGCCTCCAACAGCGCCCATTCCCGGGCAGTGAGGTCCACGGCCATGCCGGCCCGATGCAACGTACGGGCCGTCATGTCGACGTGCAGCTCACCGAGCCTGATCTGGGGATTGGGGTTGCCGCTGTAACGACGGGCCACCGCAGCCACACGGGCCGACAGTTCAAACAGGTCGAAGGGTTTGACCAGGTAATCGTCGGCGCCGGCATTGAGGCCGGCGATTCGATCAGAGATCTGGTCCTGGGCCGTCAGGATGATCACCGCAGTCGCCTCACCTACGCTGCGTCGCTGGCGCAGGAAGTCCAGTCCTCGGCCGTCCGGCAACATCAAGTCAAGCAGGATCAGGTCATAAGCGGTCGTGCTCACGCTACTGCGTGCATGGGCAAGGTTCTGCACCCAATCAACGGCATGGCCGTCATCGGCGATCTGCTCGCGCACCGCCTCCCCCAACCTTGGCGAGTCCTCAACCAATAAAACCCGCATCGGGCAGCTCCTGTCATCGTGGTTTGCCGCACCTTAGCGGCCTTACCTGACGTGAATCTGAAGATTCAGCTGGCTGTCAGGAATGCACCGTAGGGTATGCCCACAACGAAGCCCCGGCAGGAGACAGATCATGAAATCAGGTTTTATCGCCAGCACTGCGCTGATAAGTGTGCTGGCCAACGGTTACGCCTTGGCCGATGACGACTGCAGCGAACCGGTCAACGACTGGCAACCACGGGAAACCCTGCGCCTGCAGGTGGAACAGCGGTACGGCTGGAAGGTGCAGCGCATCAAGGTCGACGACGGCTGCTACAAGCTCAAGGGCCTGGACCGCCAGGGCAATGTCATCGAAGCCCGCTACACACCAGCGTCGCTGCACCTGCGCGAGCTCGAGATCTACTTCCGGGACGATGACGATGCCAGCGCCTACCTCGCCCCTGCTCCCGCACCGTGACATTTCGACGCGTTGATCCTGCCATTCAGGTTGCTGTCAGCAAGCAGGTCCAGGCTCTCGCCCCAACGATCAAAAGGACACCTCCCATGAAAAAAATCATCGCTGCAATCTGCCTCGCCGGCGCCATCATCCTGCCGGGGCTGGCTCAAGCCCGTGAAGTAACCCTCACCACCCAGCTCAAGCGCTACAGCGGCAACGATGCGTACCTGGCGATCTACGTCACCGACGCCAGCGGCCAGTACCAGAAAACCCTCTGGGTGGCCGGCAAAAAGGCCAAGTACTACAAGCACCTGGCCGACTGGGCCCGTGGAAGCAAGCTGAGCCCCAGCGAGTACGACGGCGTCAGTGGCGCCAGCGTTGGCAGCGGCGACACCCTCAAAGTCAGCGTCGAGCTGGCAGACACCCTGATCGATGCCGGGTATCAGATCCGTATCGATAGCGCCGTCGAGGATAAGCGTGAAGCCCGGGCCGACGTCAGCGTGCCACTGACCAGCGAAGGCGCAGGCAAGCCGGCGGCCGGTAATACCTACGTCGAATCCTTTACCTACGATTTGTAGCACCTACCTGTTCGGAGGCCGAACATGCTTCGCCAGCTCCACTCCCTGCCCGGTCTGATCGCCGCCCTGCTGGTCATGCTCTTGGCCATCAGCGGCGCGATGTTGTCTGTCGATCCGGCCCTTGAACGCCTGAACAACACGTCCACTGCGATTGGGCAAGTCAATGTCGGCCAGTTGGCCGGACGCGTTGCCAGTCACTTTCCGGGCGTGGAGCAGATCCAGCGCACCGCGTCCGGGACCGTCATCGTCTACTTCAATCAGGACGGCCGGGTCGGGGCCGAAAAGGTCGACCCGCTGACCGGGCGAGGCCTGGCCCCGTACGAACCCTCCGCTTTCTCACGCTGGATGAAAGACCTGCACCGCTCGCTGTTTCTTGGTACGCCGGGCCACGGGGTGTCAGGCGTCGGCGCGCTGTTCATGCTGATGCTGTCGGTGTCCGGGGCGCTGTTGCTGGTCCGGCGGGTCGGCGGCTGGCGCAACCTGCTGCGGCCATTGCGGGGCGACTTCAGCCAGCGCTGGCACGCAGAGGTCGGTCGATTCGCGTTGCTTGGGCTGCTGTTATCGGCACTGAGCGGGCTCTACATGTGCGCCACGACCTTCGACTTCATCGCCGATGGCAGTCAGAGCGAACCTGCATTCCCCGACCACATCAGCGCGGGCTCGGCCTCGCCCGTGGCGAGCCTGCAAGCTTTGCAGGCCACCGATCTGACTGATCTGCGCGAGCTCGTCTACCCCAGCCCGAATAATCCGCAAGACGTGTTTTCCCTGCGCACGGCCCAGGGCGACGGCTACGTGGACCCGGTCAGCGGCGCCCTGTTGTCCTATCAAGCTCACGACTCGATGCGCAACGTCTACGAGTTGATCTATCAGTTGCACACCGGTGAAGGGCTCTGGTGGCTGGGCCTGTTGCTGGGCCTCTGTGCCCTCGGCGTGCCAGTGATGAGCATCACCGGCATCCTGATCTGGTGGCGTCGCCGCCAGGCCGGGCCGAATATCCGCCACAACAGCGCAGCACAATCCGCCGACACCGTTATCCTGGTCGGCAGCGAAACCAACAGCACCTGGGGCTTTGCCAACACCTTGCATGAAGCCTTGCATCAAGCCGGCCACCGCGTTCACAGCGCGGCAATGAATCAATACGCCAACGACTACGGCAACGCTCAACGCGTGTTCATCCTCACCGCGACCCACGGTGACGGCAATGCCCCGGCCTCGGCTTCGCAGTTCCTGGCACGGCTGGCCGAAGCCGGCCTGAAACCTGGCCAGCCGTTTGCCGTGCTGGGTTTTGGCGACCGGCTGTTTGCGCAGTTCTGTCAGTTTGCCCATCAGGTACAGGAAGCCTTGTTGCAGGCTGGTGGCACGCCGTTGATCGGACTGGAAACCATCAACCGCCAGTCATCCCAGGAATTTGCTCGCTGGGGCCACGCCGTGGGTGAGGTGCTGGGGCAAGACCTGACGCTGATCCACACCGCACAGCCGCCCCGCACCCATCAACTGATCCTGGTCGAGCGCATTGCCTATGGTGAACAAGTCGGCGCGCCCACCCACGTGCTGCGGTTCAAAGCCTCAGGGACATTACCGGCCTTTGAAGCCGGTGATCTGGTCGGCATCCTGCCCCCTGACAACCCCCTCCCTCGGTTCTACTCGCTGGCCAGCAGCTCACAGGACGGCGTGCTGGAGATCTGCGTACGCAAACACAAAGGAGGTCTGTGCTCATCATTCCTTCACAGCCTGGAGATCGGGGCGACCATCGACGCCTTTATCCAACCGAATCCACAATTTCGCCCAGCGTCGGGGGCGTACCCAGTGATTCTGATCGGCGCCGGTACCGGCATCGGCCCGCTAGCCGGTTTTATCCGGAACAACAAGGCCCACCACCCCATGCATTTGTATTGGGGTGGGCGAAACCCGGCCTCGGACTTCCTCTACGAAACCGAGCTCAACCATTACCTGGCTGACCGGCGCCTGACGGCGTTGCACGCGGCCTTTTCCCAGGTCATGGACCGTTCCTACGTGCAAGACCGGCTGATCAGCGACGCCCTGATGTTGCGTCGGCTGATCGAAAAAGGCGCCCAGGTACTGGTTTGCGGCGGTCGCGAGATGGCCAAGGGCGTGATGCTGGCGCTGGATGAAGTGCTGGCTCCCCTCAACCTGAATGTGCTGACCCTCAAGGCACAGGGACGCTACCGTGAAGATGTCTACTGAATGGCGACGCTACAGCCTGAACGGCGAAACCATGGGCACGCGCTACACCGCTCTGTTCTACGCCCTGGCCGAACCCGATATCCCCGCAATCAGCCACGCCCTGGCAAGTGCCGTGGCCCGGGTGGACCAGCAAATGTCGACCTGGAAGGCCGATTCGGAGCTCAATCGCCTCAACAACGCACCTTTGCAAGCATGGATAGCCGTGCCCGAGGAACTGACCACGGTATTGTCTGCTGCGCTGCGCGTCAGCCGGCAATCGGGCGGCGCCTTCGACATCGCCGTTGGTGATCTGGTAGACGCCTGGGGCTTCGGCCCCGGCGAGCTGTCCATCACCGAACCGGCGCTCGATGGGTTGCCTGCGCCCACTCGACGCTCGACTTGTGCAGCGCTGGTCGTTGATTCACAACGCAACCAGGTGCGCAAACAGGCACCGCTTAACCTCAACTTGAACGGCATTGCCAAAGGTTTTGGTGTCGATGAGTTGGCCCGCTGCCTGGACAGGTTTGGCATCACACGCTACCTGGTAGGCATCGACGGCGAGATGCGCGCGCGCGGCAGCAAACCTGATGGGCAGCCTTGGGTCGTGGCCATGGAAAAACCCCGTCGGGGCGTGCGTGAGGTCATGGGGGTGATGGAACTCAGCGACGCCGCCATCGCCACCTCCGGGGATTACCGACATTGGGTCGACGTCAGGGGGCAGTCCTACGCCCACACGATGAACCCAGCCACCGGCGCCCCCCTGTGCAACCCGCTCGCAGCCGTCACGGTGGTGTCGACTTCATGCATGCTCGCCGACGCCTGGGCCACAGCGCTGATGGTACTGGGCGAAACCCAAGGCCCCCGCCTGGCACAAGAACGCGGGATGGACGCATTGTTCGTCGTGCGCGACGGTTTGCAGCTCAAGGAAATATCCATAGTCGGCGGACAGTTGCAGGCTCAGGTTCAAACGCGCTGACGCCGACGCTCGGGGGTTGAGTCAGAAGAACAACCACTCACGCACCAGCCGGAGAAGGTCATCATGCACCCGCCTCACAGCGCAAACCTTGCAGCCATGTGCTGAGGGAGTGCAGCGTCCGGTGTTGCACCTGAACGCTGCCCCCTGTGGGAGCAAAGCTTGCTCGCGATAGGGCCAAAACAGCTGAACGCAATTAACAACGTTTAACTCGCGCGCGCGCGTCCCATGCCCAAGAATGAAGCTCTTGTCTTCCTGGCGCGAAAGCCCTCCTTCGCCCGCCCAATGTCACATGGAAATGAAGCATGTTGCCTGCACCACACCACTCAACCGTCGCCCTGAAACCGCTCTGGCTGCTTGCCCTGCTCACCGGCAGCGCCGCACCGGCGATGGCAGCGGAACTCGCGCAAAACACGCCTGGCTTTCTCGACGGGGCAACGCTGCAAGTCCTCAGCCGCAACTTCTACCTTAACAATGACTATCGCACCCCGACCCCGGCAGGCAAAAGCTACAAACAGGAATGGGCCCAGGGCTTCATCGCCTCGTTCGAGTCCGGCTTCACCCCCGGCACGATCGGCGTAGGCATCGATGCCCACGGGTTCCTGGGGTTGAAACTGGACGGCGGCAAAGGGCATTCCGGAACGGGATTATTGCCGCTGGATGAGAACGGGCGAAGCGAGGACCATTACTCCAGCGCCGGCGGCGCGCTGAAATTCAACACCTCACGCACCACCCTGGCGGTCGGCGAAATGACTGTGCAGAGCCCGGTATTCGATACCGCCGACAAGCGCCTGCAACCCGAATACGCCAGCGGCCTGCTGCTCTCCAGCCGCGAGTTCGAAGGGGTCGACCTGCAGGCGGGCCACTTCAGTGCGTTCAAGAATCAGGACGCCTCGACCAGCAAGGGTGATTTTTCCGGGTATGGGGCGACGACGCGCCACGGCGCCATCGACTTCATCGGCGCCGACCTGCTCACCGGCCAAGCCCTGGGCGGCGCGCTCTACACCTCCGAACTGAGCGATACATGGCGCCAGTACTATGCCAACCTGCATGCCACCCTTGGCGAACTGTTCCTCGACGGCAACCTGTACCACACCCGCGACGATGGCAAGGCCATAGCCGGGGCCATCGACACCACAGCCTATAGCCTGAGCGGCAAGTACCGGCTCAATGCCCAGGCGTTCACCCTGGCCTATCAGAAAATCAACGGCGACACGCCCTTCGATTTCGTCGGCGGCGACTCCATCTACCTGGCCAACTCGATCAAATATGCCGACTTCAACGGCCCCGGCGAGCGCTCGTGGCAAGCGCGCTACGACCTTGACCTGGGCACCTTGGGCATCCCCGGCCTGAGCTTCATGGCCCGCTATGTGACTGGGCGCGGGATCGACGGCAGCCATGCCCCCCAAGGCGGTGCCTACAACCCGTTCGATAGCGACACCGGTACTTACAGTCCGCAACAAGGCGCTGGCGGACGCCATTGGGAGCGAGACCTGGACCTGCACTACATCGTGCAGTCAGGCCCGGCCAAGGACCTGTCGTTGCAACTGTCCCACGTCACCCATCGCGCCAACAGCAGCCAGGGCGGCGATGACATCGACCGGCTGTATATCGTCGTCCAGTACCCACTCAAGCTGGGGCCGTTCTGACCCAGCCTCAATTGATGCCCAAAACTTTATCCGTTATGGCAGCGTCACCGGTTTAACCGCGACTGACCGAAGCCGGCCTGACGATCACTTCGCAATTCACCTTCAAGCCAGTCGAGCAGCGCGCTTACCTCAACCCGACCTTCCTCGCCCGGCCGGCTGAATACCGATATCGCGTCAGGCAAAGGAACGCTTTCTGCGCAAGGTCTCACCAACGCACCGCTCTCAAGCAGCCCTTGGGCGGTGCGCCGCCACCCCAACGCGATGCCATGCCCCTCGACCGCCGCCTGGAGCATCAATGGATAGCTATCGAACACCGAGCCCTTGGGAGCGTCGTCGAGCGACAGTCCAAACGCCTGGAACCAGGCACCCCACTGCATCCAATGAGGCGGCGTAGCGTGATAGTGCAAAAGGGTGTGGGACTTCAGGTCACGGACTTGCAACGTTTTGTGGGTACGCAGGTAATGAGGACTGCATACGGGAAACACTTCATCAGCGGCGGTAAACATCAAGCCATGGACGCCGCTGGGCCGTCCTGTGCTTTGCAGGGCCACGTCAAAATGCTCATTGAACTCAGTCAGCGGCCCGGTGGATGTGGCCACCTGGATCTCGATTTCCGGGTATCGCTGGTGGAACGTCGAGAGCCGCGGCATCAACCAATAGAACGCTTCGCATAATTGGCACAGCAAAACGACGCGGTTTTTACCTGGCGATTGACGAAGGCTGACAGCACTGGCACTGATACTTTGCAACGCGTTACTCACCACACGTCCCAACTCACGCCCTTGCTGGGTCAGGAAGACGGCGCGGTTACGACGGCAGAAAAGCTTCAGCCCCAAGTCCTCTTCGAGCCCTCGGATCTGCCGACTGATCGCCGCTTGGGTGATGTGCAGTTCCTCGGCGGCCTTGGAAAAACTTTCCAAGCGCGCAGCCGCTTCGAAGGGCAACAAGCTGGCAAGCGGCGGTAATGACTTTCCAAGGGTATTCATAATCAGAGGTAATGCATCCAGGGCCGAGAACTCGTTTGTAGCATAGCTGCGACGCTGTGCAACATGAGCTCAATGCCTTAAGGATATGCATGAATGCCCAATGCCTACTCGAACACCCTCGCCGGCGTGAGCCTTGCCGTCGTCGCGACGCTGAGCTGGGCGTTGAATTTCATTGCGCCTTACGTCGTCGGTGCCTACACGATCCACGATCTGATGATCATACGGTTCCTGATCGCCGGGGCGCTGGGTGTGGCTGTCGTGGTGGGCTATCGAACCCAGCTTCGGCGCCTGCGCCGCAGCCAACTGCTACTTGGCGCAAGCCTGGGGGTCATCGGGTACCTCGGTTACAGCAGTTGCATTGCCGCAGGCGTCATGTTTGCCGGGCCGGTACTGACCCCGGCGTTTATTGGCATGGTGCCGGTCTTGCAGGCACTGCTCGGCAACGCCACCCACAAAACCCTCCCATGGCGAAGGCTGGCGATACCGCTGGCTTTTTTAACGGGAGGGCTATTGCTGTCGAACCTCAGCAGCATCCAGCAGCCCCTGAGCGACGACGGTTCATGGTTGACGGGCGTGTTTTTCTCGATCGGTGCGGTGCTCCTGTGGCTCGTATTCAGTTGGTTGAACCAGGGCGCCTTGGTCAACCTGTCGGCCAGCGCTTCGGGGGCCTGGACCGGCCTCATGATGGTCGGCGCAGGGATCGGCACCTTGTGCTTGTTACCGGCGGCGCAAGCGTTTGATCTTCTCAAGCTGCCAAGCCTGGGTTTCAGTGTTTCCCTGGCGGGACACTTGTATACCTGGGGTCTTGTGATTGCGCTGATGTCGTCAGTCATCGGGGCCTGGGCCTGGAACGCGGCGTCCCGTCGCCTTCCCATGGTGCTTTCCGGGCAGTTGATATCCCTGGAATCACTATTTGCCACACTACTGGGCTTGTTGTTTCATCACCGGCTGCCAACGCTTCTAGAAGCGTCAGGTCTTGCTGGCGTGCTGGTGGGGGTGGTGATGGCAGTTCGTATCATTTTGACGTCCACTGTCCCTGATAGAAATGCCTCCTTCATCCGCTGATTACTTGCGCGTGGCCTTATCGGTCATCCGAGTGGCGCGGATGCTTGCCTCTTCAGCGGTACGTTGCGCCTGCTCGGCCATTATCTCGGCCTGCTCAGCCTTCCTGTAGGCCTCATCCGCCCTGAGTCTTGCCGTTGCGGCGTTATTTTCCGCCGACTCCAGTCGGGCATCCACTTCTTGGTGGACACCGGGGCCCGTCTGCTATTGGAAAGGGAAACCCTGCCCTTTGAAGAATTTGCACCGTTTCTACCGATCAAGCGCCCGGTGGCAGCGCTGCGACTTCTTTGACAGCCCTCTTTGCCCAAAGGTTGTCGCGATCCGCGCCTGGCAACCTTGTACAAAACAGGTACAAACCGATACTGAGCAGATTGCACTGACATCACTGTGATATCAATCATGACGGCGCATACTCCCGCTATCCTCAAGCAAGCGCCACTCCGGGAATGCTGAAAACAAAGCCAAGGACGTCCTGAGTAAAAGGGACACCGCGACTCCGAAAGGGTAAAGGCCATGTCGAACGATAAAGAAACCGGCGAACATTGCATAAATAGCACTATCGAACCCTGTCGCTCATCCTCCGAGTCCCCCTACTGGAACGGTCACCCCCCTCATCAAGACACCTCGCACGCCTCCCCTTCCCTGGACCCTCAGGTCAATGATGGAAATTGCCCCTCGATCAATAAGGCTGCTATTGCCAATATCCAGGTGGGTTCTACGACGCTGAATGAAGAGCTGATCACGGCGAGGAAACTCTGTCGCCAATCGAAGTCGGCAGTCGTTGCGATGTTCAGTGATGCACGAATGGGGCGTGCCATTTCCATCGACCAAGCGGATAAACTCGTCGACGATATAACCCGTTCAATCATGCGTCACCCAAGTGCTTTCATCAGTCTGGTCCGACTTAAAACGGCGACTGAATACACGTATATGCATTCAGTCGCCGTCAGCGCCCTGATGATTGCCGTGGCTCACCAGCTGGACTTTCCTGAAGAGCTTATTCATCAAGCTGGACTTGCGGGTTTATTGCATGACATTGGCAAGATGGCCATTCCCGGCATCATTATTAACAAGCCGGGAAAACTGACCGATGATGAATTCGCGGTCATTCGTCAACACCCGCGGCTAGGCGCGCAAATATTGCGAACCTCGGCACCGCTCTGCGAAGCGGTGATTGACGTGTGCCTGCATCATCACGAAAAAATGGACGGGTCTGGCTATCCAGATCGGTTGATCGGTGAGCAGATAAGCCTCTTCTCCCGCATGGCGGCCATTTGCGATGTCTATGACGCAGTCACATCGGAGCGCCCCTACAACGAAGCCTGGTCCCCCGCCGTTGCCATTCAAAAAATGTCGGGATGGAATCGACATTTCGATAAAACGGTATTCCAGGCCTTTGTAAAGTCAGTCGGTATTTATCCGGTTGGCTCCATTGTTCGCCTCAGCGGCGGCGCTATCGGCGTGGTCACTGAACAGAACCCGTGTTCGTTATTGAGCCCAAAAGTAAATACCTTCTTCTCCACCTCTTTAAACGCCTACGTCACCCCCTCGATCATCGACTTGAGTGAGCCGACCTCAAGCGAAAAGATCATTGAACGAATCACGGCAAAACAATACGGCTTCAAAAATACAGAAACATTGTGGAGCGAACTTCCCGCATAAAGCTGACACCTAGCGAAATAACCCAATTGCTGCCCCAGCTAAACGACGAATCGACCGAGGGTATGGCTTTAGCCGACAAAAAACAGGCGCGACGGGATAGTTCTTCTATGCTTGGTTCACCCAAAGGAGTTCATCCCTGTGCCCGAGCCCGAAGCCCGACTTCTACACGTGCACTCCCTCAAGGCTGCGTGCTCGAACTGCAGCGTGCTTGAACTGTGCCTGCCCATTGGCCTGACGGGTGGTGAAGTCGAGCGCCTCGACACGCTGATCGCCCAGCGGGTCAAGGTCAAGAAAGGCGCTGCGCTGTATCGCACCGGCGACCCTCTGCGCTCGTTGTATGCGGTGAGATTGGGTTTCTTCAAGACCAGCGTCCTTTCGGTAGACGGTCGCGAACAGGTCACCGGTTTCCAGATGCAAGGCGAAATGCTCGGCCTGGACGCTATCAGTACCGATCACTACGCCTGTAATGCCATTGCCCTGGAAGACAGCGAAGTCTGCCCGCTGCCTTTCAACCTCCTGGAAAAACTGGCCCACGACTTACCGTCGTTGCAGCACAACCTGAACAAGCTCCTGAGCCGGGAAATCGTGCGCGACCACAGCATGCTGTTGATGCTCGGCAACATGAACGCCGACGAACGCCTGGCGGCGTTTCTATTGAACCTATCCCAGCGGCTTAACATGCGCGGTTATTCCTCCAGGGAATTCGTGCTGCGCATGAGTCGCGAAGCCATCGGCTCCTACCTGGGCCTGCGCCTGGAAACCATCTGCCGGGGCATCGCCCACCTGCGCCAGGAGGAACTGGTGGACATGCATGGGCGCAATGTCACGATTCTGGATTTACCCGGTCTCAAGCAAAAAGTCGCCGGTTGCCATCGTCATGCGGAACTGTGATGCATCGTTGACGCTGCCGGCCGCCTTCGCGAGCAAGCTCGCTCCCACATGGGGTCGTGGCGGGCACAAGTCCGGCGATCACAGAAAATCCCCTGTAGGTGCGAGTCTGCAATCTGCCCTCCCTCAGTCCAGGCAAACCAAGCCCTGGAGCGCCGGACCGCGCAACGTGGCCGTACTCATCCCTTGACCGCCAGCACACTGCCCGGCACCGAGTACAAGGCGCGCTCTGTCGTGCTGCCAAGCAAACGCTCAAGACCGGCGCGATGCACAGTGCCCATCACCACCACGTCGGCCTCGAATTCGTCGATGAACGCCTGGATGACCGGCACCGGCAGGCCAACGACAAAGTGCCGACGTTCCGCCGGTACGCCACAGCGCTCGGCCAGGCTGATAAACGCCGCATGCAGCGATTCGCGCAGGGCGTCGGCAAAGTCGTCATCCCAAGCCCCGGCCAGCAACGAGGCTTCGCCATTGAAGGCCGGCGACAGGTCGCAGGCGTACAACAGATGCAACGAGGCGTCGCATTGCCGGGCCAGCGCGGTGGCCGTCTGGACGATACGCTCGTTCAACGCATTGGCCTCGGGGTCCGAGGGGTCCACCGCCGCCACCACCCGGCGCGGCAAGCCGTGTACCGCCTGGTTGACCAGATGCACCGGCACCGGACAATCGCGCAACAAATGACAGTCCAATGGCGTTGCGAACACGCGCTTGAGCAACGGTTCGAGGGTGACGTCCTTGATCAGCAGGTCAGGCTGGAACTGCTCGACGTAGCGCAGGATGTCCAGCAACGGATGAAGGGTCCACACCACGTGAGTCGTCACATCCAGGCCTTCCTCCCTGAGCAGCGCCGCCTCCTCCACCATCCAGCGGCGGTAGCGGTGCAGATAGCGCTGCACACTCGCTTCATCGATTTTTTCACCCCATAGGTGAGTGCGGGCCGGTGGCTGGACGAACGCGCACAAGTGCAGTGCTGCGCCGCTGGCCCGGGCCAGGGCACAGGCCCTGCGCATCGCTGCGCAGGGGTGCAGATCAGGTTCGACGATCAATAGCAGACGCTGGTATTGCCCCATCGCACACCTCCATCGAATTGCCCACACGAAATCCAGAACCTTGCACCGGCCTTTTCCGACGCGATCTTCAGCGTGCGCCCATCAAGGCCCCGGACGGTTTGATCTGAATCAAAGGCAAGACAATCGACGGACGGATACGCGGGCACTGATCCAGATCAGAATCGATCGCCGTGGCGGGCGTAGAACAGTATCGAATGCGCAGCTTTTTATCGCACCGCACGTGCACATCCGAGGGAGGATCGCACCATGCTCACTGTCAAAGACCACAACGAACGCGCCGCAGCCCTGTATGCCAGCATCAGTGGCAAACACTGGATCCAGGCACTCAAGGACGGCCGGCATGTCTTGATCCGCCCGCTCAGGGACCAGGATCGCCAGCGCGAATACGACTTCATCATGCGCCTGTCACCGGAGTCCCGGCACATGCGCTTCCTGGCGCAGATCAATGAGCCGGGTGCGGCGCTGCTCGATCAGTTGATGGACGTCGACTGCAAGACGCGCATGGCCTACATCGCCCTGGTCCATGACAACGGCGAGCTGATCGAGATCGGGGTCAGTCGCTATTGCGCGACCCAGGAACACGAATGCGAGAGTGCGGTGACGGTCGCCGACCCTTGGCAACACCTGGGGCTGGGGACGTTGTTGATGGAGCACCTGATCGACACCGCGCGTAAAAACGGCTATCGCCAGATGTACTCCGTCGATGCGGCCAGCAATGCCCCGATGCGGGACTTGGCCCATAGCCTGGGTTTTGAAACCCACAGCGATCCTGATGACACCCGGCAAGTCATCCACCGGCTCTACCTTTAGCGCCGCACGCTGCGCGAGGCCTTGGTATGGCCTCGCGCAGCGTTGATCCCGTCACGCTTGCGGCTTGATTGCCAACACGCTGCAAGGCGCCCGTTGCAGCAGGAGTTCGGCGGTAGTGCCCAGGCGCTTGTCCAGGCCACGATGCGCCGTGGTGCCCATGACGATGACATCGATCTGGTGATCGCTGGCGAAGGTGCAAATGCTGTTCAGCGGCGCCCCTTCGATGAAGTGGCGCTGCTGCGGTGCGACCCCATGCCGCTCGGCCAGGGACTCGAACACCTCATGTTGTGCCTGGCCCAATGCTTCGTAGAGCCCGGTGGCCAGGGGCAGCGCACCTACGCCCATGTCCGAGGCGTAGACCGCCGTCCAATCGAAGGCGTGCAGCAACTCGACCTGGGCGTTGCATTGCTCGGCCAGTTTGACCGCGGCGTCGACGATCCGGTCGTTGAACACCAGGTCCTGCTCCTCGCTGCGCAGCACATCGACAATCGCCAGGACCCGCCGAGGCCGGGGGTTACGCGAATCCGTGACCAGCTGCACTGGCACCGGGCAGTCGCGCAGCAAGCGCCAGTCCAGGGGTGTGAAAAACACCCGCTTCATCGCCGGTTCCGGCTGCGCGTCCTTGATGATCAACGCCATCGGCATCTCCTTGACGTATTGCTGCAAGGCTTGGAAGGCATCCTTGCTCCAAACCACCTCGCAGGTCACCTCGACGCCGTGCCGGCGCGCCAGTTCGGCCTGTTGCCACAGCCAATGCCGATGGGTTTCCAGATAGCCCTCACGCGCTTGCTTGACCTGCTCCGGGGCGAACAGACCGGCCACCGAGAGCAACTCCAGGTAGTCGAACGCCACGATGTGCAGGGGCAGGTCCAGCGCCAGGGCCAACTCGGTGGCGCGGTCGAACGCCGGCGTACGGATCATGGCGTCGGGCGCCACTAGCAACAAACGTTGAGTCTGGGACATGGAACACCTCGACACGTGGCGACAGCCACTTAAAGGATTGAGGGTTCCAGAATGGACGCCTGCCAGAAACAGGACTTGATCTTCATCAAACAGCCATCATTCATTCAGGCTGACAAACTCGGGAGCAACAGCCCCGCCCACATCGCCAGCGTGACCAGCACCTGGCCGGGAATCACATACCCGGCGAACCGTCGCCCGCCACTGAGCCAGGCGACGGCGCATTTGCTCAGGGAGTTGCTGCTCAGCGCCATCAGGACCGGCACGGCGATGCCGTCGAAGGGCAACAACCCGCCCTTGGCCAGGGAAGCGATAGAGGCCGTCGAGGCATGGGCGTCGAGCAACCCGCTGAAAATCGCGGTGACGGTCACCCCGGCCTGGCCAAACGCATCGAGCATTGCCGACGAGAGGACGGTGATAGCGGCCATCGCCAGCACCATCGTCAACGCCAGCTTGAGGCTGAAGGCACCGCCATGCTTGATGGGCTCATCGGCCCGCACCCTTGGCCGGGGAAACATCAGCACGCCGGCGTAGAGCAATACCATCAGCATCCCGCACACCAACGGCCCCCACATCCAACGCAGCAGCGCAGGGTCCACGGCCGCGAGGATCAGCCCCATTTGCGCCACCGTCGCCAGATTGGATAACACCGCCGCCGCGCTCACCACCTTGAGATTGATCGGCTCTTTGGCCGCGATACCGCCCATGGTCGCGACAGTCGCCGTGGCAGAAGCGAACCCCGAGGCAATCGCACTGAGGGCGTAGCCATAGCGGGTCCCCAGGGTTCGAACCGCGACATGCCCCAGCGCACCCACCGCCATCAGCATGACGGTGAGGGTGCACAGGTTGCGCAGGTTGATGGCGTCATAAGGCCCGAGGAATCGATCCGGCGCCAGCGGCAGCACGACCAGCGCGGCGATCAACAGCACCAGGCCATCGCGCAGCTCGGTGGCGGTCAATTGGTTGCGGGCAAAGTGGTGCAGAGCCTGGCGGCTGGCGAGCAGCCCGGCCATCACCACGCCAATCGCGGTCGCCAGGCCCGGGGCGCTCGCACAGAGCCCACCCAGTGCCAATACCGCGAATAACGCCACCTCGCTGGTAATCCCCGGGTCCTTATCGAGATTTCGCCAATAGGCCACGGTCACCAAGGCGCCCAGGGCAAGGGTCATGCCCCCCAGCAACAAGGGACCGCCCGCCTGGATCGCCAGGTAACCGAGCACCGACGTGATGGCGAAGGTGCGCAGGCCGGCGAAGTCGCGCCGGTCACCCTCGCCTTTGCGCCGTTCGCGTTCAAGCCCCACCAGCAGGCCGATTCCCAGCGCGGCGGCGGCATTGGCGAAGGCCAGGGTTTCAGTCATGGTTACGGCTCTCTGGCGCCCTGGGGCGACTGATCATGCTCAAACATAGCGCGATTGCCTCGCCGCCGCTGCCTTCGATGCAACGCTTTGAAGCGTGTTTGATGCAAATCAAGTTAGCGAGCTCCGTGGCGCTCATGATCGATGACAGACACCACGCCGCGCGAAACCTCGCCCGGCGCCAACAGGTCCTTGCCCGGGAGGTTTGTCATGTCTACGCAATCACGCTTGATGCTGGTCGTCTCGCCACTGATGGAACACAGCCCGGCGTTCGACCGGGCCGCCGCACTGGCCAAGGCCGAAGGCGCCGCGCTGCATATTGTCGCGTTTGACTACCTCGAAGGCCTGGCCACGGCCGGCCTGGTCAATGAGCAGGCACTGGAGCAGATGCGCCTGGGCTACATCGAGCGCCATCGGCAGTGGCTGGAGGAACAGGCCAGGCCCCTGCGCAAACTTGGTATCGAGGTCACGACAGAAGTGACGTGGGTCGAGCGCCCCTTGCAGGAGATCCTGGTCCACCTCAAGGAAGCGCCGATGGATGCGCTGATCAAGTCGGTGGACCCCGAGTCGTGGTTTTCCCGCCTGATGTTCACGCCGCTGGACGTGCATCTGCTGCGCGAATGCGAAGTACCGCTGCACTTCGTCAACAAGGTTACCCACGCCCGCCCGCGCAAGATCCTGGCGGCCATCGACCCGTTTCATCAGGACGGCCGCTACGAAGGCCTCAATGAGCGGATACTGAGCGAAGCCAACAAACTGGCCAGTAGCTGCGACGCGACGCTGGAAGTCATCTACGCCTATGACCTTTCGTCCATTACCGCCGCTGAATACGGTTTTGGCAACGGTTCGATGTTCTTCTCCTCGACCCTGGCCCGCCAGCTCTACGAGTCCCAGGGCGCCGCCTTCGATGCCCTGGCCGAACGCAATGGCATCGCCGCGGACCAGCGACGCATGATCATGGGTGACCCGGCCAAGGTGCTGGCGAGCTACGCCGCGTCCCATGACATTGATGTCATCGTCATGGGCCGCGTGCGCTACGGCAGCCTGGACAAGCTGATCGGCAGCACCGTCGAAGGCCTGCTGTACAAGATGCCCTGCAGCGTGTGGGTGATTGCGCCGCAGCAAGTTGGCTGAGGCGGACCTGCGCCGATGGCCTGCAGAACAACCGCTCCGCACCCACAGGAACGCGGCTGATGAACCGACCGAGCAACATACCAGCGGCGCACCCGACAACGCCCTCGCAGAGCCTGGCCTGGTACACGTTGCCCGCCGAACAGGCGCTCAAACACCTGGGTGTCGATGAGCAAGCCGGGCTGGACATCGCCGAAGTCCAGGCCCGGCTTGAACGTACGGGTTTCAACCGGTTGTCAGCGTCAGCCCGGCGGCCAGCGTGGCGGCGATTTCTGCTGCAGTTTCATAACATCCTGATTTATGTGCTGCTCGGTTCCGCTGCCATCACCGCAACGCTGCAGCACCTGTGGGACACGGTGGTCATTCTCGCTGTCGTGGTGGCCAATGCGATCATTGGCTATGTCCAGGAAGGCAAGGCCGAGCAGGCCATGGATGCCATCCGCAACATGCTGGCGCCCCGTGCAACGGTGATACGTGCCGGCGAACGCCTGGGCATCGCAGGCGAGGAACTGGTACCCGGCGATATCGTCTTGCTGGAGGCCGGCGACAAAGTCCCGGCGGATCTGCGCCTGCTGCATGCCAATCGGCTCCAGGTCCAGGAAGCCATCCTGACCGGAGAGTCCGCTCCGGCTGAAAAAAATACCGAACCGGTGCGCATCGAAGCAGCCCTGGGTGATCGTGCCTGCATGGCCTTCAGTGGCACCCTGGTGACCTGCGGACAAGCAACAGGGGTCGTTGTCGCCACGGCAACCTCGACTGAAATCGGGCGCATCAGCAACCTGCTGTCGGCAGTGGAGCCACTGACAACACCCCTGATACAGCAAATGGACGTCTTCGCCCGCTGGCTGACGCTATTGATTTTGCTGATCGCCGGCCTGCTACTCGCTTATGGTCACTTTGTCGGGCATTACGTCTTCACCGAGATCTTCATGGTCGTGGTGGGCATGTCGGTCGCGGCCATACCCGAGGGGTTGCCCGCCGTACTCACCATCACCCTGGCGGTGGGCGTGCGGGCGATGGCCCATCGCAACGCCATCGTTCGGCGCCTGCCGGCCATCGAAACCCTGGGTTCGGTATCAGTCATCTGCACGGACAAGACCGGCACCCTCACCCGTAACGAGATGATGGTGGCATCCGTCGTCACCAGTGACCTGACCTTCACGGTCGACGGTGTCGGCTACCAGCCTTCGGGCAACATGAACCTTGCCGATCAGTTGATCGATACCTCCCATCACCCGGTGCTGGCCGAACTGGGGCGCGCGACCAGCCTTTGCAATGACGCAAGCTTGAGGCAGCACGAAGACGCCTGGAAAGTCGAAGGGGATCCCATGGAAGGCGCATTGCTGGTGTTTTGCGCCAAGGCCGGCATCAACGGCGCAGAGGAACGCGGCACCTGGGCCCGCACCGATGCCATTCCGTTCGACGCCAAACACCGCTTCATGGCGACGCTGCATCACAACCATGACCGGCAAGCGGCGATTTATGTCAAAGGCGCGCCAGAGCAGATTCTGACCATGTGCACGCGCCAGCGTAGCAGCACGGGGGCAACGGCCCCGCTCGATGCCGACTATTGGCACACGCAGGCCAATGCCATCGCCGGCAAAGGCCAGCGCGTGTTGGCGCTCGCCGTCAGGTCAGTCCCGCCCGAACACACCCTCCTGGAATTTGCCGATGTGCAAGGGACACTGACCTTGCTGGGCCTGGTCGGGATGATCGACCCGCCCCGCCCGGAAACGATCCAGGCGATCAAGCAATGCCAGGCGGCCGGCATTGTCGTGAAAATGATCACCGGCGACCACGCCGGCACCGCCTGCGCCATCGCTGATCAGATCGGCCTGGACAACCCCGACAAGGTCCTGACCGGCAACGACCTGGACGCCATGAACGATGCCACCCTCAGGGAATCGCTCAAGCAAGTGAACATCTTCGCGCGTACCAGCCCCGAACATAAGCTGCGGCTGGTGACGTTGCTGCAACTCAACGGCATGACCGTGGCCATGACCGGCGACGGCGTCAACGACGCGCCAGCGCTCAAGCGCGCAGATGCCGGCATCGCCATGGGCGGCAAAGGCAGTGAAGCGGCCAAGGAAGCCGCGGACCTGGTACTGGCGGACGATAACTTCGCCTCCATCGTGGCCGCTGTACGTGAAGGCCGGACGGTCTATGACAACATCAAGAAAGTGCTGAGTTGGACGTTACCCACCAACGCGGGCGAGACAATGACCCTGATTGTCGCGCTGCTGTTTGGCCTTACATTGCCAGTCACGGCGATACAGATCCTGTGGATCAACCTGATTACCGCCATCACGCTGGGTATCGCGCTGGCGTTCGAACCGACCGAAGACAACACCATGCGCAGGCCACCGCGCTCACGACAGGAACCGTTGATCAGCGGCGCACTGGTCTGGCATATGGTGCTGGTTTCCATTCTGTTCCTGTGCGGTGTCTACGGTATCTTTACCTATGCCCTGGACCGAGGCTACTCCGTCGAACTGGCCCGCACCCTGGCGGTGAACACCTTGGTCGTGATGGAAATTTTCCACCTGTTCTTTATCCGCAATCTCTACGGCACGTCGCTGACCTGGAAGGGCCTTCGGGGTACGAAGGTTGTGTGGGCGACCATCGCGGTGGTGACCGTCGCTCAGTTCGCCATCACCTACGCGCCGCCGCTGCAAACCGTGTTCGCGACCCAAGCGGTCCCCTTCATGGACGGACTGCTGATCATCGCGGTGGGCGTTGCGCTGTTCGCCATCATCGAAATTGAAAAACAGCTTCGACTGCGTTTAACCGAGTCCGATCGTCAACCGTGACGATCACTCCCCTGCCCACCCACCCCGCAAGGACCTGAACCATGAACGCATCCAGACTCGCCGCCATCGCTCTGACCGCGGTGCTTTTCCCCACGCTGACCTTTGCCCAGCAAGCCACCGACGCCGCCAAGCCGACGCCGCCATCGATGAGCATTGAACAATTTGATCAGCAGATGGCGAAGGCCCAGGAAAACCTGAAGAAGATGCAGGAGCAAATGAGCCTGATCCAGAAAACCAGCGATCCGGCGCAACGCCAGAAACTCATGCAAGATCACCAGGCCATGATGCAGCAAGGCATGCAGATGATGAATGGGATGATGGGCGGCGGCATGATGGGCGGCCACATGAAGGGGCACGGCCCGATGATGGGTTGGAAACAAATGGGCAACCACTATTCCCAGATGACGCCCGAGCAGATGAAGCAGCACCAGTACATGATGGACAACTACATGGGCATGCAGCAAATGATGATGGAGCAGATGATGCAGCATCAGCAGAATATGGGCACGCCAGCTCGCTAGCTCTGTCTCCCGGCGATCAGGCCAGGCCCTGTTCCTTCAACCGCCTGTATAACGTGCGCTCACTCACGCCCAGGTGCCTGGCCAGTTCACGGCGGGTGCCTTTGAAAGTGGCCATGAGCTGTTCCAGGTCCCTGCTGTCGGGCCCAGGCACCACGGCTGGGGCGGACAACGCCACGGGGGTCGCGGGCAGATGCAAGGCGTGAATGACACCGTCATCGGCAAACAGCGCAGCCCTTTCCAGGACATTGCGCAGCTCGCGGATATTGCCCGGCCAGGCAAACCGCTGCAATTGCATCAGCGCTTCGGGATCGATGGTCAGCCGACGTTTACCAATGCCGGAACGTTGCAGGAACGAATCCACCAACAAACCGATGTCTTCAAGGCGATGCCGCAAGGGCGGTAAATGGATGGGAAAAACGCTGATGCGGTAGTACAGGTCCTGCCTGAACTCGCCTTTCTCGAGCATTTTCTCCAACGGCTTATGGGTCGCGGCCACCAACCTGAAGTCCGCGTGCAGGGTTTCCACACTGCCGACACGGCGATAGGTTCCAGACTCGATCAATCGCAACAGCTTCACCTGCATCGCCAGGGGAACGTCGCCTATCTCATCGAGAAACAGCGTACCGCCCTGGGCCGTCTCCACCAGGCCCACCTTGCGCACGGTGGCGCCGGTAAACGCGCCCTTCTCATGACCGAACAGCTCGCTCTCGAACAAGGTTTCGGTCAACCCGGAGCAATCGACCACGACAAAAGGTCCCGCGGCCCGCTCACTGGTTTCATGGACGGCGCGGGCAAACAGCTCCTTGCCGGTGCCGGACTCTCCCAACAGCAGGACCGGTAACATCGAGGGCGCTACCCGCTGCAGTTCCAACAGCGCCTGATTAAAGGCCGGCGAACTGCCCACCAGCCCCTCATTACTGGGCCGGGCCGATGCGCTACGAACCTGGGTAAGACGTTCCACATAAGCGCTGATGACGCCATGCTCATTGAGGATCGGGCGCAGTTCCACGTCGACGTGTTCGGGCCCGCGCGGGGTGTGATGAATGTGCAAGACCCGATCCGGACTGCGCATCTCCCTGGCCTTTTTCATCGGACAGTGCTCACCGGCCTGGTCACAAGGCACATCGTAGTGGTGGGAAATCCGATAACACTTGTGGCCAATGAACGGTTTGTCGGCGCTGCCGAACTGACGCAGGTAAGCCGTGTTCGCCGCCAGAATGTTGTAATCGGGATCGAGGACGATCATCGGCTGGGGCTCGTGCTCCAGAAACGAGACCAGGGATTGCACCTGGTCTGGATGTGGAAGCAGGTCTTGGGTGGGCGGCAGGCTGTGTGTCATCGCGGCTCCAGTGATTCATCCAGCAAGGGTGACACTGCCACTATGCCAACAAACGCTGCCAATGGCAGTGCAATTGTCTGGAGATTGTGATGCGCCTTGCCAGCACCCACGAATTTAAATGAATAAAATCATAATGTTATCCATCTAAATCGCTCCCAGAATCAACATGGCAGCATTATTGCTGTGTCTGTCCCTCAAGCGGCCGATAGCCCCGAAGGAGACCGTTCATGACCGTAAAACCGTACGTCGAAGGATTTTTCGATCCTGAGACCCACACTGTCAGCTATCTGGTGCTGGACGAAGCGACCCGCCAGTGCGCGTTGATCGACAGCGTCCTGGATTACGATCCCAAATCAGGCCGTACCACAACCACCTCGGCCGACAAGCTGATGGCCCGGGTGATCGAGCTGGGGGCGAAGGTCGAATGGATTCTTGAAACCCACGTTCATGCCGACCACCTCACCGCCGCCCCGTACCTGAAGGAAAAACTCGGTGGCACGATAGGGATCGGCAGCCAGATTACCGCCGTGCAGGAAGTCTTTGGCACGCTGTTCAACATAGGTGGGGAGATGCCCCGCGATGGCAGTCAGTTCGACCATCTGTTTGTCAATGACGAGTCGTTCACGGTCGGTACGCTGCAATGCCGTGCGCTCCACACACCGGGCCACACCCCCGCCTGCATGACGTATGTCATCAGCCACGGCCAGGAAACGGCGGCATTCGTTGGCGACACCTTGTTCATGCCCGACTACGGTACCGCACGGTGTGACTTCCCCGGTGGCAACGCGCATGCCTTGTTCCGATCCATCAACAAGGTCTTGAGCCTGCCGGCCAACACCCTCCTCTACACCTGTCACGATTACCAACCGGATGGCCGCGAGGTGCAATTTTCCAGCACCGTCGCCGAGCAACGTACCGACAATGTCCACGTCCGTAACGGCATCAGTGAAGAAGCATTCGTGACGATGCGCACCCAGCGCGATGCCTCGCTGGACATGCCGACGCTCATCCTGCCATCGGTCCAGGTCAACATGCGGGCCGGGCATTTCCCGGAGCCGGAATCGAACGGCACGCGCTACCTGAAAATCCCGCTCAATCGGCTCTGACGCCCCCGCCCCCCATAAGAAAAACAGTCATCACGGAGACAGTCATGGACATCCGCCACCTTGCGTCCGGCCTCTCGATATCAGGGCAGATTCATCCCGAACAATTGAGTGAGATCAAAAACAGCGGCTTTCGCGCCATCATCTGTAACCGCCCTGATGGTGAAGGCAACGATCAACCTTTGTTTGCCGACATCAAACGCGCGGCACAGGCAATGGGCATCGAAGCGCACTACCTTGCCGCAGAGTCCGGCAAGGTGACCGACGAACAGGGCGTTGCCTTCGGTAAATTGTTCGAGTCCTTGCCCAAGCCCGTGTTGGCGTATTGCCGCTCCGGTATGCGCTCGACCACGATGTGGGCACTGTCCCAGGCCGGCCAGCAGCCCTTGCCACAGATTGTCGAAACAGCCAGCAAAGCCGGCTTCGACATGAAAGGCGTCATTCGCAGAATTGCCAACGAAGGACGCACGCCTGTCGGCGTGGCCGAAGCCCGGCATGCCGTGGTCATTGTCGGCGGCGGCGCGGCGGGCATCGCGGCAGCGTCAAGCCTATTGGCCCGCGAGCCGGGCCTGGACATTGCCATTATCGACCCGGCGGATGTGCATTATTACCAGCCCGGCTGGACCCTCGTCGGCGGTGGCGTCTTCGACGCACACAAAACGGCCCACACGATGGGCGCGACTATTCCCCGGGGCGTACATTGGATCAAGGCGGCAGTGGCTGCCTTCGAACCTGAAAACGACGCCATTATTCTCGATGGATGCCGCATGGTCCGCTACGAGCAGTTGATCGTGTGCCCGGGCCTTAAACTGGATTGGCATGCCATAGAAGGCTTACCGCAGACACTGGGGCGCAACGGCGTCACCTCGAACTATCTGTACCACCTGGCCCCCTACACCTGGGAACAGGTGCAGCAACTGCGCAGTGGCCGGGCGATTTTCACGCAGCCCCCCATGCCGATCAAATGCGCCGGAGCCCCTCAAAAAGCGATGTACCTGTGCGCCGACCACTGGAGGCGCCAAGGCGTACTCGGCGATATCGAGATCGACTTCTGCAGCGCCGGGACAGTCCTGTTCGGCGTTCCCGACTACGTGCCGGCCCTGATGGAATACGTCCACGCCTATGGGATCGACCTGAGTTTCGGCAGTACGCTGGCGTCTGTCGATGGACCGGCACAAACGGCGACCTTCAGCAGCGTCAAGGTCGATGGCAGTACTCACCTGGTGACGCACGACTTCGACCTGCTGCATGTGGTGCCCCCTCAGGTCGCTCCGGATTTTATCCGCGTAAGCCCTCTGGCCGATGGGGCGGGCTGGATCGATGTCGACCCCGACAGCTTGCGGCATAAAACCTGGGCGAATGTTCACGCATTGGGCGATGCGACCAATACCAGCAACGCAAAAACCGCAGCGGCAGCGCGCAAGCAGGCGCCCGTGGTCGCCCATAATGTGCTGGCGGCCATGGGCAAGACCAAGGGCAGCGCCCATTACGACGGCTACGGTTCCTGCCCGCTGACCGTGGAACGGGGCAAGGTCGTTCTCGCTGAATTCACCTACGGCGGCAAGCTCGCCCCCAGCTTCCCGTCCTGGCTGATCGACGGTACTCGGCCTTCGAGACTCGCCTGGCTACTTAAAGAGCGCATTCTTCCACCGCTGTACTGGAAAGCCATGCTCAAGGGCCGTGAATGGCTGGCGAAACCTGAACTGGCGGACCTATGAAATCAAACCTCTGCTCCAGGAGACCGAGATGATTACCGTCCTGGTACTGGGCTTTGCGGTGGGCGTGATCCTCGCGCTGACCGGTGCCGGCGGCGGCATACTCGCCGTCCCGTTCCTGGTTTTTGGCGTGGGCATGGGCATGGCCGAAGCCGGGCCCATTGGTTTGCTGGCAGTGGGCCTGGCCGCCACCCTGGGCGCCGTGATGGGTCTGCGCAATGGCATCGTGCGCTACAAGGCTGCACTGCTGACGGCCAGTGCGGGGGTCATCTGCTCGCCATTGGGCCTTTGGTTGGCGCAGCGCACGCCCAACCGCCCGCTGACGATCTTGTTTGCCTTGTTGCTGATGTACGTGGCGTTCCGGGCCTTTCAAAAATCACTGCCGTCTCATGTCGGGGCAAAGGCCTGCGAAACACGCAAGCCGCCACCCTGTGTCCTGGACGAAAATCGCGGCAAGCTGAACTGGACCGGCCCTTGTGCGTGGGCGCTCACGGCTTCGGGCACGGTCGCCGGGGTTCTATCCGGTTTGCTCGGCGTCGGCGGTGGTTTCGTCATGGTTCCGGCGCTCCAGCGGTACACCAATTTGACTACGCAGTCGGTGCTCGCCACGTCGCTGACCGTCATCGCTTTGGTTTCCATGTCAGGGGTGCTGGCGAGTTCGGCGACGGGCCACCTGCAATGGCCAATAGCGCTACCCTTTTCCATGGGGGCCATCGTCGGCATGCTCGGCGGGCGCCTGGTCGCTGCCAGATTGCCGGAACCCTATCTGCAAAGAGGCTTCGCCCTGGTGTCGACGCTGGTAGCGGTCGCCCTGCTGGTAAAGGTCCTGGGTTGAATCACGTAGTGGAATATCAACGATGTGTAGCGGAGAACGCTGATGAATATTGACTGGCTCAACTTTACGCCGTGGTCATCCCTGGCCGGCGGTATGTTGATTGGCTTGGCGGCCAGCCTGTTCGTGGTCGCCAACGGCCGGATCGCCGGCATCAGTGGGCTGATCGGCAGCCTGCTGCAGCGTGGCAGCGAAGGCCTGGGCGAGAAGGCCCTGTTTCTCCTGGGCCTGCTCGTCGCGCCGCTGTTATGGGGCGTGTTTGCCACCTTGCCGTCGATCGAGTTCCAGAACGGCTGGTTCGGCCTCACCGTCGCCGGCCTGTTGGTGGGGGTCGGTACTCGTTACGGTTCGGGCTGCACCAGTGGCCATGGCGTGTGTGGTCTATCGCGCCTTTCACCGCGTTCGATGGTCGCCACGGCGTGTTTCATGCTCAGCGGTTTCGCCACAGTATTTGTCCTGCGTCACGTGATGGGGGTTTGAACATGCGCAAACTGACGGCATTCATCGCCGGCCTGCTCTTTGGCCTCGGGCTGCTCCTGGCAGGCATGGCCAACCCGAAAAAAGTGTTGGGTTTCCTGGACCTGGCCGGCGCCTGGGATCCGTCCCTGGCGCTGGTGATGATCGGGGCGATTGGCACCGCCATCGTCCCCCTGGCCTGGGCACGCCAACAGACTCAGTCGCTGCTGGGCAGCCCCATGCAGTTGCCGGTCAAGCGAGAACTGGACCCACGCCTGATTGGCGGCAGCCTGGTGTTTGGTATCGGCTGGGGCATCGCCGGCATCTGCCCTGGCCCTGCCGTGGCCATCCTGCTGACCGGACACTGGCAAGCCTTTGTGTTCATGCTGGCCATGTTGGCGGGCATGTTGTTGTTCACCGCGCTGGAAACCCGGCGCAACCGCTGATCGGGAATTCACCGTGAATCCGTGGCGAGGACTTGCTCCCGCTTGTAGGAGCTGTCGAGCGAAGCGAGGCTGCGATCTTTCCCATGACACTTGAGTCCCAAGCGGAAGATCAAAAGATCGCAGCCTTCGGCAGCTCCTACACCGCAGCCCAGCGGGAGCAAGCGCCGGGAACGTCATTTAAAAGCGCCCTATTTCCAAGGTCGCGCACAACCCACCTTCGACTCGATTTTCCAGCCGGACCTGGCCTCCCAGGCGTTCGGCGATGGTGCGTACAATCGTCAGCCCCAACCCCGCCCCTTGGTCATTGCCGCGGCTGTAGAACCGTTCGAATAGCCGCTCACGCTCGGCCTCGTCGATACCCGGCCCCTGGTCTTCGACGGACAGCTCGTAGTGATCACCCTTCCTCGCCAGGCGTACGGTGATCGTGCCCTTGGCCGGCGAAAAATTGGCCGCGTTGGTCACCAGGTTGTTCAAGGCGATGTCGATGGCCACCGGGTCGATTCGAACCGGGCCGATGTCATCGCTGACATCCAGCACCGGCTCGAGCCCCTTGCTCAACAACCAGGGCGTCAGTTGAACCAGACTCGCACGCACCGTGGCGGGCAGGTCGATGACCGCAGGCGTCGGAACACCTGCCTGCGGTTCGAGCCGCGCCATGGTGAGCAGTTGATTGACCAATCGCGTGGTGCGATCGACGCCAGCGAGCAGGTGTTCCAGGGACTCGCGACGGCTTTGCTCGCTCCCCGCCTCCATCAGGTTCTGTGCATGCACCCGCAACACGGCCAAGGGCGTACGCATTTCATGGGCGGCGTCGGCAATGAAACGCCGCTCACGGCCCATCACCTCCTGGATCTGCGCCAATACACGGTTGAGGGCCGCCTGCATGGGCTCAAGCTCCGTGGGGAGCGGCATCATTTGCAGGGGTTCCAGCGAGCCGGGATGCCTGGCGCGCAACTTCGCCGCCATATCGACCAGGGGTTTGAGGCCCCAGCCGATGGCCAGCCAGATCACTGCGGCAAGCACCACGCTGCCAATCAGATTGGGGATGACGGTGTGACGAACAATGCGATCGACCAGGTCGGCACGCACGTCATCACGCTCGCCGACCCAGATCTTCAAGCCGTATTGCGCGTCGTCCAGGACGAACGCCCGCCACTTACGGTTTTTCTGGTCCACAACCTCACTGAAGCCAGGCGCGCTCGGCGGTGAGGTGAACGACGGTGCGCTGGACGTATGCACCAACACCGAACCTTGTGAGTTCCAGACCTGGAAAGCGATCTTGCTTTCATAGGGATGACCGTCGACTTTGGGCACTGCCTGCCCCAACGCCGAATTGAACGCCTGATACAGTTCGGCGTGCTCCTTGCTCGCCATCGGCATGCGCATCACGCCCTGCAACAGCCGGGCATTCTGCGCCAACTGGGCATCGTAGACCTCGGCGATTTCGTGGTTGCTGTCATGCAGGTTGAATACGGTGATGATCAACAGGCCAAGAAACAGCAGGCCGAGGATCAACGTGAGCGTACGCCGCCGGATCGAACTCATCGACGCTCCTCCACCAGGTAACCGACACCACGAATGGTGCGGATCAGGTCGGTGGAGAATTTCTTGCGCAGGTGATGGATGTGCACTTCCAGCGTGTTGCTCTCGGCCTCCTCGCTCCAGCCGTAGAGCAACTGCATCAGATGATCGCGAGTCATGACGCGGCCCGGCGGCGAGAGCAGTTCATGGAGCAGTTGATATTCCTTGGGGGTCAGGGCCACCGGCTTGCCCTGGTAACTGACTTGCTGGGTAACGGGGTTCAGGCTGATGCCAGCATGTTCGATCAACGCCTGGGCGCGGCCGGCGCTGCGGCGCAACAAGGCCCGCAGCCGGGCCTTGAGCTCCGCCAGGTCGAAGGGCTTGACCAGATAATCATCGGCCCCGGCGTCCAACCCGGCGATGCGATCCTCGGTGGCATCCCGGGCGGTGAGGATCAGCACCGGCAGGTTGGAGCCACTGTCACGCAAGCGCCGCAACACTTGCAGGCCGTCCATGCGAGGCAAGCCAAGGTCAAGCACCGCCAGGTCGAAAGTTTCACTGAGCAGCGAATGCAAGGCGCTGCTGCCGTCCTGTACCCAGTCGACGGTATAGCCTTCGCGACTCAGGGCCTGATGGATGCCCTCACCCAAGGCCACGTCGTCCTCGATCAGTAATAAACGCACATGCGCTCCTGTCAGTTCAGTTGCTTGTTCACATCCACCAGTAACGCGTCGATCTCCTTGCGGCGTCCGGCATCGGCCGTTTCCCGACCCGGCCGCGGCGCTGCCTGCAAGGCTTTTTGCAGCGCTGCCTTGGCTTCGCTGTAGCGCTTCTGACGGTAGAGGTGATCACCCCAAAAGTACAGGCTGTCAATGCCGTTCGGGTTGAGTTGCAAAGCCTGCTGGAGCAATTGCTCGGCCTTGTCCGAGTCGCCAAAACCCAGGGGCCAGCCCGGCACCCGGTCGTAGAGTGCGCCGAGGCTGGTGTAGGCCGAGCCTTGCAGGGCCTTGGGGTCCAGGGTCAGGGCTTTTTCCAGGTCACCCTTGGCATCCTTGACCTTGCCCAACGCACCGATCCCACCCTTGGCACCGGCCCAACTGCTGTTGACGATGCCAGACCAGATCCACGCTTCAGCCACCGATTGGCGCTCCTGCTTGAACGCCGATGCCTGGACGGCGAGTTTTTCGAACGCATCGGCGCGTTGGCCTTCGGGCACTTCATATTGAATGTGGGCCCAGCTCTGCTGGATGTCGCTGAGACGTTGCTGGTCGGCCGCTTCCAAGGCCCAGACGCTTTGGCTCAGGGTGCCGATCAATAGGTAAGCGAGGACTTTTTTCATGGCTTGAGGTGCTCGTTTTCAGGTTTGTGACTGAGGCGGCGCACCAGCGGCAATTGCTTGCGCAGGCCACGGTCCACCAGGTTGGGCAGCAGGCTGTTGAGGCCGACGAAAAAGCGTTCGGGCCAACCCAGATACAGCTCGCGACGGTCGCCGATAATCGCGTGGATCACCGCCGCCGCCACGGTTTTCGGGTCGTCGACGTTGGCCTTGAGAGCCTGGTTGAGCGCATCGGCCGCCGGGCTGTTCATCGAGGTACGGGTGGCCCGGGGCGCTACGTAGAGCACCCCGACACGGGTATCGGCCAACTCCCGGCGCAAGGCTTCGGAAAAACCGCGCAAGGCAAACTTGCTGGCGCAGTAGCTGGCATAGCCCGGGTAACCGATTGATCCATAGGTCGAGCCGACGTTGACCACCATCGCGCTGTCAGCCTGCTTGAGCAGTGGCAAGAGCAGTTTGGTCAGGCAGATCGGCGCGCTGATGTTCAGCGCCAGCATGGCGTTGATCTCGCTGTCGTCGAGCTGTTCGAGCATGGCGAAGTGGTTCACGCCGGCGGCATTGATCAGCAGGTTGATGCCGCCCTGGGCCTCGGCGGCGACCAGCACTTTGCGCCGGTCGGCGAGGAAGGTCAGGTCGGCTTCGACCCAGCTCAAGTGCTGCGGATAACGCTCCAGCAACGGCTGCAAGGCTTCGCGATGCCTGGCCACGGCCAGTACCCGCGCGCCACTGGCGCACAGGGCGGCGGCGATGGCCTGGCCGATTCCGCCGCTGGCGCCGGTCAGCACGACACGCGCATCACACAGGCGCATGTTCGTGCTCCCCGTCGCGCGGCAGGCCGCGGAACATGTCGGTGTACAACCGGTACACCACCTTGGAGGCATGGATCACCGCAGTCTGGTCCGCCGGATCGTCCAGCCGGTTCATCAGGCCGCGATAAGTCTGCATATGCCCGATGTCGAGCGATCCATGGGAGCTGAGGTAGCTGAACGCCGTGGGCGGCAATTCCAGGCGCTGACGGATGCTGTCAGCGGCATGGGTCGCCAGGGCGATACTGGTGCCCTCCAGCACATTGACCATGCCGAACAGGCCTACCGGGTTGCCTCGGGCGATCAAGTCATAGAGGTAACTGACCATCAGTTCGATGGGCAACGAGGGCTGGCCGTTGCGCACCGCCTCCTTATCGCCACCGCACACGGCAATGTCATCCAGCACCCATTGCTCGTGGCCGTACTCTTCGTCGATGTATTCGCACACGGCCTTGCGCAGCCATTCCAGGTGCGTTGGCAGGCGCGCCCCGCAAGCCATCATCAACGGTACCGTGTGGCGCACGTGGTAATACGCCTGGATCAGGAAGCCCCGGTAACTGGCCAGGCTGACCTGGCCGTTGAGGGCGTCACGAATGATTGGCAGATTGAACAGGGTCTGGCGTTCTTGCTGGGTGGCTTCTTGCAACGTGTCAAAAAAACTCATGATAGGGATTCCTCGGACAAGACAGATGAAGTGAGCTGCGCGCGGTAATGCTCGACGATGGCCTCCCGGCGTGGCCGGCCATTGGCGGTGAGCAGGCCATTGCCAGCGCTGAAGGGTTGGTCCAGACGCGTCCAGCGATGGACCCGTGCGTAATCGGGCAGCGTGTCGTTGGCCTTGGCCACGGCCAACTCCAGCGCTTGATCGGTACAGTTGGCGCGGGCGGGCCAGAGCAGCGCATGGTTGTGCGGCATGGCTTCGCCATAAACGAAGGCCTGGGCAATGTCACCGCCCTGGGTGAGTTCGGCTTCAACCCATTCGGGGTTCACGTTGCGACCGAAACTGGTCACGAACTGGTGCTTCTTGCGCCCGCGCAGGTAAAGGAAACCGTCTTCGTCGAACTCACCCAGGTCACCGCTGGGCCACCATTCGCTGGTGTGCGGTGGCTCACCCAGGTAACCGAGCAGCGTCGAGCCCTTGATCAGGACTTCGCCGTCATCGGCCAAGCGCACCTCCACATGGGGCAGCGGCTGGCCGACACTGCCGGCACGATGAGTCTGTGGCCGATTGAGGCAGACCACCGAGGCGCATTCCGACAGCCCATAGCCTTCAAACACCGCCAGGCCAACCCGCCGGGCTCGCTGCAACAAATCGTGGGACACCCGTGCCCCGCCAACGGCGGCGAATCGCACGAGGTGCGGGTTGAACAGCTTCTGTTCGGCGGCCGTGACCAACATCAACAGCAGTTGCGGAACCAGGATCAGGCTGTGCGCCCGACGCGCCGCCAGGCATCCCAGCAGGCGCACCGGGTCGACCCCGCTGGCGCCCTGGATGCCGAGGGTCTTCTGGCTGGGCAGGCTCAGCATGGCACCGGCATACAACGCCGCGTAGCAGCCAAGGTTTTCCAGCAGAATCGCCAGGGGCAGCAACGCCAGGTGATGCCTGGCCTCGACCGGTTGGCTGGCCTGCTCCAGTTCACGGGCCACCCGCAACAGGCTGTCGGCGCTCAGGCAGACACCTTTGGGCGTGCCGGTGGTACCGGAGGTGAACGTCAGCTTGGCGGTGCCGGCCGGCAGACGGCTCGGTCCGTCGAAGTGCCGCCGCCAGAACTCGCCACTGTGCTGGTATCCGGCAGCTTGCAGTTCCGCTTCGAACGCAGGCTCGGCAATCACTCGCTCGGCCTGGCTCTGTTCCAGGCAGTGCCGACGTTGAGCCTGGCTGAAAAACCCGGGCAGGAAGACGCAGGTCAGCCCTTCGAACAGTGCGGCAAGGTCCCAGAGCATCGCTTCGATGCCATTGTCCAGGGCCAGGGCGACAACACTGATGTGTTCATCGCGCAGGCGTTGCTGGCGGTACACCACTTCGGAATAAAGTGTCGCGTAGTCGAGCTGCGAGCCGTCGCCCCACAGTGCCACGGCATGGCCCCTGCGCTCGGCATGACCACGCAGCGTGCGCTTGAAGCGTTCCATTTCAGGCGACATGGCTGGTTTCTCCGAGGTCCGTCGGCAGTCCCAGGCGATTGAACAGGCCGCTATTGCGCAGATGAATGAAACCGGCGCGGATGTTCCCGACATGAACCCACGGCTGGCTTTCGTAGTAGCGACCCCACAGGTGGCGGTCCTCGCCGAGGCGCTGCGGGTCGGCCGGGCACAGGGTCACGGGCTTGAGGCCCAGGCGATGGAAGCTGTTGACCAGGCCGATGTTGCCGGTGAACGCGACCCACTCCAGGCCGCCCATGGCCAACAGATATGTGATCGCGATGATGCTCAGCCGGGCGCTCCCCGTGTCGCTGGCGGCCAGGTTGCCGACCTCGACAATGCCGGCGCGATCCACCGCACGGTCGGCGGCGGCGCTGATCAAGGGCTCGATGGGGCTGTCCAGATAACGCTCGAGAAACAGCGCCCCCTGAGCGGCCCGGCGCACACCAGCGGCTGCGCAGAGCGTGCCGTGGACATCGTCGAGCCCGAACAGCTGCGGCATGAAGTGACGAATATCGGCGCCGTGGACCTGGCGAAAACGCTGCTGGATGAACGCCTCGAGCTCAGCTCGCCGAGGTTGTCCCGGCAAAGCCCGGTGCAGGTGGCGAACCGGCGGGCCGGCGTCGCCAAAGGCCAGCGGCAGATGGATGTTCCAGTCGAAATCGGGCATGGGTCAACGTTCTCCCTCGGGCTATTGGGAGAAAGTATCGGGGCCGTTTCTTAACGAAGTCTGAAGGTGGCAAATTTGGGTTCGTTCGACAAATAGTCCGGTCAAACCGGAGCTGCCCTTGATCGTTTTTCCGTAGTACAGTAGGCAAAACCCGATAAATATCCACTTTGAGATGACCCTGACGTGCCAGGCCCCAACCTCAACGGCCCCGCACACCCCGTCATCCTCCTGCCGCGGCGGTAACTGCATGATCGACATCACCGAAGTTTCCATTGCCCAACTGCGCGCCGCGCTGGAGTCGGGCCAGACCACGGCGGTAGCGCTTGTCCAGGCTTACCTCGCAAGGATCGATGCCTACGACGGCCCCGATACGCCCACAGCCCTCAACGCGGTGGTGGTGCGCAACCCCGATGCATTGAAAGAAGCCCGGGCCTGCGATGCCCGTCGGGCCAACGGCCAGACCCTGGGGCCGCTCGACGGTATTCCCTACACGGCCAAGGACAGTTACCTGGTCAAGGGCCTCACCGCCGCTTCCGGCAGCCCGGCGTTCAAGGACCTGGTTGCTTATCGCGATGCGTTCACCATCGAACGGCTTCGCGCCGCCGGGGCCATTTGCCTGGGCAAGACCAACATGCCGCCCATGGCCAACGGCGGCATGCAGCGCGGGGTGTATGGGCGTGCGGAAAGCCCGTACAACGGCGACTACCTCACCGCACCCTTTGCCTCGGGCTCCTCGAACGGTGCGGGCACGGCAACTGCCGCCAGTTTCGCAGCGTTCGGCCTTGCCGAAGAAACCTGGTCGAGCGGGCGCGGTCCAGCGTCGAACAATGGCTTGTGCGCGTATACACCGTCACGCGGCGTGATCTCGGTGCGTGGCAACTGGCCGTTGACGCCGACGATGGACGTCGTCGTGCCCTACGCCAGGACCATGGCCGACCTGCTGGAAGTGCTGGACGTGGTGGTCGCCAATGACCCGGACACCCGTGGCGACCTGTGGCGCCTGCAACCTTGGGTGCCGATTCCGAGCGTCGACTCGGTTCGTCCGGCCTCGTATCCGAGCCTTGCCAGCCACCCAAATGCGCTGGCAGGCGTTCGGTTCGGCGTTCCTCGGATGTACATCAACGCCGACCCTGACGCAGGCACAGCCCAAGCCCCCGGCATCGGCGGCCCGACGGGGCAGCGAATCATCACCCGCGCTTCGGTGATCGAGCTCTGGGAGCAAGCGCGCAAGGCGCTTGAGGCCTGCGGCGCCGAAGTGGTCGAGGTGGATTTCCCCCTGGTGTCCAACTGCGAGGGCGATCGTCCTGGCGCACCCACGGTGTTCACCCGCGGCCTGGTTTCCAAAGAGTTCCTGCACCATGAGTTGTGGGACCTGTCGGCCTGGGCATTCGATGACTTCCTGCGGGCCAACGGTGATCCGAAGCTGAATCGCCTGGCCGACGTCGACGGACCGAAGATCTTCCCCCACGACCCGGGCACCCTGCCCAACCGAGAGGATGATCTGGCCGCTGGCATGGATGAGTACGTGAAGATGGCCCAGCGCGGCATCACGCCGTGGAACCAGATCCCGACCCTGCCCGACGGCCTGCGTGGGCTTGAAGAGACACGTCGAATCGATCTGGAGGACTGGATGGCGCGACTGGGCCTGGACGCGGTGATCTTCCCGACCGTCGCCGACGTCGGCCCGGCCGATGCTGACGTCAACCCGGTGTCTGCCGATATCGCCTGGAGCAACGGCGTCTGGGTCGCCAACGGCAACCTTGCCATCCGCCATCTGGGCGTGCCCACCGTCACCGTGCCGATGGGCGTCATGGCGGACATCGGCATGCCGGCCGGGCTGACGTTTTCCGGGCGTGCCTATGATGATTCGAAGCTGTTGCGATTGGCTTCGGCGTTTGAATCGATTGGTTCAAAACGCCTGGTCCCACCGCGGACGCCGCCGCTGTCGGCTTGATCGTTTAGCGGGTTTGGTCCTGGGGCTGCTACGCAGCCCAGTGGGAGCAAGCTCCCTCGCCACAAAAGCAGCGCTCGACTTCATTTTTGAGTACGGGCGCCCCCCGTGGCGAGGGAGCTTGCTCCCGCTGGACTGCGCAGCAGTCCCTAGACCGGCTCTACCACCCTGATTATTACGGCGCCTACTTTCGGGATTTCGATGGCAACAAGCTTTGCGTCTGTTGCCATGACTCGGTGTCGACTTAGTCGATCGTAATGCATGGCCTATGACCAGGCGGGGCGTTCAAGATAGCAAGATCGGTCGAGCGCGTTGTGCTTGTCAGCCTCATGCTGGTGTCCTCAAAGGGGGAAAACCATGACCGTCGAGTTTCCGCAAGTCTCCCGACTGGGAGCGCTGGAGTACGACGTTCAAGCCATTGAGGTAATCGTTTATTGGCGCTTTCGTTTCCTGCCTAGCCAATGTACGAATAAACAGCGAAGTCGAACCCATTGAACGGAAAAGAAGCGACCTCTTTCATCCCCATTTTCAAGTGCGCACGAAGCGACGCTTCATTGTCTTTACGTATGAAAAGAATGCCTTCGCGCCCAGGCTCGAGCCGTCGAAGATCCGCGAACATGCGTTGGGCCAAGCCCTTGCCACGCTCTTCCTCGCCTACGCAAATCGGACCATAGACATAGGCATCCGCCGCGCCAGGATAAGCGCCGAACATCGCCTGTACGATCGGCAGGTCGGCATTCATCGCACGCGTGGTGGTCATCAGGAAACCGGTGATATGGCCATCGCGACGCGCAACAATCAGGGGCATCTCCTGCATCATCGCCATCACACGGGCTTCTGGCAGGCTCGCAGAAAGCGAGCCGCCGCGCGCCATCTGATTCGCAGCCTGAAGCACCAGGATTCCGTCAAGGTCGGCCTCATTGGCTCTGCCGACAACGCTTTCATGATTCGTCATTTGAGGTATCTCTGCTGGCAAATTAAATGACTACATTTACCGTGACTGCCAGAAGATTAGTACATGAAAACAATTTCAGGACTTGTACCTCAACAACGCGAGCCTTGATCCATAGGCAACACCCATACATTGCATTGCAACCGGATCAGTGCGGACTCGCTTGCCAAGGCGCTCGTCAATTGGGGCAACAGGAATCCGCTTTCGTGCTCTGGGTAAATCGCAAGGGAGGTATCCGGTCGAAGGTTGCCGATGCAAGTCGTGTCGATCATGAGAATCTCCCGGTGAATGGAGAGCGCTGCGACGACCCGAAACGGTCAATCGCTTCTGGGATCAGTTTCACTGGCGGACGGTTTTTAGAGAATGCCCAGGAATTACATGACCTGATTGCGCTATCTGAAACAATCGCAGTTGACTGCACAAAAAGGCTTACCGAGGTTTTGATATTCCGTTCCGATAGGGGTTATTTTTTGGTGTGCATATCCGTTGCTGCGGTAACGGCTGCTTAGGGTTTCGCCCTTACGGCGAGTCACTTTCGAAAAGCCCGGAAGCCGGCCCAGTCGAAAGTAACCAAAGCGCTCATGCCCCACCACTTGGCACCTCACCTAGGCTCGGTGTGCCTGAACGAAGGCATTGCTCCGTGGGCCCGCCGCGAAGGGCCATCCATGGCCCAGCGCGGCTATCCCGGCATCCATGCCGGGATGCCCACTCCACAATGCCTGCGTTCGGCCATCGTGGTTAACGGGGCACCGAAATCAACGTCCACCGCGAGGCGGCCTAATAGCCGACCTGGTTCTCCTGGTCGTACACCCATCAGATCTGTTTGAGTAGGACCTGTGGGAGCAAAGCTTGCTCGCGAGGCGGCCTTACAGCCGACCTGTTTCTTCGGCTGTCCCCAACCCAAATTGTGGGAGCGAGCTTGCTCGCGATGAGGCCGGCACATCCAACATCACCGCAAACTGACACACCGTCTTCGCGAGCAAGCTCGCTCCAACAGGAGAAACGCGGTCCCACCAAGAACCAGGTCGGCTATCAGGCCGCCTCGCGGTGGACGTTGATCTCGGCAATGCCTTCGTTCAGGCATGCCGAGCCTAGGCGAGACACCGAGTGGTGGGGCATGCGTTTTTGGTTACTTTTGGCAGGTCCCGCTCCCGGCTTTTCCAAAAGTGACCCGCCGTCAGGGCGGGACCCTAAGCAGCCGTTACCGCAGCAACGGCTATACACACCAATCCCAGCATTTCATCCGGTGAAACAGTCGGGCCGTCAGCCTAGACCTCGAGCACCAACGGCTCGCTCCCCTGGGCCGGTACGGCGCAACAGATCAGCACCTCACCTTCGCCAACCGGTTCGGCCGGCAGGCTCAGGTAATGCACCTGGCCGCGGCTCAAGCGGGTTTTGCAGGTGCCGCAGGAACCGCCACGACAACTGAATTCCGGGTTCAGGCCGCGCGCTTCGGCCAGTTCCAGCAGCGTCCCACTGCCCGGCTCCCAACGTGCCTCCTTGCCGGAACTGGCGAACAAGACCTTCACCGCTTCACTCGCAGCCGGCACTTGCACTGGCGCCGGCATGCTCACTTCCAGATCCCGCACAAGCGTCGAGGGCCCGAAGGTTTCCGCGTGAATGCGATCATCAGGGATGCGCAGTTTGCGCAACCCGTCGTACAGCGCCTGGGTAAAGCTGCCCGGCCCGCACAAATAGAAGTCGTAGTCGTTGAGCGGCAGCAGCTTCTTGAGCAGTTCCACATCGATCCTGCCCGCCAGGTCGTAGCCGTCAGTGTCCCCTCCCTCAGTCGGTGGCTGGCTGACCATACGCAGAACCTGCAGCTTGTCGCCGGCACGGGCGGCCAGTTCGTCGATCTCGTCACGAAAAGCCAGGTCGGCCACCGAGCGAGCGCTTTGCACCAGCCAGACCGGGCGCATGCGGCTGATGCGTTGGCCCTGGTAAACCACCTCGCGCAACATCGACAACAGCGGCGTGATGCCTACCCCCGCTGCCAGCAAGACCAACGGACGCCGCTCGGTGGCCTGGACGGTGAAATGGCCCTGGGGCGCCCGCGCCTCAATCTCGTGCAGCGCCTGCACCTGATCATGCAGGTGGGACGACACCGAACCATCGCGCTTGACGCTGATGCGCAAAAAATCATCCGACGGCGCACTGGATACACTGTAGGTCCGGATCGATGGAGCGTTCTGCCCCTCCAACAAGATCCGCACCGGCAAATGTTGCCCGGCTTCAAACCGGGGCAACCCCAAGCCATCGCTCGCCTGCAAGTAGAACGAGCGAATGTCGGGGCTTTCATCCACCACCCGCGCGACCCGCAATGCACGCCAGCGGCTACGCAGCGCCTCGGCCTGCAAGCGCTCGGCGGCCTGCTCCCAGCTGCCGGTCATCATTGAGTTGGGCGAGTCGCCTTCGTCCTGGTCCTTCCAGCGCAGGGCAATGGCCGCCGGGCGATACACGATGCGCTGCGGGGTAAAGCGCAACAGCCGCTCGGCGCCCTGGAACGCGCTGATCTCGGGGGCGTCCAGCAGCACTTGCGCCGAGCCACTCATTTGCAGCAGATCGCCCGTCTGGAAATCGACGAACACCAGACCGGCCCGAGGATTGAGCAGGATGTTGCCCAGCGTGTTGAAAAACAGGTTGCCGGAAAAGTCCGGAATGGTCAGCGATCCATCTTCATCCATGCGCACAAACCCCGGCTTGCCGCCACGGTGAGAAGCATCGACCTGCCGCTCGCCATCGCGTACCACGTAGGTGGCGATATAGAACGAATCGGCCGCCGTCACCAGACGCCGCACCAGCGGGTCGGACACGCTCAGTTGACGCGGCGCGACGGCCTGCGCGTCGACAAACTGGTACTGGCGCAGGTTGATGTAGCGAGGGCAGTTGCCATACGCCTGGCTCACTGAAATCTCGAGCCCCGGGTCGAGCTGACGACGCACGACACCGTTCATGCGGTTGCGCCGGCGGGTGTGCAACTCGATGCCCAGCATCCCGATCGCATCGCCCTCACCCATGCCCTCCTGGGCCGGGTCGTTCGGCTCGGGCTCGAGGTTGATGTGCAGGGTCTGCGGATCGGGCGAGTTCATGAAGCCCGGTTGCCCAGCGCGCAGGGTCGCCCAGACGTCGCCTTGCCGATCCACCGCCCCCAGCACCACGAAAGGCAGTTGGGCGTAGAACGCCCGATGCTGGTCCGGCATCCAGGTACGCGCCAGTTGCCGTTGACCGACACCGGCCATCATGTCGACTGCCCCGACGGAGCGCTGCAAGGCCAGCTCTCCTTCGTGCCAGGGCGAGGTTTTTGCTTGCAAGGCTTCGTCCATCAGCTACTCCTCGCGCTCGCAGCATGAACGCCTGCGCCAGTGCGCTACGGTTGGGGATTCTCCGCCATCGTTTGCACGGCTGTGCAAGTGGCTGGAGTCATCTTCTGCCCAAAGCGACGGCGCTGGAATACGCACAAACTGCAATCCACCGTTTCATAAAATGGAACGGTGGAAGCACGAGGAATGGCCCGAACGAAGGTCAGGTCCTGACGCTGGCAAAGTTCTTGGTCAGCTCGAGCAAGCTCGCTATTCTTTTCCGTCATAATCACTGGATTGTTCCAACATGAAAGGTTGTTTCAAACTTGAAACCCAAGGGGGTGGTTTAGGTTACGATTCGTGAACTGGAAGATCAGAAGGATCTGAAGCATGACGTGCAGAGTAATTGTGGCGGATGACCATCCTTTGTTTCGCGAAGGCATGCTGAGGACCATTGAACGACTCATGCCGACCGCCTCCATAGAACAGGCAGGCAATCTGGACGAAGTATTGGCGCTGGCACGCTCCGGGATGGAAGTGGACTCCCTGATACTCGACTTGCGCTTTCCCGGGATCAAATCGCTGCAGGTCATAGGCCAGTTGCGCAGTGAGTTCAAACGCACCTCGATCATTGTGGTTTCAATGGTCGATGACGTCGATGTTATTTCCCAGGTGATGGCGCTGGGTGCCGACGGTTTCATCGGCAAGAATATCGACCCCGCCGGTATTGCCGACGCCATCATGGCAATACGCGAAGGCGAAGTGGTGGTGAAGTATCAAGCCGAAAACGCGATCCTGGACGATGCACTTTCCCACCTGACCGCGCGCCAACGGCAAGTGCTTGGCTTGATCGCCGCCGGCAAGACCAACAAGGAGATAGCCCGGGACCTGGGTATCTCCCCGTTCACGGTGCGCATCCATGTCTCAAGCCTGCTCAAATCCCTCGGTGTGCCCACCCGCGCGGCGGCTGCGGCGCAGTTTTCCAACTTCCCAAGCAAGGGTGGATGGCCGGAAAGGCAAGACAATTAAATGTATAACGACCGCGAATATTAATTGAGCATCACCCTCCCTGCCTGCCCATCTCCGAGGCCATAGCACACTTGTACTATAGCTTCGCCCAGTACTCTCCTCCTAAGCTGTGGACGCTCCATAAAAGGCTGTTCGAACAGCCAAACATAAAGTAACCAACGTGCCATACACCGTGCAGTGTCACTGTGCCTATTGAAACGTTATGGCGTGCGAAGCCTATGGATTTAATAAATCGATAGGCGGCGCAATGCTGGGTCAACTTCGCCGTCTGCCCGGTTGAAATGGAATGGTCCTGACATTAACTCAAGGTAAGTCATCATGTCCTTCGAATATGGAAAAGCACTTAGAAATGGAATGGCGCTGTGCGTGCTGGCGGGCGTACTCAACGGTTGTGCAAACACCGGCGACTTGGGCAACTTGATGAGTTCCTTGAATCAGGGCGCCAAAAAATACGACGTCTCTTACCTCAAGCAAACGATCATTCCGGGCAAGACGACAAAAGGCCAGATCACTCAAATGTTCGGCGCGCCGACAAATGAAGAACTCAATTCGACGAGCTCCAGTAACGAGTCGAACTGGACCTATGAAAAGACTGATGAGGGCCTGGATAGGTACATGAAGCTGGCCCATAAGTACGTGTCGACCGAAACCAGCCTGAAGATGTATGAAACCTCGGCGCAACTGTACAAGGCGCAAACCGTAGCCAATGACGTCAGCAGCGTGACCGGCACGAAAACAGGCCAAAGCCAGACCCAAGGTTCGGTATTGACCATCTATTTCGTCGATGACGTCGTGAAGTACTACAGGGTCTACTGACGCAATCACATCGCCCGTTGGGGACAGCATCAAGTCTGTTCCCAACCTTCACCGAGGCTAGCCGCTACGCTTGGTGGCATCAGAGGTCATGCGGTGCCAAAGCCAGTGGAAAAGAACAGTGAACTCGACCAGGCCACGTTACGCCTGATCGTCAGCGCTTGTGCGCTGTTGTATATCGTCATCCTGGTCGGCCTCTATCCAGAGGACGCGGCGAGCTACGTGCCCATCATTATCTACATCTGCACGTTCATCTTCGTCTCGGTATTCCTGCGCATGTTCATCAAGCGCTGGCCAGGTCACTTCTTCTGGCGGCACCTTTTCACGATGCTGCATGACTACTCCGGCATCGCATTTGCCATGGTACTGGGAGGCGAAGAGGCATTGCCGATCTACGCAGCGCTGCTCTGGGTCACGCTGGGCAATGGCATGCGCTTCGGCTCGCGCTACCTGGCGCTGGCAACCGTTATCGCGCTGTCGACCCTGATGCTGGTTTTCTGGCTGACTCCGTTCTGGCGTACGCAGCCCTACATGTTCCTGATGTTGATCGTCACCACCATCGTGGTGCCAGCCTACGCGCACATTTTGCTCAAGCGCACACGCATTGCCTCTGAAGAAGCCATTTCGGCCAATCAGGAGAAATCACGGTTCCTGGCCCAGGCCAGCCATGACCTGCGCCAACCGATCCACTCCATCGGCCTGTTCACCGCCTGCTTGCGTGACGCCAGGCTGGGGCTGGAAGAATTACGGCTGGTGGACAACATCGACCGTTCACTGCACACCGTGTCGCAGTTGTTCCGTTCGATCCTCGATATCTACACCCTCGATCACGGCAAGCTGACCCCGCAGGCCGATACCGTCCACTTGGGCGCTTTACTGCAGGACGTCGTCAAGCAGAACACCGAGGCGGCGCGCTGGGCCGGCGTTGAGTTGCGCCTACGTGCCTGTCCTTACTGGGTCAGCGTCAATCCCGGTTTGCTGACCACGATGGTGCAGAACCTGCTGTCCAATGCCCTCAAATACGCGCCCGGCCAACCGGTGCTGATCGGCGTGCGGCGCCAGGGCAAGCGCCTGACCGTGGTGATCTACGACAAGGGGCGCGGCATTGCTGCCGAACATTTGCCCGAAGTGTTCAAGGAGTTCTACCGCGTGCGCCATGTGCGCGACAAAGATGTCGAGGGCCTTGGTCTTGGCCTGTCCATCGTCAAGCGCATCGGCCTGATACTCGGTGTCGATGTACACATCCGCTCCAAAGTCGGACAAGGCACCAGGGTGGCGATCAGTGGCCTGGAACCGGCGACACCCCGCGTCATGGTGCCCAAGGTGGTGCCCGTACAGAATCGCCTGGACGGGTTGCGGGTGTGCTTGGTAGAGGACGACGCCAACGTGCTGATGGCAACCTCGGCGCTGCTGGAAAAATGGGGGTGCGAGGTTGAAACCCACAGCGACGGCGAGGGGCTGACCAGCGATTGCGACATCGTCATCGCCGATTTCGACCTGGGCACAAAAGTCTCGGGCGCCGAATGCATCGCCGCGCTACGCGAGCAGCGCGGCTGGCAAGTCCCGGCGCTGATCATCACCGGGCATGAGATCGAGCGGATACGCCAATCACTGCAAAGCCTGAACATCTCGGTGCTGGCCAAGCCCGTGCGACCGCCGGAGCTGCGAGCGGTATTGCTTGAACGGGTCAAGCGCATGGATCGCCAGGGCGAGGACTCAGCTCACCTCAACCCACCCAGCCGATAGCCGTCTTGGGAATCACCTCGGACTCGTCGAGCTTGGACGCAAACATACTCACGGCCTCAAGTGCATCCGTGGTCCCGTTCCTGATTTGCACGATGACCGAACCGGCCTGATCTGCCAGGGTTACGCCGCGCAATGCGCCTTCATGGGTCACGTTCATGCTGGCGACGGCTTCGCGGGTCTCGGAGAGGATCATGCCGATCATTTCGGCAATCTCCGAGGTGGAGCGACTGGTGCGCCCGGCCAGTTGCCGGACCTCGTCGGCCACCACCGCGAATCCCCTCCCCTGGTCCCCGGCCCGCGCCGCCTCGATGGCCGCGTTGAGGGCCAGCAGGTTGGTCTGGTCGGCAATGCCGCGAATGGTGTTGACGATGGCCGTGATCTCTTCCGAACGCGCCCCCAACTGCCCAACCAGACGCGCGGAAGAGCCAATGTTGTCGGCAATCTCGCGCATCTCCTTGGCAGTCTGGTGAATCACCTGGGCACCCTGTTCGGCCACACGTTCGGTCTCGGCGGAGATGTGGTAGGCACGGGAAGCGCCGCGCGAGTCCTCTTCGAATTTCTCCACCCGTTCGCTGATGTCACTGGCGAACTTCACGATCTTGCACAACTTGCCCTCGGCGTCGTAGACCGGGTTGTAGCTGGCTTCCAGCCAGACGACCTTGCCGTTTTTGCCGAGACGCTTGAATTGACCGCTGAAAAACTCACCCGCGTTGAGACGCCGCCAGAAATCACTGTACTCCGAGCTACCGACCAGGCTCGGTTCGCAAAACATCCGGTGGTGCTTGCCCTTGAGCTCTGCCAGCGAGTAATTCATGACATTCATGAAGTTGTCGTTGGCAGTCAGGATGTTGCCGCCCAGGTCGAACTCGATCACCGCCATGGCACGATCAAGTGCCGCCAGCCGACCACGAGTCTCGGCCTCGTTGGCAACCTTGGCGGTGACATCGAGCGCGTACTTGACCACCTTCACGACGCGCCCTTGCTCGTCCACTACCGGGTTATAGCTGGCTTCCAGCCACACGTTCCGCCCTTGCGCGCTGCGGCGCTGAAACGTGCCAGAAACGAATTGACCGGCGCGCAACTGGTTCCAGAATTCACGGTACTCGGCGCTGCCCACCAGCGCAGGCGTGCAGAAATCCCGATGGGACAGGCTGGCCAATTGATCCGCGCGGTAGCCCATCGTGGCAAGGAAATTCTCGTTCGCCCGAAGGACCTTGCCATCGGGGCTGAACTCGATAACAGCCATCGACCGCTCCAAGGCGCCGACCAGTCCTTTGTAGGTTGCCAATTCGGCCGTCCTAGCCGTCAGTTCATTTTTTAGTGTTGTATTAAACATGACGTACCCTCGGTGAACCCTGAAAGTAAGCGGACCTTCTGTTCATATCGGCTCGCTGACTGGAGGCTGAACGGTACGCTGTAATTATGTTTCGGCGCCAAAACCCACCGAATCCATCAACCAGGTTCTAAAGGCCTGCACTTTGGGGGTGTCGGCTGTTTCATGCGGGCTCACGAAATAAAAGCCGAGATCAGACTTCAATCGCAGATCAAAGGGTGCAACCAATCGCCCGGCCTTCAGGTCATCCTCGACATAGGTTGAACGCCCGATGCACACCCCCAGACCGTCAACGGCGGCCTGAACAGCCATCATGGCCAGGTCGAATGTCAGCCGGCTGCCTTCGGCCAGTTTTTTCGGTTGGCCGGCGGCACTCAACCAGGCACTCCAGTCGTCGCGGGTCACCCCACTGACCTGCAACAAGGTGTGCTGGGCCAGATCGCGCGGCTTCTCCAAGGCCGTCGGACCTTGCAGCAGCCTGGGGCTGCACACCGGAAAGATCTCATCGGCCATCAGCCAGTCGGCACGCAAGCCCTTCCAGTCCCCGGAACCGTAACGAATGGCCGCATCGACGCCGCCCTTACGAAAATCCACCCGTTCGGTGGATGCCGTAACGCGCACGTCAATGTTGGGAAACGCCTGCTGGAATGACGCCAGTCGCGGCAACAACCATTTGGAGGCAAATGAAACCAGGGTACTGATCGTCAAGACGCTGTTATTGCGGCTCTCCAGCAACGTCTGCGTGCAATAGCGCAACTCATGGAACGCCGCGCGAACGCCTGGGAAATAGGCATGGCCTTCGTTTGTCAGGGCCAGGCCATCCTTGAGCCGCAAGAACAAGCGCACGCCCAGCTCCTCTTCCAGTCGGCGAATTTGATGGCTTATGGCTGTTTGGGTGACGTTCAACTCCTCTGCGGCTTTGGTAAAACTCATATGCCGCGCGGCTGATTCGAATGCTTTCAGACCGTTAAGGGAGGGAATTCTGGCGGCCATTTGGGTTGTCGTGCTCATGAGATTTTGTCATACGCTAGCACTGAAGATGTCCTTTGAAAATGTTTCGGCCCTCACCGATTCTGGCGGCACGTCCCCTGTCCTTGAGGAAACCATGAAACTGTACTTCGCCCCCATGACCTGCTCATTGTCCCCGCACATCGTGCTGCGGGAATTGGGTCTGCCCTTTGAATTGATTCGGGTCGACAACAAGACCAAGCGAACTGCCGATGGGCTCGATTTCCTGACCATCAACCCCAAGGGCTACGTGGCAGCCTTGGTACTGGATAACGGGAATGTCCTGACCGAGGGGCCCGCCATCATCCAGTACCTGGCCGACCTGGTTCCCGCAAATACGCTGGCGCCGGCCAATGGCACTTGGGAGCGGGTTCGCTTGCAGGAATGGTTGAACTTCATCACCTCCGAGATTCACAGCGGATGTGCGCCGCTGTTCAACGCCGATATGGCAGAGCCGACCAAGGCCATCTTCAGGGCAAAACTGTTCAAGCGCCTGGATTACCTCAGCCAGGCCCTTGAACAACAGGATTACCTGATGGGCACCTTTGGCCTGGCCGACAGCTATTTGTTTACCGTCTTGAACTGGCTGCCGTTGTTCAATATCCAGATCAGGGACTGGCCGGCGCTGGCGTCGTTCATGGCACGAATCGCCGCACGCCCCAGCGTCCGGGCGGCCATGGTTGCGGAAGCGGCATCCAATCTCGGTGCGATCTGACCACCGCTATCGCGAGCAAGCTCGCTCCCACAGGGGATCCAGGGTGTAGCTCGAATTTCATGATCACCCCGGAAAACTGTGGGAGCTGAGCTTGCTCGCGATGGCGGCGGCACATTCAACATCCTTGCCAGCTGACCCTCCGCTATCGCGAGCAGGCTCGCTCCCACAGGGATTCGGGGTGTAGCTCGAATTTCATGATCACCCCGGAAAACTGTGGGAGCTGAGCTTGCTCGCGATGGCGGCGGCACATTCAACATCCTTGCCA
>NZ_MUOA01000020.1:0-860 GCF_002001065.1 Pseudomonas sp. A25(2017) | reverse complement strand
TGTAGATCACAAGCTTCTTGCCCATTGAAAATCCTCCGGGCTATGGATAACCGGGAGATTGAGGACTGACACAAGACCAGTGTGGGAGCGAGCCTGCTCGCGATGACGGCGGCACATCCAACATCCAGGCAAGCTGACCCGCCGCTTTCGCGAGCAAGCTCGCTCCCACAGGGGATCTGTGCCAAACACAAGTTTCTTGCCCACTGAAGATCCAGTGTGGGAGCGGGCTTGCTCGCGAAGAGGCCGGCACATCCAACATCCAGGCAAGCTGCCCCACCGCTATCGCGAGCAGGCTCGCTCCCACAGAGGGATCTGTGCTGGGCTCAAGTTTCTTGTCCACTGAAGATCCAGTGTGGGAGCGAGCCTGCTCGCGATGACGGCGGCACATCCAACATCCGGGCAAGCTGACCCACCGCCATCGCGAGCAAGCTTTGCTCCCACAGAGGGATCTGTGCCGAACACAAGTTTCTTGCCCACTGAAGATCCACAGGGGCTATGGATAACCGGGAGATTGAGGACTGACACAAGACCAGTGTTGGAGCGAGCCTGCTCGCGATGACGGCGGTACATCCAACATCCTGGCAAGCTGACTCACCGCTATCGCGAGCAAGCTTTGCTCCCACAGAGGGATCTGTGCCAAACACAAGTTTCTTGCCCACTGAAGATCCAGTGTGGGAGCGGGCTTGCTCGCGAAGAGGCCGGCACATCCAATATCCAGGCAAGCTGACCCACCGCTATCGCGAGCAGGCTCGCTCCCACAGAGGGATCTGTGCTGGGCTCAAGTTTCTTGTCCACTGAAGATCCAGTGTGGGAGCGAGCTTGCTCGCGATAGCGGTGGGTCAGCTTGCCTGGATATTGGA
>NZ_MUOA01000139.1:0-885 GCF_002001065.1 Pseudomonas sp. A25(2017) | reverse complement strand
ACCCCACCCCCGCCTCGGTCACAATGAACCGCGGCCGGGTCGGGTCGTCGGCCAGTTTCTGGCGCAGGTGACCGACCACGATCCGCAGGTAGTGACTGTCTTCGGTGTGGGTCGGTCCCCAGATGTCCTTGAGCAGTTGCTGCTGGGTGATGACCCGCCCCGGGTGGCGCGCCAGTTGCGCCAGTACGGCGTACTCCTTGCGGGTCAGGGCCACTTCGCTGCCGTCCAGCAGCACCCGTCGATAGGCCAGGTCCACCGTCAGCGGGCCGAACTTCAGCGCGGCTTCCTGTGGCTCGCCCGCCGGGGCCTGGCGCAACAAGGCGCGGATGCGGGCAAGGAACTCCTGGATGCCAAACGGCTTGGTCACATAATCGTTGGCACCGTTGTCCAGCGCCTCGACCTTCTGCGCTTCGCTGGCCCGTACCGAGAGCACCAGCACCGGCACCGCCGACCATTGGCGAAACTCGCGCAACACTTGTTGACCGTCCATGTCTGGCAGGCCCAGGTCGAGCACCAGCAGATCGGGTTTGTTCAGCGCAGCCTGGGCAAGGCCTTCAGCGCCGGTGCCGGCTTCCAGCACCTTGTAGCCTTGGGAACTCAGGCTGATGCGCAGGAATTTGCGGATCTGCGGCTCGTCATCGATGACCAAAAGGGTCGCGGTCTGGCTCATGGGGTTCGTTCGTTGCACTCAGGTGGGAAGGCAAGCAGATAGGACAAGAGTAACTCAGCGCCGCTCAAGCTTCATCGTCCATGCCCGGTTGTGCCTGCAAGGGCAGGTGCAACGTGATGCAGGTGCCGCGCCCGTCGAGACCATCGGCCACGCTGATGCGCCCGCCATGGGCACCGACCATGCCCTGGCAGATCGCCAATCCCAACCCCGTGCCC
>NZ_MUOA01000126.1:0-922 GCF_002001065.1 Pseudomonas sp. A25(2017) | reverse complement strand
CCGGGCTTCGATGACCTGAAGCCCAACACCTTCGAAACTTACTTAACTCATTGAATCTCAAGGAGTTTTCCGTTTCGACTGCGCCGGAAGTGGGGCGAATTATAGACTTCCAGAATCTGCCGTCAACCCTTAATTTCGCTTTTCTATCAATAAGTTGCGCAGCACTGGAGATCGCCCTTTAAAACGCTCCTCTATATAGAAGAGAACGCTCAAAGAACCCCCGCCTCTCTGAACACCTTCACCGCGGCCTCATCCAAGCCCAGCACTCGCTGCAGCACCTCCAGCGTATGCTCCCCTAATAAAGGGGGCGCATTGCGATATTCCACCGGTGTCTCGGACAGTCGAATCGGACTGGCCACCTGCGGCACGCTACCGGCCAGTACGTGAGGCAATTCCATCGCCAATCCACGCGCCTGCACCTGAGGGTCGGCAAACACCTGGGCAAGGTCGTTGATTGGTCCACACGGCACACCCGCCCGCTCCAATTGAGTCACCCACTCGGCGGTGGTCTTGAACACCGTCGCCTGGCGAATCAACGGAATCAACACCGCCCGATTCGCCACCCGCAGTTTGTTTGTGGCAAAACGCGGGTCGTCAGCCCACTGCGGTTGACCGGCAACCTCAGCGAACTTTCGGAACTGGCCGTCATTACCCACCGTAAGGATGAAATCGCCATCGGCGGTAGGAAAATCCTGATAGGGCACGATGTTCGGATGGGCATTGCCCAACCGCTTCGGCGCATTACCTGTGGTCAGGTAATTCATCGCCTGGTTGGCCAGGCAAGCCACTTGAACATCCAGCAAGGCCATATCGATGTGCTGCCCGCCACCGGCATGATCCCGATGAGCCAGCGCCGCCAAAATAGCAGCAGTCGAATACAGCCCCGTGAGGATATCCGTCAGCGCGACCCCCACCTTCACCG
>NZ_MUOA01000058.1:0-1026 GCF_002001065.1 Pseudomonas sp. A25(2017) | reverse complement strand
AGGACACTACCGGCCTGACGCTCTCGGCAACTGACACTGTCGCCGAAGGTGGCTCCATCGTTTACACCGCGACCCTGACCAACGCCGCTGGCTCGCCAGTGACCGTGACCCTGAGCAACGGCGCGGTCATCAACATCGCCGCTGGTGCTACCACCGGTACCGTGACCGTCGATGCCCCAACAGACGACGTCTACAAAGACGCTGGCAAAGTCGAAGTCAGCATCGATCAAGCGACTGGCGGTAACTTCGAGAACCTGGTTCCGAGCACTACCCCGGCGGTGACTGACGTTACCGACACCATCGACACCTCGACTGTCAGCCTGACCGCAACGTCCACCGTCGCTGAAGGCGGGACTGTGGTTTACACCGCCTCGGTCAATGCACCCGTGACCGAAGCTCCGTTGGTTATCACCCTGTCGAACGGCCAGACCATTACTATCCCAGTCGGCGCCAGCTCCGCTTCGGTGAACTTCGTTACACCAAACGACGCCCTCGCCGGCGGCGATAACCTGAGCGTCAAGATTGACGACGCCCAGGGCGGTAACTACGAAAAACTGGACATCGACGCCACTCCGGCGGACACCGCCGTTACCGATGTGCAGGACACTACCGGCCTGACCTTGAGTGCGACCGATACCGTTGCTGAGGGCGGCTCGATTGTTTACACCGCCACCCTGACCAACGCCGCCGGCTCGCCAGTGACCGTGACCCTGAGCAACGGCGCGGTCATCAACATCGCTGCAGGCGCCACCACCGGCACCGTGACGGTCGATGCGCCAACAGACGACGTCTACAAGGACGCTGGCAAAGTTGAAGTCAGCATCGACAACGCCACTGGTGGTAACTTCGAGAACTTGGTTCCGAGCACCACGCCGGCGGTGACTGACGTCACCGACACTATCGACACCTCGACTGTCAGCCTGACCGCAACGTCCACCGTCGCTGAAGGCGGGACTGTGGTTTACACCGCCTCGGTCAATGCACCCGTGACCGAAGCTCCGTTGGTTATCACCCTGTCGAACGGCC
>NZ_MUOA01000138.1:0-1235 GCF_002001065.1 Pseudomonas sp. A25(2017) | reverse complement strand
TGTAGTGGTCTAATGAAACCGGACACCCATTTAGGCGAGAATGCTCGCCAGATCGAGGTGTCAGATGACCAAACAACGCCGCTCCTTTACTCCTGAATTCAAGCGCGAGGCTGCCGACCTTGTGCTCAAACAAAACTACAGCTACATCGAAGCCAGCCGTTCACTCGGCATTGGTGAATCGGCATTGCGCCGCTGGGTTGACCAGATTCAGAAAGAACATAAAGGCGTCACCCCGCAGAGCAAGGCACTGACTCCGGAACAGCAAAAAATTCAGGAGCTGGAAGCCCGGATTGCTCGGCTTGAGCGAGAGAAATCAATACTAAAAAAGGCTACCGCGCTCTTGATGTCGGAAGATCACGAGCGTTCGCGCTGATTGACCAGTTGAGCGCCCATGAACCGGTTGATTGGCTGTGCAAGGTGTTTGACGTCACTCGCTCGTGTTACTACGCCCAGCGCCTGCGGCGCCGCACGCCCGATGTTGAACGCCTTCGATTGCGTAGTCGCGTCAGTGAGCTGTTCTCGCAAAGTCGCAGCTCTGCGGGCAGTCGCAGCATCCTGTCGCTGATGCGTGAAGACGGTGAGCAACTCGGTCGATTCAAAGTGCGTAGCTTGATGCGCGAGCTTGATTTAGTCAGCAAACAACCCGGCTCCCATGCCTACAAGCGAGCAACAATAGAAAGACTGGATATCCCGAACACATTGAACCGCGAGTTCGACGTGCCAGCACCCAATCAAGTCTGGTGCGGCGATATCACCTACATTTGGGCGCAAGGAAAGTGGCATTACCTGGCTGTAGTCCTGGATCTTTGTACGCGTCGGATCGTGGGCTGGGCGCTGTCGGAAAAGCCAGACGCTGAGCTGGTGATCAAAGCGCTGGATATGGCTTACGAGCAGCGTGGCAGGCCTTCGGATCTGCTATTCCACTCGGACCAGGGATCGCAATATGCAAGCCGACTCTTTCGCCAGCGGTTGTGGCGATACCGCATGCGCCAGAGCATGAGTCGACGAGGAAACTGCTGGGATAACGCACCGATGGAGCGCGTATTTCGCAGCTTGAAAACAGAATGGATACCGACCGTGGGCTATCGAACTGCGCAGGAAGCACAGCGCGATATCAGCCATTTTTTGATGCATCGCTACAACTGGATTCGGCCTCACCAATTCAACGATGGGTTGGCGCCAGCGCGGGCCGAGGAAAATCTTAACGTCGTGTCCGGGATTAGTTGACCACTACA
>NZ_MUOA01000049.1:0-1259 GCF_002001065.1 Pseudomonas sp. A25(2017) | reverse complement strand
TGTACGGACCGGACACATGGTTGACGGGTGTGCGGGGACATGGTGGACACTTTCCAGCGAGCCAATTTCGCCGGAAAGCCATCATGCCTTGGACTACGAGAGACGCCATGAGCCTGAAACAAGAGTTCGTTGCCTTAGCACGGCAACCCGGCAGCAATAAACGTGAGCTGTGTCGACGATTCGGTATCAGCCCGCAAACAGCGTACAAGTGGCTCGAGCGCTACGAGGCGCAGGGTCAGTCTGGTTTACAAGAAAAATCCCGCAGACCAGCGACCAGCCCCAAACTGACCCAGACTGCTTTGGAGGCGCAAGTCATCGCGCTTAGGCAGGCCCATCCGGCATAGGGAGGACGCACGATTAGCTGCCTTTTGGAAAAGCGTATTGCTCCCAGCACCGTTACCAATGTCTTGCATCGGCATGGTCTGATCCAACCGTCTCAGAGGGAGCAAGCGGCAACGCTGCGATTTGAACACGACACGCCTAATGATCTTTGGCAGATGGATTTCAAAGGGCATTTTGCGCTGCAACAAGGACGATGCCACCCCCTGACCCTGCTGGATGACCATTCTCGGTTCAGCCTGGCCATTCAGGCTTGTGATAACGAACGGGGGGGCACGGTGAAGGAGAAGATGATTGAGGTTTTCCAGCGCTACGGCTTGCCGGCTCGTATCAACGTCGATAACGGCCCGCCCTGGGGCTCGCCACGCAATCCAGGGGAGATTACAGAGCTGAGTATCTGGCTGATTCGTCTGGGAATCCGAATCAGTTTCAGCCGTCCTCGACACCCCCAAACCAATGGAAAGCTTGAGCGTTTCCATCGTTCACTCAAAGCAGAAGTGCTCAATGGCCGTCAGTTTTCCACGCTAATGGATGCTCAGTCGGCTTTTGATCAATGGCGTGAAGTCTATAACCTACAACGTCCTCACCAGGCGCTGGGCTACAAGGTGCCTATGGACCGCTATCGGACCAGCCCCTGGGCGTATCCGCAGCAGTTGTCAGAGTTTGAATATGGGCCGGATGACGTGTTGGCCAAGGTTTATCACAGTCGATTTCGCTTCCAGAAACGCTACTTCAGCATCGCCAAAGGACTGGTTGGACAGCACATCGCAATACGCCCTAACGCTGAAAACGATGGCTTGTTTGACGTCTACTTCTGCCATCACTTTCTACGGACCTTCGACGTGAATAACCCTGACTACGGCGCATAATGTGTCCACTATGTCCCCGCACAGGTGTCAACCATGTGTCCGGTCCGTACA
>NZ_MUOA01000056.1:0-1364 GCF_002001065.1 Pseudomonas sp. A25(2017) | reverse complement strand
TTCGGGGTGGGCTGGAACTTGAACTTGAGCCAGTTCACGCCCTCCAACAACATTTTGGCCTTGAGCACCGGGGAAACCTTCAAAGTCACCGGCAGCGGTTCGCTTCCGGATATGAAGGAAAAAAAACTCGACACTTTCCATTTCGAAAATCTGGGCGGCAACCGCTACCGCGTGTTGCATAAGTCGGGGATGGTCGAAGAGCTTCAAGTCGGCGGCGATCTTACCCGGGTCGCCTTGCCTGTGAGCGTGAAGTCGCCTGCCGGCCACAGCCTCACACTTGCCTATGCATCGTTCCGTGGCGGACAGTGCCTGCACAGCATCAGCGATGCCCAGGGCGAACTGCTGCAAATCAACCGCCAGGCCAACGATGAGTGGGTGGAGATCCTCGTGCGGCCCTACGACGGCCCTAATGGCACCGCGCTGGCGCGTTATGAAATGAAGCTCAATGCCAGCGGCTGGGTCACCGAGATCGTCTTGCCCACGCCCGACAAGGGCTCCTGGCGTTTTGGCTATGGCAACGGGCCGATCCGCAACATCCTGTGCCTGCACGAAATCAAGACACCGGTTGGCGGTCGGGAAATCCTCACTTATGCCGACACTGGGCACCCTTATCCGGGCGGCGTTGTGCGCCCCAACTTGCCGCGGGTCACCCGCCATCGCAGCTACCCCGACTTTGGCCAGCCAAACGCCGATGAAACGATGGTCGAGGTGCAATTCAGCTACACCAGCCATAACTTCCTCGGCGCCGGTGAAACCGTCAGTTGGGAAGACGGGATGGACCCGCTGTACAAACTGCAGGCCCGTTATGAATACGGCAGCACCGCCCGCTTGATGGTCGGCGGCCAGGTGGCGCGCACAGTCGAACGCAGTTACAACCGTTTTCACTTGCTGGTGGAAGAAAAAACCAAACAGGAACATTGCGTCAAGCGTGTCAGCACCCAGTATTACGCCGAGGATGTGCCGTTCGAGCGCCAGGTCCCGCAGTTCCAGTTCCCCAAGGAAGTCACCACCCGTTGGGAGCTGGACAACGACGCGACCCAATACCGCGCCGAAATCACCCGCAGCGTCTACAACGACCAGGGCAACCATACCGAACAGGTTGAGCCCAACGGTATCAGGACCGTCTACACCTACTATTCCAAGAACGGCGAGGACGGTTGCCCGGCGGACCGTTTCGAACGCAACCTCAAAGACACCACGGTGTACCCATCATCCCAAGGCGAGCCGGGCGCGCCGACGCTGCGCACCCGTCTGCGCTACAGCGCGCACAAGCCGCTGAACGGCAGCGGGGTGGACGATTGGCTGGCGATGGACAGCGAAACCCTGATGCAGGTGGAGGGCGCCAACGAAACCACCTTGCAGCA
>NZ_MUOA01000123.1:0-1443 GCF_002001065.1 Pseudomonas sp. A25(2017) | reverse complement strand
CATCTGGTTGGAGATGCCGAACAGCGGCCACAAGGTGTTGATGCCGCCCAGCGGATCGATCACGCCCTGGTACAGCAAGTAACCCCACAGCGCGACGCAACCGGCGGTGGCGATCAGGTTGGCCGGCCAGGATTCGGTGCGCTTGAGCGAAGGCACGAACGAGCCCAGCAAATCCTGCAGCATGAACCGCCCGGCACGGGTGCCGGCGTCCACCGCGGTGAGGATGAACAGCGCTTCGAACAGGATCGCGAAGTGGTACCAGAACGCCATGGTGTTCTCACCCGGCAGCACCGAGTGCAGGATCTGCGCGATCCCGACCGCCAGGGTCGGCGCACCGCCTGCACGGGCCAGGATGGTGGTCTCGCCGATGTCCTTGGCCACCGCTTGCAGCGCCTCGGGGGTGATTGCAAAGCCCCAGCTGCTGACGGTCTGGGCCACGGCCACCACATCACTGCCGACGATCGCCGCCGGGCTGTTCATGGCGAAGTACACGCCTGGCTCGATCACCGAGGCGGCGACCATGGCCATGATCGCCACGAAGGACTCCATCAGCATGCCGCCGTAACCGATGTAGCGGGCATTGGTTTCGTTATCCAGCAGCTTGGGCGTGGTGCCCGAGGAGATCAGCGCGTGGAAACCCGAGACCGCGCCGCAGGCGATGGTGATGAACAGGAACGGGAACAGCCCGCCCTTCCACACCGGTCCCGTGCCGTCGGTGAACTGGGTCAGCGCCGGCATTTTCAGATCGGGCATGGTGACCAGGATGCCGATCGCCAGGGCGACGATGGTGCCGATCTTGAGGAAGGTCGACAGGTAGTCCCGCGGCGCCAGGATCAGCCACACCGGCAGTACCGCCGCGACAAAGCCGTAGCCGATCAGCATCCAGGTGATCTGGATCCCGGTGAAGGTGAAGGCCTTGGCCCAGACCGGGTCGGCAGCAATTTGCCCGCCCAGCCAGATCGAGCCCAGCAGCAACAGCACGCCGATGATCGAGATTTCACCGATGCGGCCCGGGCGGATGTAGCGCATGTAGATGCCCATGAACATCGCGATCGGGATGGTCGCCATCACCGTGAAGATGCCCCATGGGCTCTCGGCCAGGGCCTTGACCACGATCAGCGCCAGCACCGCGAGGATGATGATCATGATCAGGAAGCAGCCGAACAGCGCGATGGTGCCAGGGATGCGACCCATTTCCTCACGGACCATGTCACCCAGGGAACGCCCGTTGCGGCGGGTGGACAGGAACAGGACCATGAAGTCCTGCACCGCACCGGCCAGCACCACGCCGGCGATCAGCCAGAGCGTGCCGGGCAAATAGCCCATCTGCGCCGCCAGCACCGGCCCGACCAGCGGCCCCGCGCCGGCAATGGCCGCGAAGTGGTGGCCGAACAGAATGTGTTTGTTGGTCGGGACATAGTCCAGGCCATCGTTGTTGAGCAC
>NZ_MUOA01000135.1:0-1902 GCF_002001065.1 Pseudomonas sp. A25(2017) | reverse complement strand
CTCCGTTGGTTATCACCCTGTCGAACGGCCAGACCATCACCATCGCGGTCGGCGCCAGCAGTGGCAGCGTGAACTTCGTTACACCAAACGACGCCCTCGCGGGCGGCGATAACCTGAGCGTGAAGATTGACGACGCCCAGGGCGGCAACTACGAAAAACTGGACATCGACGCCACTCCGGCGGACACCGCCGTTACCGACGTGCAGGACACTACCGGCCTGACCTTGAGTGCGACCGATACCGTCGCCGAAGGCGGTTCCATCGTTTACACCGCCACCCTGACCAACGCTGCCGGCTCGCCAGTGACCGTGACTCTGAGCAACGGCGCCGTCATCAACATCGCTGCAGGCGCCACCACCGGCACCGTGACCGTCGACGCCCCAACAGACGACGTCTACAAAGACGCGGGCAAAGTTGAAGTCAGCATCGACAACGCCACCGGTGGTAACTTCGAGAACCTGGTTCCGAGCACTACCCCAGCGGTGACTGACGTCACTGACACCATCGACACCAGCACCGTTTCGCTCACAGCGACTTCGGCTGTGGCCGAAGGCGGCACCGTGGTTTACACCGCCTCGGTCAATGCACCCGTGACCGAAGCTCCGTTGGTTATCACCCTGTCGAACGGCCAGACCATCACCATCGCGGTCGGCGCCAGCAGTGGCAGCGTGAACTTCGTTACACCAAACGACGCCCTCGCGGGCGGCGATAACCTGAGCGTGAAGATTGACGACGCACAGGGCGGCAACTACGAAAAACTGGACATCGACGCCACTCCGGCGGACACCGCCGTTACCGACGTGCAGGACACTACCGGCCTGACCTTGAGTGCGACCGATACCGTTGCCGAGGGCGGTTCCATCGTTTACACCGCAACATTGACCAACGCCGCCGGCTCGCCAGTGACCGTGACCCTGAGCAACGGTGCGGTGATCAACATTGCCGCCGGCGCTACCACCGGTACCGTAACTGTCGATGCGCCAACAGACGACGTCTATAAAGACGCCGGAAAAGTTGAAGTCAGCATCGACAACGCCACCGGTGGCAACTTCGAGAACCTGGTTCCGAGCACTACCCCGGCGGTGACTGACGTCACCGATACCATCGACACCAGCACCGTTTCGCTCACAGCGACTTCGACTGTGGCCGAAGGCGGGACTGTGGTTTACACCGCGTCGGTCAACGCTCCGGTAACTGATGCCCCGCTCGTCGTGACGTTGAGCAACGGCCAGACCATTACTATCCCAGTCGGCGCCAGCTCCGCTTCGGTGAACTTCGTTACACCAAACGACGCCCTCGCCGGCGGCGACAACCTGAGCGTGAAGATCGACGACGCCCAGGGCGGCAACTACGAAAAACTGGACATCGACGCCACTCCGGCGGACACCACCGTTACCGACGTGCAGGACACCACTGGCCTGACGCTCTCGGCAACCGACACTGTTGCTGAAGGCGGTTCCATCGTTTACACCGCAACCCTGACCAACGCCGCTGGCTCGCCAGTGACCGTGACCCTGAGCAACGGCGCCGTCATCAACATCGCTGCAGGCGCCACCACCGGCACCGTGACCGTCGATGCGCCAACAGACGACGTCTACAAAGACGCTGGCAAAGTTGAAGTCAGCATCGATCAAGCGACTGGCGGTAACTTCGAGAACCTGATTCCGAGCACTACCCCGGCGGTGACTGACGTTACCGACACCATCGACACCAGCACCGTTTCGCTCACAGCGACTTCGGCTGTGGCCGAAGGCGGCACCGTGGTTTACACCGCCTCGGTCAACGCTCCGGTAACTGATGCCCCGCTCGTCGTGACGTTGAGCAACGGCCAGACCATTACTATCCCAGTCGGCGCCAGCTCCGCTTCGGTGAACTTCGTTACACCAAACGACGCCCTCGCCG